>JAKLKS010000338.1:3150-3404 GCA_023150535.1 Planctomycetota bacterium
TCGAGGGGCGCCGCTTCGCCGCGCGCTCCGTCTGCGTGCCGAACCAGTCCGGGGTCTCCACGATGCTGCGGGGGGTGGCCCACCTCCTCTCGGAGCGGATCCCCGTGGACCTCGGGGCCCTCTACGCGGGGGAGAGCCCCTGCGTCGGCCACCGGGCGGCGCCGCCCCCCACGGGCCGGTTCCTCTCCCTCCGTCCCGGCGGGGACCCCTTCGATCCGCCGCCCCTGCCGGCGTCCCCGGGCGCGGCCGGCGCC
>JAKLKS010000339.1 GCA_023150535.1 Planctomycetota bacterium
GCTCAATGGTATTGGTACTCGGCGCTCGTCACGAGCGCCATCACGACGGTCTTCGGCTCGCAGGCGTACTCCCCCAGCGTCGCGGTGAAGGTCTCGAGCTCCCCGCGGGTCGGCTCCCTCCCGAGGAGGTCCCGGAACTTCGAGCGGATCCACTCCGGCGGCCGCTCCAGGGACTCCTCCGCGGGGAGCGGGGCCTTCCCGGAATCGAGGAGGAGCTGGGCGAGGACGTGGCGCACGGGGGTCGGGTCGGAGAGGGCGGTGAGGGCGTTGCGGCTGTTGCGGAACTCCTCGAAGGTGGGCTCGCGGCCGAGGAGGTCGACGAAGAGGGTGCGGATGAAGACGAGGTCGTCCTTCGGGCGGAGGACGCGCGTGCGGGCCGCGTACTCCGGGGAGAGGAGCCACCCGCGGAGGATGCCGGTGAAGGAGGCGGGGTCGGCGTGGAAGCGGGCGCCGTCGCGGTCGACGATCCCCTTCGGGGCGTCGCACGCGAAGACGCGCCGGTACTGGCGCGCGACGAACCGGTCGGCGAACTCCCGGCGTGCGAGGGCGATGCGCACGACGTCGGCCTGGCTGCGGCCGACCTCGCCCCAGAGCTTCGCGGCGACGCCGTCGTACATCCTCTTCCCGGCCTCGAGCAGCTTCGGCTCCTTCTGGACGACGACGCCGAGGAGCTGCTCGAGGACGACGGTGACGAAGGTGTCGTTGCCGGGGTTGCGGGCGTTGAACTCGGCGGAGACGACGATCTCGCGGGTGGCGTCGCGGACGGTGGAGGCGCCGAGGGCGAGGCGGTCGGGGAGGGCCTTGACGCGGTCGGAGACGGGGCGGAAGCGGTCGATGAGGAGGTAGTACCAGAACTCCCCCTCGAGCCAGGCCTCCCAGGTGGCGGGGTCGGCGAGGAGGTCGTCGACGAGGGTCTCGGGGTCCCCGGCGGCGGCGGCGGCGAGCTCCGCGGGGAGGGGGCCGCGGCCGCGGAGGTCGAACCAGAGGGACCGCGCGAAGCGGCGGCGGGCGGCGTCGTCGGGGGAGGCCGCCGCGGGATCCTCCCCGGTCGTGGAGGCGGGGGCGGGGTCGTCGGCGGGGGCGGGGGGGGCCGGGAGGAGGAGCGCGGCCGCGAGGAGCGTGGCGGCGAGGAGGCGCGGCGCGAGGCGGCTGGCTCCACCCATCGAGGCTCCCGCAGCCGGAGCGTCGGGCGTGACGGGCGTCACGCCCCGGGACCGGCGGCGCCATCCTATCACCGGGGGTCGGGGGGGCAAGGGCGAGGGAGGGGCGGGCGGGGTCTGCCGGAGGGCCGGGGCACGCGAGGCGCGCCCCGGAACGGACCGGGGGGAGCGCGGCGGCATCCTCTTCGATCGGCGGCTCCTTGGCCGGATTGTCCGGCTCCCTGCGGCACGGAGCGTCGAGGGCTCTGCCCGCCGCGTGCCGGAAACGGGCGGGGAGTGCCGGTTCGGGGGAAGCACCACCGCGGGGCATGGCCTGGCCCGCCGGCCCGACGGGGAGCGGGGGCGCCGTCCTGTGACGGGAGTCATGGTCCACTCCCCCTCGGAATTGACCGACGGCACGCCTTCCTTCATGTTCCTCCCCCATGGGCACCCGGGAAGAGCAAGGGAAGGTCTGCGAAGCCGTCCGGGCCCTCCTGGAGAAGGACCGGGCCGCGGGGGCGCTGAAGGGCGTCGACCACTACAAGAACCTCTTCCCCGGCTTCTGGGATGTCGTGGCGGAGGAGTTCGAGGTGGTCGCGGGAGCGACCCGGGTCCCGGGGGGAGACGGGATCCCGGTGTCGGGGCCCACGGTCAGCTCGGGGCCTCCGCTGGCGGCGACCACGCCGGGCCAAGGCGGGGTGGTCTCGGCGGTCCCCGGCTCCCCGCCGATGCCGGCCGACCGGATCGGCCCCTACCGCGTCGTGCGGGAACTCGGACGGGGCGGGATGGGGGTCGTCTACGAGGCGCAGGACACCCGGTTGCCGCGGCGGGTGGCGCTGAAGGTGCTGAGCCCGCAGTTCTCCGCTTCGACCCACCTCAGGCTCCGCTTCCAGCGGGAGGCCGAACTCGCCAGCAAGCTCGACCACCCGCACATCTGCACGGTGTACGAGGCGGGGGAGGACGACGGGGTGCCGTACCTAGCGATGCGGTACGTGGAGGGGAGGCCGCTGTCGGACCTGGTGGCCTCGAGCCGGGAGGCGCGGCCGCCGGGCGCGAGGACCTCGGGCGTGGTGCACATCCCGACGAAGGAGGCGCCGTCGGCGACGACCCCGGAGAAGCCGAAGACCACCTCCGGCGAGACCCGCCTCGACCTCGACCGGGCGCTGGTGCTCTTCGAGAAGGCGGCGAGGGCGCTCCACTACGCCCACGGGAAGGGGCTCATCCACCGGGACATCAAGCCGCACAACATCATGGTGACCGACGGGGGCGAGCCGGTCCTGCTCGACTTCGGGCTGGCGCGGGAGGAGGCGGGCGAGGGCCACCAGCTGACGCAGACGGGGAGCCTCATGGGCACGCCGGCCTACATGAGCCCCGAACAGCTGATGGCGCAGCGCATCCGGCTCGACCGGCGGACGGACGTCTACTCGATGGGGGTGGCGCTCTACGAGTGCCTGACGCTGCGGCTCCCCTTCGAGGCGCCCACGGTGGACAGGCTCTACCAGAGGATCCTCACGACGGACCCGGAGGACCCGCGGCGGCTCAACCGGGACCTGCCCGGGGACCTCAAGGTGGTGCTGGAGACGGTGCTGGAGAAGGACCGGGACCGGCGGTACCAGTCGGCGGAGGACCTGGCGGAGGAGCTGCGCAGGGTCCGGGAGCACGAGCCGATCCGGGCGCGGCCCGTGGGGCCGCTGGGGCGCCTCTCCCGGTGGTCGCAGAGGAGCCCGGGGATGGCGACGGCCGTCTCGGCGATCTTCCTCTCCCTCGCCGGCGGGCTCGCCCTGTCGCTCAACTTCCTGAAGGCGGCGAGGATGGAGCGGGACGCCAAGAGGGATGCCCTGAAGGCCGAGGAGGAGGCCTCGAGGCTCGCGCGCCGGGAGAGGGACGCCAAGCAGGAGGCGTTGGGGCGGGAGAGCGAGGCGAGGAGCGCCGCGGAGGAGGCGCGGGGCGTGGCCCTGGCGCAACTCCGGCGGGCGCGGAGCCTTGCGCTCGCCAACGCCTCCCGGGACGCCGATCGGCTGGACGGGATGCGGGCCCTCCTGCTCGCCCGGGAGGCCGTGCTCCAGGATCCCCGCACGGAGGCCGTGTCCCGCCTCCAGGAGGCGATCCGGCGGCCGCGCCAGGTCGCGATCCTGGAGGGACACCGGGACGCCCTGCTGAGTGCCGTCTTTGCTCTGCTGAAAGGCCTCAAGTGTGAGTGACTGCGAGCCGATTCGAATGGCATGGACCTCGGAGGCATGCCATGC
>JAKLKS010000033.1:0-241 GCA_023150535.1 Planctomycetota bacterium
CCCCCCTCACCCCCCGAGCAACGGAACAGGCGCACGAAACGGAAAGGAAGAAGATGCCCCTCCCGAAGAACGACCTCGCCCGCCCCGAGACCGCCGACGCCGGGCGCAAGCGCATCGAGTGGGCCGACCGCGACATGCCGGTGCTCCGCATCATCCGCGAGCGCTTCGCGAAGGAGAAGCCGCTGAAGGGCCTCCGCATGGGGGCCTGCATGCACGTGACCACGGAGACCGCCAACCTCAT
>JAKLKS010000033.1:251-23733 GCA_023150535.1 Planctomycetota bacterium
GCCGAGGTCGCGCTGTGCGCCTCCAACCCCCTCTCCACCCAGGACGACGCGGCGGCCGCCCTCGTGCGCCACTACGGGATCTCCGTCTTCGCCCGCAGGGCGGAGGACACGGCGACCTTCTACCGCCACCTCAACCAGGTCCTCGACACCCGCCCCTCCATCACCTACGACGACGGCGCCGACCTCGTCTCCACCATCCACCGCGACCGCGCCGACCTCCTGCCGGGGCTCATCGCCAGCCTCGAGGAGACCACCACGGGGGTCATCCGACTGCGGGCCATGGCCAAGGACGGGGCGCTGAAGATCCCCGTCATCGCGGTGAACGACGCCGACACCAAGCACCTCTTCGACAACCGCTACGGCACCGGGCAGTCCACCCTGGACGGCATCGTGCGCGCCACCAACGGCCTCATGGCCGGCCGCAACGTCGTCGTGGCCGGCTACGGCTGGTGCGGCCGCGGCTTCGCGACCCGCGCCCGGGGGCTCGGGGCGAACGTCATCGTCACGGAGGTCGACCCCGTCAAGGCCATCGAGGCCCTCATGGACGGCTTCCGGGTGATGCCCATGGCGAAGGCGGCCCGCGAGGGGGACGTCTTCTGCACCGTGACCGGGGACATCCACGTGCTCCGCGCCGAGCACTTCAAGGTCATGAAGGACGGGGCCATCGTCTGCAACTCGGGGCACTTCGACGTCGAGATCGACCTCGTGGCGCTGAAGAGGATGTCGAGGACGGTGAAGGCGGACGTCCGCCCCCTGGTGGACGGCTACACCCTGCGGAACGGGCGCACGATCTTCGTGCTCGGGCAGGGCCGCCTCGTGAACCTCTCCTGCGCCGAGGGCCACCCGGCCTCGGTCATGGACATGTCCTTCTCCATCCAGGCCCTGGCGGCGGAGTGGGCGGCGACCCGCAGGTCCCGCCTCGAGGTGAAGGTCCACGCGGTCCCCGCCGAACTGGACCGGCAGGTGGCGACCCTGAAACTCCGGTCCATGGGTGTGACCATCGACCGGCTCACGGCCGAGCAGAGGAAGTACCTGGCCTCCTGGGAGATGGGGACCTAGGCGGGGGGGGATTTGCCCCCGGTGGAAACCCGGTTATCATGGCACCGACGCCGGAGGATCACGGGCCGTGGGGCCCGCGAGGGGGCCGGCGCGGATCGGCGGACCGCGGACACCCCCGCCACGGCCGCAGAGAAGGAGGCTCCATGACTCCCCGCGCGCAGCGGAACGGCGGCGAGGCCGGGTTCACCCTCGTCGAGATCCTCGTCGTCATCACCATCATCGCCGCCCTCATCGGCGTGGTGGCGGCCATCATCCCCCAGGCCCAGCAGGCCAGCCGCAAGGTGCAGTGCTCCAACAACCTGCACAACATCGGCGGCATGCTGGTCCAGCGCCAGACGGGCAAGGGCCTCGGCACCCGGGGCGGGTCGGCCATGCTGCTCAACACCTACAAGCTCGGCATGATCCGCAAGGGGGACGAGAAGGTCTTCATCTGCCCCGGGGACAAGATGACCCGGAGCCAGGACCCCGAGAGCCCGGACTTCCTCAAGCGCTACGAGAACATCGACCTCGACAACATCGACCCCCTCATCATTTCCTACGCGGGACGCAACCGTAAGAACTACCCCATCCGGGCCGACTCCCGGGAGAAGCAGGCCTGGGCCTGCGACTGCCAGGGCGACGACGGCCGCACCGGCCACCACCCGGGCGGGCTCAACGTGCTCTACGACGACGCCTCCGTGGTCTTCCTGGACACCGAGGCCCTCGGGCTCGGCATCGACGACCCCATCGTCATCGGTCCGGACTCGACGGTGGAGGTCCTCAAGCAGTTCATCGTCCGGGAGTAGCCTCCCGGGGCGATCGCGCTCCCCGCCGGGGCAATTCCCTTGCGCCCCCGGCGGGGGGTCCCGATACTCGTCCTCCGGGCATCCACCGACAGGGCGCCGCACGCCCTCGGGCACAGCAACGGGAGGTCGACCGCATGCGCTCCGCGATCCTCGGGCTCGCCGCCGCCGCCGTCCTCGCCGCCGCCTCCCTGGCCGTCGCGGACGGCCCCGGCCTCCGCTGGGAGCTGGGCTTCAAGCACGACACCCCGTCCTGGGTGAAGATCGAGGGGACGGGCGGGAAGTCCGCCGTGAAGTGGTACATGACCTACCGGGTGGAGAACGCCACCGGCGCGGCGCGCAAGCCCGCCGTCCGGGCGGTGCTCCTGGCCGACACGGTGCGGAACAACGAGTTCCCCGACACCGGGGACGCCGCCACGGTGAAGGCGGTGAAGGAGAAGACGGGGGCGAAGGAGCTCAGCACCGCCGCCGACCTCCGGGCCGGCATCGAGGACGGCAAGACGGTCTCCTGCGTGGCGACCTTCGGGGGGCTCAACGACGAGGCCAAGAAGTTCGAGCTCAGGGTCTACGGGCTCATGGACCCGGTGACGCAGGTGAAGGGGAAGGAAGTCTTCGAGGTGAAGTACTGGTCGGCGAAGTACGAGCGGAAGGGCGACGAGTTCCAGCGCACCGAGGACCCCTGGAAGCTGGTCTCCTCGGGCTGGGTGACGGAGGAGCCGAAGAAGTAGCCGCCCGTCGCGACCCCCACGGAATCAAGACGGCCCGCCGGTCACCCGGCGGGCCGTTTCGATTCGGGGGCGGCGGCTAGTCGAAGGTGTGCGAACCCTCCTGGGTGATCTTCCCGCCCTTGATCTTCCCCCCGGCCTGGGGTCCGGAGTCCACGGTGCCGCTGAACTTGACGGTGGCCTTCCAGTTCGCCGCGACCGCGCCCGGCTCCTGGTTGGCGGTGACCTTCGCCTTCGCCTTGAGGATGGTGACGTCCTGGTCGAGGACCCGGGAGGCGATGGCGGCCACGGTGGCCTTGAGCCCCTCGGTCCCGTTGTCCTTGATGGTGACGAAGCGGCCCTTCTTGATGACGCCGGTGCCGGAGAAGGTCCCGAAGGTCCCGCCCTCGACTTCGGAGAGGGTGACCGCGTACTCGCCCGAGAGTCCGCCGACCTCCGCGTCGATCTGGACGTCGAGGGTCTCCTCGTAGGGCGTCGCCTTCCAGGCCTTCGCGCCCTTGTCCGGGGTGACATCGCCGGCCAGCACCTTCATGAGAAACCCGAGAACCCCGACCTCCTTCAGGGTCCTCTCCCCGCATCCGGCGAACGGCAGCGCCAGGGCGGCGACGAGCGCCGCGCAGGCCGCGCGCTTCTTCATGCTTCCTCCCTTTCCCCGGGTCCCAGCCCGGTGGGGGAGATGGTACCGCGGGGGAGGGTCGGAGGGGAGGGGGGCAGGGAGCGTCGCGACCGGGAGGACGGCCCGCCGGTCGCCCCGGCGGGCCGTCCCGATCCCGGAAGTCCGGGGGCTACTCGAAGTCCCAGGTGTGCCCGGCCGTGATCTTGCCGCCCTTGATCTTCGCGCCCGTGGAGGGGCCGGAGTCGACGGTGCCCGTGAACTTGACGGTGGCCTTGAAGGTGGCCGCGACGCCGCCGGGCTCCTGGTTGGCGGTCACCTTGGCCTTGGCCTTGGTGATGGAGACGGCCGCGCCGCCGAGGGACTTGGAGACCATGTTCTCCACCGTGGAGAGGAGCCCCTCGCTCCCGTTGTCCTTGATGGTGATGAAGCGGCCCTTCTTGAGCGTGGTCTCGCCGGTGAAGGTCCCGAAGGTGTCCTCGCTCTCGTTGTCGTAGAGGGTGACGTCGTAGGTGCCGGAGGTCCCCCCGACCTCGGCGTCCACGAGCACGTCGACGTCGGTGGAGGAGGAGGAGGCCTTGGCCTTGTAGGGGGACCCGGTGGTGATGAGCTTGTAGTAGACGACGAAGATCACGGACTGCAGGAGCGTCTTCGGGAAGCAGCCCGCCAGCGGAAGGGCGAGCAGGGCGACGAGCGCGAGTCCGACGAAGCGGCGGCGCATGGGTCCTCCTTTTCACGGCCCCGGGTCCGGGGCCGACCGGGGGGATGGTACACCGGGGGAGGGTCGGGGTGGGGGAGGAGAAATCCGGTCGATCTCCCCGCATCGAGGGGGGGAACTACCCCCCCCATCCCCCCCCGCCGCCGCCGCCGCGGCGGGGTGGGGCCGCCACGGCCGCCCGGCCGAACCTGAGGCAGCCGGCGCCGAAGATCCCCTCCACGGCCGCGTGGAACGCGGGACCGGGCTTCACCTTCGCGGAGTCCACCCGGTAGGTCGCCCGGATCCCCGGCCGCGGCTCCACCTCGACGAAGACCGCCGTACCCCCGGGGTGGGCCTCGCAGGCCGTCCGCAGGGCGCGGAAGGCCCCCTCGTCCGCCCCGCCCCGGGCCGCGTCCACCGTCACCGAGGAGACGAGGGAGTCCCACCCCGATTCCACCGGGATCACCCGGTCCACCCGGAGGTTCGGCTCCTCGCGGTCCGTCGCCAGCGTCCCCTCGAGGAAGACGATCCGGTCGGCGACGATCTCCTCGCGGTGGGCCTCGTAGGCCTCGGAGAAGGCCACGCAGTCGAGCGTCCCCTCGTAGTCCTCGACCCGGAACCGCGCGTACTTCTTGTCCGTGTTCCGCCCGCTCTTGGGGAACCGCGCCTGCACCCCGGCGATCATCCCGCCCACCCGCACCCGCCCCGAGGCACCGGGCTTGCGGAGGTCGGCGGTGGTGTGGGTGGAGAGCGCCCGGATCGCGCCCTCGTGCGCCGCCAGCGGGTGGGAGGAGACGAAGAAGCCCAGCGTCTCCTTCTCGAAGGCGAGCACCTGGTTCTCCGGCCAGTCCGGCGCCTCGGGGAGCGCCCGCTCCGGGGCGGGGGAGGAGGCCGCGCCGCCCGCGGCCGCCGGCGCCCCCGCCCCGAAGAGGGACATCTGCCCCGCCCTCCGGTCGGCCTGGAGGTCGTTCCCCGCCCGCATCGCCTGGTCGAGCGCCTCCATGAGCCGGCTCCGCGAGGCTCCCCCCCGGCGCGGGTCCTTCGACGCGCCGGGGACCTCGCCGATGAGCCCGTCCATGGCCCCGGACTTGATGAGCGCCTCGAGGACCTGCCGGTTGACGAGGTGGAGGTCCACGGATTCGCAGAGCTGGTAGAGGGAGGTGAACCGCCCCCCGACCCGCCGGAGCCCCTCCATCAGGCACTCCACGGCCCGCTCCCCGACGCCGCGGATGCCGGCGAGCCCGAAGCGGATCGCCTCCCCGTCGGGCGTGAACCCGACCTCGCTCCGGTTCACGTCCGGGGGGAGCAGGGGGATCCGCATCCGCGCCACCTCGGCCACCCCCTCCACGAGCTTGTCCGTGCTGCCCATGTCGCAGGTGAGGAAGGCGGCCATGAACTCCACCGGGTAGTGGGCCTTGAGGTAGGCGGTCCGGTAGGTCACGACGGCGTAGGCCGCGGAGTGGCTCTTGTTGAAGCAGTACTCCGCGAAGGGGGTGATCTGGTCCCAGATCCGGTTCGCCACCGCCGCCGGGCAGCCGTTGGCCTCGGCGCCGGCCACGAACCGCCCGTGGTACTTCTCCATCTCCTCCTTCCGCTTCTTCCCCATCGCCTTGCGGAGCCCGTCGGCCTCGTTCAGGCTGAACCCCGCCAGGACGTTGGCGATCCGCATGATCTGCTCCTGGTAGACGAAGGTCCCGTAGGTCTCCTCCAGGACCTCGCGGAGCGAGGGGTGCGGGTACTCCACGGCCTCCGTGCCGTTCTTGCGGTTGATGAAGCCCTCCACCATGCCGGTCTGGAGCGGACCGGGGCGGTAGAGGGCGTTGATGGCGACGAGGTCCTCGAAGCGGTCCGGCCGGAGGCGGTGGAGGATGTCCCTCATCCCGCCGGACTCGAGCTGGAACACGCCGAAGGAGTCCCCCCGGCCGAGCATGGCGTAGGTCGCCGGATCGTCCGGCGGGAGGTCGCGGAGATCCAGGCGCACCCCGCGGTGCTTCTCGATGAGGCGGAGCGCCCGGTCGAGGACGGTCAGGGTCTTGAGCCCGAGGAAGTCCATCTTGAGGAGGCCGACCTTCTCCAGCTCCTCCATGGTCCACTGCGTCGTCACCGACTTCCCGTCGCTGTAGAGCGGGACGTGCTCCCGCAGCGGCCCGTCCCCGATGACGACCCCGGCCGCGTGGACCGAGGCGTGGCGGTGGAAGCCCTCGAGGCGGAGCGCGATGTCGAAGAGCCGCCTGTAGCGGGGATCCTCCCGCAGGGCCGCCAGCTCCGCGTCCTGCTCCAGCGCCGCCCCGAGCGTGACGCCGGGCCCGCCGGGGACCTTCTTCGCCAGCGCGTCCACCTCGGGGAGGGGGACCGCCAGCACCCGGCCCACGTCCCGCAGCACCGCCCGCGCCGCCATGGTCCCGAAGGTGATGATCTGGCTCACGTTCTCGGGGCCGCCGTACTTGCGGTTCACGTAGTCGATCACCTTCTCGCGGCCGTCCCGGCAGAAGTCGATGTCGATGTCGGGCATGGACACGCGCTCGGCGTTGAGGAACCGCTCGAAGAGCAGGCCGTACTTCAGCGGGTCGATGTCGGTGATGCCGAGGCAGTAGGAGACGATGGAGCCGGCGGCGGAGCCGCGCCCCGGCCCCACGGGGATGCCGTTCTCCCGGGCGAAGCGGATGAAGTCCCAGACGATGAGGAAGTAGGAGACGTAGCCCATCTTCTCGATGACCCGCATCTCGAGGTCGAGGCGCGCCGCCGCCTCGGCGGGCCGCGCCGGGTAGCGGGCCTCCAGCCCCTCCCGGCAGAGGCGGCGGAAGTAGGGGACCGCGTCCTCGCCCCCCGGGGGGGTGAAGCGGGGGAGGTGCTGGTCCTTGAAGTCGAGGGCGAGGCGGCAGCGGTCGGCGATGGCGGCGGTGTTCCGGAGGGCCTCGGGGAGGTCCCGGAAGAGCGCCGCCATGTCCGGCGGGCCCTTCAGCCAGTAGTTGTTGGCGGTGGTGCGCAGGCGGTCCTCGTCGTCCAGGGTCCGCCCCGTGGAGATGCAGATGCGGGCCTCGTGGGCGAGGAAGTCGTCCGCGGCGAGGTAGTGGACGTCGTTCGTGGCCACGAGCGGGATGCCCATCTGCCGGGCCAGGGAGACGAGCTGGTCGTTGTTCTCCTCCTGCCCCTCGGCCCCGGTGCGCATGACCTCCACGAAGAAGTCCTCGCCGAGGAGCCCCCTGTAGAAGGAGGCCGCCTCCTCCGCCCGCCTCCGGTTGCCGGTCCGCAGCGAGTGGCTCAGCTCCCCCTTGAGGCACCCGGAGAGGACGACGAGCCCCTCGTGGTGGGCGGCGAAGGCCTCCCGGTCGATGCGGGGGTGGTAGTAGAACCCGTCCATGTAGGCGGTGGAGGCGAGCTTGACGAGGTTCCGGAACCCCGCGTGGTCCTTCGCCATGACCGTGAGGTGGTAGGCGGACACGCCCGTGGCGGGGTCCTTCTGGCGGTCCCTCCGGCTCCCCGGGGCCATGTACATCTCGCAGCCGAGGATCGGCTTCACCCCCCCCTTCCTCGCGGCGCCGTAGAAGGCGAGCGCCCCGAAGAGGTTGCCGTGGTCGGTCAGGGCGAGGGAGCCCATGTCCCGGTCGGCGGCGGCCTTGACGAGCCCCTCGACGGGGGCCGCGCCGTCGAGAAGGGAGTAGTCGCTGTGGACGTGGAGGTGGACGAAGTCGGACACGGTGGGTTCGGGGTGGGGCGGCCGAGCGGGCCGCCGGCGGAAAGGTACTCCGGGGCCCGGACAGGGGGCAGGAACGCCGGGGAGAAGCGGCCCCCCGTCCCTCCCGGCCGGTAGGATGCCGCGATGCGAAGGACACGAGCCTCCCTCCTCCTCCCGGCGCTCCTGCCCCTCCTCCTCCCCGCGCTCGCCGCCTGCGCCTCGGACCCCGATCCCCGGGGCGGGGACGCCCCCGCCGCGGGGGGCTGGGACCGCTTCGCCTCGGCCGAGGCCCCCCCGCCCGCGGAGTTCTCGGGGGCCCTCTCGGTGCCGACCCCCAGCGTCGCGGCGAGCCCGGTCCGGGAGTTCACCGCGGAGGAGAAGGCCTTCTTCGACGAGGCCTGGAGGTGCTTCAAGGAGGATTCCCCGCGCTGGCTCCTCGCCCGGGAGCGGTGGCAGGCCATGGACGCCGCGGCCCGGGGCCTGCTGGCGTCGACGCTCCACCGGGCCATGGTCTCCGCCCGCGCCCAGTCGGCGGTCCACCTCGTGAGCCGCGCGCGGAGCGAGATCGCCCTCCTCGGGGAGGACGCCGTGCCCGCCCTGGTGGGGGGGCTCTCGGTGCGGGCGGTCAGGCGGGAGGACGGGACCGTGGCCCCCGTGGGGCAGGCGGTCCTCCACGACGCGGCCGAGGCCCTCTCCGTGATCGGCCCCCCGGCGGTGCCGGGGCTGCTGGACATCGCCGGGAGCGGGGAGATGTCCCTCGTGCAGGAGGCGGTCTTCGCGCTCGGCAACATCGGGGACCCGCGGGCGGAGGGGGCTCTGCTGCGCCTCTCCCGCGACCCGGAGTGGGCGCTGCGGGGCGCGGCGGTCCTCGCCCTCCGGCGGCTCCCCGGGGAGGCGGCGCGGGACCGCCTGGTGGAGGCGCTCTCCGACCCGGAGACCTTCGTCGCCCAGCGGGCGGCCCAGGGGATCGTCACGGGGAAGCGGACCGACTGCCTCCCCGGCGTCGTGGACCAGCTGGAGCGGGGGGTGGCGGCGGGGGCCATCTTCCAGGTGCGCGCCTGCGCCTGGGCGCTGAAGGAGGTCTCCGGCCGCGATCTCGGCTCCGACCCGGCGGCCTGGCGCGCCTTCCTCGGGGCCGGCGGGGGCCGGTAGTGGCCATCCGCACGGAGTGGCGCATCGGGAAGAAGGGGCAGCTGTGCGCCGGCTGCGGGAAGGTCTTCCCCTTCGACGTCCCCTTCCATTCGGCCATCTGGCTCGAGGGGGAGGCCTTCCTGCGGAGGGACCTCTGCGAGGCCTGCTACGGGGCCGCCCCCGGGCCCCCCTTCAGCCACTGGCGCACCACCATCCCGCGCCCCGAGGACCAGAAGCGGGCCTTCGACCTCGGGCTCGCGGCGGAGTTCCTCCGCCGGCTGGCGGCGGACGGGACGGCGGAGCGGGCGGCGCTGGCCCACCTGCTGGCGCTCCTCCTCGTGCGGAAGCGGCTCGTGCGGGTCATCGACCTCCCCGCGGCGGCCGGGGCCGTCCCCCGGGCCCGGGTGGAGTTCCACGACGGCCACGAGGCGCTGGAGATCCCCGCCCCGCCCCTCTCCGAGGAGGACATCCCCGGCCTCAGGGAGCAGCTGGGGCGGCTGCTGGACTTCGGACCGGAGGGAAAGCCGGAGCCGTCGGTCTCGGCCCGGCCGGAGGAGTCTTCTTCGACGGGGGAGTGAGGCTCCCCCTCCGTTCCACTCCCCGCAGTCCGGGGCGGGGCGGCCGACGGAGGGCGGGGCCGATGATGTCGACGGCTCGGGGTCCCGTCTCCCGTCGGCCGGAACGGACCGGCCGACGGGAGACGGGACCGTTGGGATCGATGAAGGCGCCGGAGACCTGGGGCCGACCCACGAGGGGGGGGGAGTGCGAAGCGGTGGCGATGGGGCCGGCCTGCGCCTGCAAGGATGACCGCTATCCGTCGGTCCCCACCGGCCGGCGAGCGCCCGGACTAGCACCCTCCTCGACGGGCCCCCCGGGGTAGACTCCGCGAGAGGAGGATGCATGAACCGGTTCGGCCCCGTTCTTGCCGTCGTACTGGCCCTCTCACTCGCAGGCTCCATTCCCTGGTCCCTCGCTCAGGATTCCCCTCCTTCGCCTCCGGCCCCTCCTGCTTCCGGGGTGGAGCCTCCACGGGCCGGTACCCCTGCTTCGAAGCGGGACAAGGTCCGGAAGTACCTGGAGGCGATCCGCTGGAAGGAGCGCATCTTCGCTGAGATCGAGGTTGATCTCGTGGGACAGGAGGAGCGGGGAAGGGTCCCAGCGGGTTACGGGAGGAAGTTCCTGGAGTTGGCGGACTTCGAGGCCCTGCGGTCCGGGGTGGAGGAGGCCTGCGATTCCCTGTTCGACGAGCCGACTCTGGATGCGGTCCTCACCTTCTTGGCGACGGATGCTGGCGCGAAGTTCGCGAACGCGCAGGTGAGGTTGTCCGCCGCCGTGAAGGATCGGGTGGCGGACTGGAGCGCGGAGACGGCAAAGCGGGCGACGTTGGCCCTCCTGGAGGGGAAGGGACGTGTGGCCGAGGAGAGGCCGGCAGAGGCGGAAACCGACAGGGCCGAGGCCCCGGAGGTGGCAGCCCGGATGGCGGCCAACGAGGCCAGGGCCCTTGTGGCGCTCGAGAGTCTCTGGTCCGGCCAGCGCGCGCTCCAGGTATCCGGCAGGATCGACTCCGACAGAGACGGAGACGGCGAGTACGGGACCATCCTGGAGTTGACGGGGGTTGTCGGGGTTCGGGCGGACTACCGCCCGGGAGATCGGGGGAAGCGACTCTGGCCTTCGACGGACTTCTCCTCGCAGGGAGCCCCCCTCCAACCTCCGATTCTCGATCCTGGCATCTGGGAAGTCGACGAGGGGGGGATCTCGCGAAGAGACGGGTACTGCTTCCGGATCTACCTCCCCGAAGCCTCCACACCTTCCGGGTTCCTCCATGAGTCCGGAACGAAGTCGTCCATGAGTCTTGCCGGGGGCGGGACGGGTAGGATCTCCGTTGACCTCTCCGAGGTCATCTTCTGCGCCTACGCCTGGCCGGAGAAGCGGGGTGTGACGGGGAATCGGGCCTTCTTCGTCTACCAGAGCGGTGACCTCATGCAGTCCTCCAACGAGAGGGCAGCCTGGGAAGGGGAGAAGGCCCCCGCCGGGAACTCCGCCTACCGTGGAGTGGGGATAACGAGCCGGATCGCCGTCGGAACCCGGGGGAACGACGGAGACGTGTGGAGAATCGTCCCCTGATCCCCCGACGCGGGCTCTTCGCTGTTCCGTGTGGATGACGCCCCTCCGCCCTCGCACGGCCCCTCTCCCCTGCGGTTCCGCGCCTCCTTCGTCGGCGCGGGGCTCCCGCCTCGCCTCGGCTGGAACGGATCGGCCGAAGCGTGGCGGGAGCGTGGGAACGTCCAGGTCAGGGGTGGAGCGGCCGACGGGGACCATCGGACCCGGAGCGGCCTTCCCCGGCGTGGAGGGCAGGTCCGGGAGGGGTACGAGGGTGGGTCCACTCGGGGAAGGGCGTTCGCCGGGACGGTCCCCTCCCCACCGCCCCCTTTCCCCCCTGTCCATCGACGGCCGCTCCTCGATCGTGCCCCCTCCACTTGACGGTCCCGTTTCCCGTCGGCCGATCCGTTCCGGCCGACGGGAAACGGGGCGGACCCGATGCCCGGAGGGGAAGGGCGTACCCACGCGGAACATCGAAGGGCCCTGCTTCCTCGCGGTCACCGGCCCGCGAGGTCCCGGGAGGTGATACGGTCCAGGCCCCGATGCCAGGAGTGCGGGGGAGGGAGTGGGCGTTCCTACCGGCTGGCCCGCCTCTGGATGGCTTCGATCGCCTTGTTCACTTTCTCCCTGACTTGCTGGCTCACGAGCTCATTCGCCCCCAGTTCCTGGAGGGCCGGGATGTTCTCCTCGGAACCGTACTGCTGCAGGCCGTGCAGGCAGGAATCCCAGGCTCCCGCGTCGGGCCGACGAGTCTCCATCACCTTCAGGAGTGTGGCCGCCACCCTCGATTGCAGCGAGGCGGGAATCCCCCTTGTCAGGGCCAGCACGGCCTCCATGTCCATGGCACCTGGTGAACCTACAACCTCGATGAGCAGGTCCACGACAGCGGGCGTCTTCTCTGCGTTCATGCAGACGAAGTGGACGACATCCGTGCGGTATCTCGGGTCCTTGGCGAGCTCCATCAACGCCTGCTCGAGGTCCGACGGGAGTTTCCCCCATCGGATCGACGAGAGGAACATCCTGAACTCCGGGGAGGTTCCCGTCCCCTTCCAGCCGGACTCTCCCGACCTGTCCCGGCTGACTGCGCTCTGCAGGCCCTTGAGGACTACGTCCCCGACCTCGCCCGTGAGGTCGCCGCCGCTGATGCTTGACGCGATGCGCAGGACCTCCTTTCGAACCTCCGGCGACGGGTCCTCCTTGAGGCGAAGCACCAGGTCGAGATCCCCGGGTTGACGATCCAGGCTGAGGAGAGCCCAGAGCGCCCCCTTCCGGAGCAGCGGATCCTCGGCCTCCAGCTGGGTGACCACGGGGGAGCGCATCGTCGGCTTGTCGTACTTGAGATGACCAATCCCCCCCACGGCCCAGAGTCCGGCCAGGACGCGCGCGGGATCCCCACTCCCGAGGGCTTGCTGGATGGAGGCCAGGGCCGCGGCTCTCTTCGCCGGGTCCTGGATCTGGAGGGCGTCGGAGATCCAGGCCGCGGAGAGCTCCCTTGCCTTCTGCTCCATCGCGGAGAGCGTGGGCTGTCCCGGGGTGGTCGAAGAGGAGGCGGCATTCCCGTTGGGGGAATCCGTCCTGGTCGGCTGCCTTGTCGAGGACCTGCTCTCCTCGACCTCCCTGGCCAGAGAGTCGCGGTCGGCCTGGAGCTCGTGAAGGCGTTGCTTCAGGCCCCTGGACTCCGCCCTTGCTTCGGCCAGGTCCTTCCTCGTCGCAGCAAGGTCCACCTCGACCCGCTCCCCATCCATGGCAGCACCCGTGAGGCCCATGTGATGGGACACACCTCCGCCGATCACCGCGCCCAGGACCCCGGCAACGACTGCGCTCACAACCAGTTTCTGCCCGGTCGTCATGAGGATGGCTCCTCCTGCAAGAGTCGTTGCGGACGTGGGGACAACGGAGACGGCGGTGGAGACAAGGACCGAGGCACGTGCCGGCTCCGGGAATGCGATTGTGGCGAGCGCTGCCCCCGCCCCTGCTCCGAGGACACGGCGGAGCCTCTTCAGGGCGCGAGAGACTCGCATCCGGCTGGCCCCTTCTGAGGTGCCGAGGACGTATGCAACCTCGCGGTACTCGAGGTCGAGCAGGTACCGCAGGCGAATGGACTCCCGTTCCTCCTCCGGGAGCCGGGCCAGCGCCCTCTCCACCTCATCACGGAGGGCGTAGCGTGCCTCTCCTCCCGGGACAGCCTCGGGAACCGCACCGGCTTGCTCTCGCAGGCGGCGCCGATGGTCGGACCGTCGCCGGGCCCTGGCGCGGTCTCGGACGATCCCGAAGAACCACCCCCGAACCCCGACCTTCGCAGGGACATCGCTCCTCTCCCGGGCCAGCCGGATGAGGGACTCCTGGACGGCATCTTCGGCTTCCCCGGATGGGCACCCTTCCGACCTTGCCAGCGCCACCGCTCGACCCAGGTCGGGGCGAACGAGGTCTTCAAAGGCCTGGGGGTCCCCCCGGTCCTTCCATGCCTCCCACAGGCGAAGCGGATCGTCGGCCATCTACCTCCATGGGACCACAGGTGCGGGATTCGTCACACGGCTCGGAGGCAGAATCGCCCCCTCTACCCTGTGACCACTCCCCCCCCCTCCCGGGAGGCTCGGGGCGCGGGGGGCCCATGGGCGGATCCGCAGGCGGCGTCTGTCCCGGTGCCCGCCAGTCCCCTGCAGGATGGGCACCGCACCGATCCGCAACCGGTCCCCGGCGCCCTTCGTCACCGGCATTCCCGCCCCCGCCCACGGGAGGACGGGGACAGGGGGGCCGGGCGGCACCGCTTCCTGCCGCGGGACTGCCTCCAGGCGGACCTCGGGACGGTGGGCACGAGTGCCTTGGAGCGCCGCTCCCCCTTTCCGCCCGAGATGGTCAGGGGGTTGCAGGTCCTTCGGGGGCGGCGTGGGTTCATCCGCGTGAGCATGGGGGGGGCGGACGACGCGGAGGCGACTTTCGCCCCCCACCCGGCCCGCCCGCCACGGGGCTTGCCGGATGGTGCACCATGGTGTAGAGTGGTGCCATGTCCACCACCGACAGGTCCGTCCGCCAGAGCGTCACGCTCCCCCCGAAGACCGCTCGCCGCGTCCGGTCCCTCGCGAAGGCAGGCCGCACGAGCGCCAGCCGGGTCCTCGTGGACCTCGTCGAGGCCGGCCTCGCGGCGAAGGAGGCCGAGAAGCGGCGCTTCCTCGACCTCGCCGACCGACTCGCCCGGTCCGACGACCCCGCGGAGCAGGCGAGACTCAAGGAGGAGTTGGCCCGGCTCACCTTCGGCGGCTGATGCCGAAGATCCAGTGGAACGACCTCCCTCCGGCCCTGCGGGAGCACCTCTTCGACCGGGTGCGTGAGCGGAAGATCGCTGCCGAGGACCTCTGGCGGCTCAAGCTCTGGCGGGAGTCCGAGCCCGATGCCCCGGAAGGCCCTTGGTTCAAGGACTTCGGCTCCTTCAAAGTCTGCGGTGAAGGGAAGTACCCCAGGACGTTCCTGCTGCGGGGACAGGCGGCGAAGGGGAAGTGCCTCTGAGCGTGGGCAGGCGTCCCCGTCGGTGACGGAACAGCGAGTCATGAAGGGTTGCGAGTGGGGACCCATCCCCGCCGTCGTGGCTTCCTCCTCCCGCGGTTCCGCTCCACCTTCGTCGGCGCGGACCCGCGGGGGAAAGGGGGGGGGCAGGGGGAGAGTGGACGAAGGAGCGCGGAGGGGCGTCACCCGTGCGAAGCGGCAAGGAGCCGGGTGACGGATCCCGGTCGGGTTCCGCATCTCCACGCGTCCGCCCCGCGCTAGGCTGGCCCCCGATTCCCGCGCCGGGCCCCGGCCCCCGCGCCCACCGAGGATCGACCCCATGCCCGTCTCCCGCCGCGTCGCGGAGCTCATGAAGGGCTCCTCCTGGATCCGGAGGATGTTCGAGGAGGGGGCCCGGCTCAAGGCCGCCCACGGGGCGGAGAACGTCTTCGACTTCTCCCTCGGCAACCCGGTCCTCGAGCCGCCGCCGGAGGTGGTGGAGGCCTTCCGCGCCGCCCTCGACGAACCCGCCGCCGGCACCCACCGCTACATGCCCAACGCCGGGTACCCGAAGGTCCGCGAGGCGGTGGCGGAGTTCCTCACCCGGGACTACGGGGTCCCCTTCGCCGCGGACCGCCTCCTCATGTGCACCGGGGCGGGGGGCGGCCTCAACGTCGTCCTGAAGTCGATCCTCGACCCCGGCGACGAGGTCCTCGTCGTCTCCCCCTGGTTCCCGGAGTACCAGTTCTACGTGGACAACCACGGGGGCCGGATGGTGGCGGTCCCGGCGGGCCCCGGGTTCCTCCCCGACCCGGCCGCCCTGGAGGCGGCCGCCGGGCCGAGGACCGCGGCGGTCCTCCTCAACACGCCGAACAACCCCACGGGCGTCGTCTACGGGCAGGAGACCCTGGACGCGGTGGGGGAGGCGCTGCGGCGCGCCTCGGCCCGCACGGGCCGCGTGATCCACCTGGTCTCCGACGAGCCCTACCGCCGCATCCTCTTCGACGGGCGGAGGCCGGCGAGCGTGTTCCGGGCCTACGGCCCGACGATCCTCGTCACCTCCCACTCCAAGGACCTGGCCATCCCCGGGGAGCGCATCGGCGTCGTCGCCATCGGCCCCGACTGCCCGGACGGCGCCGCCCTGGCGGGGGCCTTCACCTTCGCCAACCGCGTGCTCGGCTTCGTGAACGCCCCGGCCCTCCAGCAGAGGGCCGTGGCGCGCCTGCAGGGGCTGACGGTGGATCCCCGCATCTACGAGAGGAAGCGGGACCTCCTCTGCGGGGCGCTGCAGGCGGCCGGCTACGAGGTGGTGCGCCCCGGGGGGGCCTTCTACCTCTTCCCGCGGGCGCCCGGGGGGGACGACCTCGCCTTCGTGAACCGGCTCCTGCGGGAGCGCATCCTCGTGGTGCCGGGGAGCGGCTTCGGCGCCCCGGGCCACTTCCGCGTGGCCTACTGCGTCGAGGACCGCGAGATCGAGGGCGCGATCCCCGGCTTCGCCCGCTGCCTGCGGGATCCGGGGGCCTGACCCCCCCCGGATCCGCGGCCGGCGCCCCCTACTTCTTCAGGGCGGCGATGCGCCGGGCGATGCGCGACTTGCGGCGCGACGCCTCGTTGGGGTGGATGGTGCGGTTCTTCGCGGCCTTGTCGAGCTGCTGGGTCGCGAGGCGGAAGGCCTCCTTCGCCATCGCCAGGTCGCCCGCCTCGATGGCGGCGAGGGTCTTCTTGATCTGCGACTTCACGGAGGACTTCGCGATGCGGTTGCGGAGGTTCCGCTTCTCGCTCTGCCTGTGCCGCTTGAGGGCCGACTTCGTGTGCGCCATGTTCCCGTCCTTCCTTTCGATTCCCCGGCTTCCGGGTCACGCCTTCCGGAGGCCCTCGAGCCTCCGGGCGACGTCCTGGTAGGAGATGTCCACCTCGTAGATGCGGGCGAGGCACTCCCTCGCCTTCGCGACGTCCCCCTGCTTCTCCTTCACGGTGGCGAGGTCGTAGAGCAGGGACTTCGACCGGTCCCCCGCCGCGGCTCCCGCCTCCTCGATGGCCTTCTCGAGCTGGCTCGCGGCCAGGTCGAGGAGCCCCTTGGCGAGGAAGCAGCGCCCGAGGCCGCCGAGGGCCTCCGGCCGCCGGCGCGGGTCCTTGATGCTGTTCTGGTACTCGGCGATGGCCCCGTCCAGGTCCCCCGACCTCTCCAGGTACCCCGCGAGGGAGTGGCGCATGGCGAGGTCCGTCGGGTGCTTGGCGACGCGGTAGCGGAACTCCTCGACGAGGATCCCGAGCTGCCGCCGCTCCGCGGCCGGGATCTCCGCCTTCGCCGCGGCGTCCCCGGCGTCGGCCCGGGCGCGGAGCTCCGCCATCCGGCGGTCCTCGCGCCCGATGCGGATGTCCCCGAGCCTCACGCGGAGGGAGACGTCGTCGGGGGCGAGGGAGCAGGCCTTCTGCATGGCCTCCTCGGCGGCGGCGTAGTTGCGCAGCGCCGCCTCGGCCCCGCCGAGCTCCGCCCAGGCCGCGGGGTTCCCCGGGTCCGCCTCCGCCGCCGCGCGGGCCTCCGCCGCGTGGGCGGCCAGGTCGTCGGCGCCCCGGACGATGCGGCCCTTCTTCTCGAGCTGGCGGGAGTGCTCCCGGTCCTTGAGGAGGTCGTGGGTCGTCTTCGCCCCCGAGAAGCCGGCGTCCCGGGCGTAGCCGTCGGCGGCCACGTCCTTGCGCAGGCGCTGGACCTCGGCGTCCCGCGGCGCGAGGGCGACCGCCTTCTCCATGACCGCGATGGCCTCGTCGATGAGCTTCTGGGAGTGGAGCACCCGGCCGAGGGCCTTGAGGGACTCCACGTCCTGCGGGTTCCCCAGGGAGACGCCCTCGTAGGCCGCGGCCGCGGCGAGGGGGAGGTTCTCCGCCTCCGCCAGCGCCCCCAGGCGCATCCCGAGCTCCCGGTTCCTCGGGTCGTTCGCGAGGAGCTTCTCGATGGCCTCCATGCGCCGGCGGCGGTCCCGGGTGAGGGCGAGCGCGATCCGCGGCCCGATGCCGCCGAGGAAGCGGGCGGCGCCCGAGGGGTAGGCGTTCTCGTACTGCTTGAGGGCCGCCTCCCGTGCCCCGCGCCGCGCCTCCCGGTGCCCGGGATCGATGGTGAGGGCCTGGAGGAAGTACTCGACGGCGCCGGGGTAGTTCCGGCGGCCGGCCTCCATCTTCGCCCTCTCGACCAGCTTCTCGGCGTTCACGGGGTGTCTCCGCGGTTCGGCGGGGTCCGGGCGGATCCCGCGCGGTGCAAACCCGCGAAGGTAAGGGGGGGGAGGGGGGCCGGCAACAGAATCTTGCGACGGGCCCCACGGGAGTACGCGGGTTAGGCGGGGTCACCCTTCCGCCCTTTCCGCCGTCTCCGCCTTCCGAGCGGAGAAGCGATCCTCCTGCGATCCTGCCCGGGGCCCCGGAAGCCCCCATCCCCGCCCCCTCCCGGCCCGCCCCGCGCACCGGGACGGAGGGATAGGAGCCCCCCATGCCCTCGCGCCGCCTCCTCCTCGCCGCCGCCGTCCCGGCCGTGATCGTCGCCGTCCTGCTCCTCCTCGCCGAACTCCACGGGGCATCGCTCGCCGCCTCCGCGACGGCCTCCCTCTTCGCCCTGGCCTCGGCCCGGGTCCCCGCGGCCGGCGCCGCGGAAGGGCGGTAGGCCCGTGGCCCCCTCCCTGTCGAAGTCCCTTGGCGGCCTCGGCACCGCCTTCACCCTCGGCGCGGTCCTCCTCGCGCCGTTCACCTTCGGGGTCTCCCTCGGCGGGCTCCCCCTGGCCGGCAGCCTCGCGCTCACGGGCGCGGTCCTCTCCGTGGGGGCCGCCCTCACGGCCCCGGGGCCCCGCTCCCGGTCCCTCTCCGGCTCCCGGCACTACGGCATCGGGCAGTTTTCCAACCCGACCGACCCCGACCTCGCGCCGCCCGTCCTCTACGGGACCGCCCGCATCATCCCGCAGATCCTCCAGGAATCCGTCTCCACCCTCTCCGAGGGCTCCGGCCAGGGCATCCCCCACGCCCGGAAGCAGGGGATCAACATCCTCTGCGCCGTCGCGGAGGGGGAACTGTCGGAGATCACCGATGTCCGCCTGAACGACCAGCCGGTCCTCACCGACTCGGAAACCGTGAAGGTCTCCACCGGCAACGGGACGCAGAAGGTCTACTCCCTCCCGGCGCCGTGGGTCTACCTCCCGTCCCTCACGGTGCAGGTGAACTCCGTCGAGAAGCACCAGTCCACCTCGACCGCGACCGACTACCCCGTCCTCCCGGCCGCCTCCAACGCCGTCACCATCGGGCGGAACGCGGGGGAGAAGATCCTCACGGAGACGATCCGCGTCTACCTCGACGGGACGGAGGAGACGCGGTCGGGCACCTACGGGTGGTCGGTCCGCCGCATCACCAAGCGGAAGGTGAAGGTGGTCTTCCGCACGCGCCCCCCCGCGTCCGCGAAGATCAAGGTGACGTTCTCCTACGTCGGCCCCTCGGACCTCGTCGTCCGGCAGGACGGGCGGGGGCGGACCACGCTCACCTTCGGGACCGCGCCGACCTCGGGCCACAAGATCGAGGCCACCTACCGGCGCACCAACTTCCCGGGCCTCGTCATCGAGACGCGCATGGGGACGCTGGACCAGGAGGCGATCCCCGGGTTCGGGGACGAGCGGCAGTCCAAGACCGTCGCGCAGGAACTCACGAAGGACAGCGAGAGGACGCACCGCACCGCGGGGCCCGTCAACGACCTCCGCATCGGCATCACCGCCCCCCGGGGCTTCGTCGTCTTCACCGATTCCGGCGGCCTCGACACCATCCGCTCCAACATCGTGATCGGGTACGCCTTCGTCGACTCCGCGGGCACCCTCGGGAAGTACCGCGAGCTCTACCACCTCGGGGACGCCGACAAGCCCAAGGCCGACTGGATCCTCGCCGGCCAGTCCACGGGGCCGCGGACGTGGGAGATCGGCCTCCGCGACACGCTGCAGGGCCTCGTCAACGCCGGGTACGCGGACGTGGGCGGGCTCGACCTCGAGGACGACCTCGCCACGCTGGCCGCCGGGACCCGGGTCGAGGTGAAGGTCACGCGGAAGGACAAGGTCCGCACCGACGCGCAGAGCCTCGACGGCCTGTGGTTCCAGTACGCGACCGAGATCACCGACACCCTCTTCTCCTACCCCGGCACCGCTCTCCTCGGCATCCGCGCCTATATCAACGAGGGGCTCGACGGGGCGGCCCCCACCGTCACCTGCACCGCGACCCGGGCGGACCTCTACGACCCCCGGACGGGGGCATGGGACGGGCGCTCGGACAACCCGGCGCTCGCCGTCTACGACCTCCTCACCTCCGGGAACGCGACCGCCGTCGAGCGGTACGGCTCCCGGGGCTGGTTCACCTCCGCGGACGTGGACTCGACCACGCTGGAGGCATGGGCCGACTACTGCGACGAGTACGTCCACAACGACTCCAGCAACAAGACCGCCTCCCCCTCCGCCACCAACGGGGAGATCCGGCACTCGCTGAACCTCGTCATGGATACCCCGATGGCTCTGTCCGAGTGGGTGTCCGACATCGCCTTCGCCGGCGGCGCCTTCCCCGTCATGCAGGGGGTCCGCTGGCGCTTCCCCCTCGACAAGACCGGGACCGCCTCCTTCGCCTTCACGGAGGACGCCGACCCGGCCAACTCCAACATCGTCGCCGGCTCCTTCGAGATGGGGCCGGAGCCCCTGGAGAACACCGCGACCGATGTCGAGGTGACCTACTTCGACCGGGCCCACGACTGGCAGGCGGATCAGGTGGTCGCCTCGCGGGATGACCTCGCGGAGACGACGCCCCGGAAGACGACCCGCATCACCGCCCGCGGGGTGGACCGCGCCTCGGAAGCCTCCCGCCTCGCGGAGCGGGTCCTCCTCCACGCGGTGAACAACCCCGTGACCGCCTCGTGGCTGGCCCACCCCGGCGCCATCGCGCCCGAGGCCGGGGACATCGTCTCCGTGACCACCTTCGTCCCCGGGGGGACGGCCGCTTCCGGCTGGTCCGCCAAGGCCTTCCGCATCGTCGCCATGACGCGGGAGTGGCCGGCCGACCAGCGGGCGCCCCTCGTCCGCTTCGAGGCCCGCGTGCTCTCGGCCAAGCCCTACGCGGTCACGGTCACCGCCTCGGCGTCGAAGACCGCGGGGGCGGGGACCTTCGGCGGCTCCACCGGGTCGGGGACCTCCGGGGTGCCGACGACCTCGGGGGGGGCGGTGAAGTCGAAGATCAAGGGGTTCCGGGTGAGGGTCAAGTAATGCGGATCGAGGTAGACCACCGGGCCCTCGACGGGCTCGAGGCGAGGCTCAAGGCGCAGCTCCAGGCGGGGATCCGGAACGGGGTCCATGCCGCTGGGGTGGACGCCGTGGCGAAGGTGCGGGAGGCCATCACGACGGCGGAGCCCCGGCCGCCCGTGGACACCGGGGCGCTCCGGACGGGGATCGTCTCCGTCGTCGCGCCCGATGGGATGTCCGTCCGCATCGGGCCCGCGCCCCCCGTCGCGGAGCGGGGGGCCGTCATGGACCTCGGCCGCCGGCCGGGGCAGCGCCGCCCGCCCGTGGAACCCCTCGCCCGATGGGCCCTCCGGAAGGGCCTGATCGGCGGGTTCACGCGCCAGGGGCGGCGGCGGAAGGTGAAGGGGGAGGAGAAGCTCGCCCACGCCCTCGGGTACGCCCTCGCCCGTTCGATCCAGAAGAAGGGCATCCGGGCGCGGAACTTCATCCGCCGGGCCCTCCCGGGCATCCGCCGGGACGCGCCGGCCATCATCCGGGCGGCCATCGGCCGCGCCCTCCAGGGACCCCCGACCGGGGGCGGATCGGCGCCGGGAGGAAAGTAGCGTGCCGGCCGCGCACCCTCCGCGCTTCCTCCCCAGGGGCGTCCCCTGCCTCACGCCCGACTGCGTCCGCCTCTCCCATTCGCGGGGGTTCTGCTCCTACTGCTACCGCCGCCGGTGGCGCAACGGGGACTGGAAGAGGGATCCCGCGTTCCCCTCCCTGTGGCGACGGACCCGGAAGTGGTGGCGGGCGCTGGAATCCGATCCCGCCCTCTTCCGGCGGGCCTGTCTCGCCGCCCGGACCTACCGCCCGGAGCCCGAGCCCGCCGAATCGTGGGGCTGCCCTCAGGCATGGGGCGCGGGTCCGCCCGGCCGCATCGTCAGGCGCTACAGGGCCGCCCTGCCCGATGGCGCCGAGGAACCCGCAGCGTGACCGCCCACGCGGTTTCGGACGGCCCGCATGAGGCCCGGGAATACCCCGTTCCGGGGGATAGGCGGGGCGCTACCGCCTCGGGTGGGGCAACCGGGCCGGGAATGGCCCTCCTCGCGCTGGCTGGCCCCGTGCCGCCCTCCGCCGCCCGGCTACCTCGGATACATGAGGGGCTCACGGCCCGACAGGTCCGGGCGCTGGCCGCCCTGCTGGCCTGCCGGGGGCCCGTGGAGGCCGCCCGCCGCGCCCGGGTTCCTCGGCGGACCCTCTTCGACTGGAGGAGGAGGAACCCGGCGTTCCGCGCCGCCTACGATGCGGCCCTCGCCGCGCTCCAGGCGGAGGCCCTCCGCGCCATCGTTCCGGCCATCGTCCAGGCGGGGGAGGCCCTCGCGGGGTGCGCTGACGGGACGCGGGGAGTCTGGCCCACCATTGCCGGGGCCCGGTCCGTCCTCGAGGCCGCGGGCCTCCTCTCGCCCTCCTCGGCCGCGGTGGAGGCGGTGGACGCGCTCCGGGGGGAGGTGCGCCGGCTGGCGGAGCGGGTGCGGGCGCTGGAGGAAAGGGAGGCGGGGGCCGGAGGAGAGGGAGGCGAACGGCCGTGACGGTGGTTCTACTTGGAACTGGATCCGTCCTCCCGCCCCGTGTTAACCATACACCGAGTGGGTTGGACAGGAGGGTGGCAAGAATGACCCTGATACTCGCGTTGCAGGGCAAGGACGGGATGGTCTTGGCGGCTGACAGCCGGAGCACCATCGGGGACCCTAGGGCCCTCACCGCGATCAACGACGATCACATGAAGGTCTTTCGTCTAAGTGATCGGTGCGGTATCGCAATCTCTGGGGCCGCAGAGCTGGCGGCCCGGCTCATTGACCTGATTGTCGCAGAGGTGAACTCTGGGAAGCTCGTTGACGCAGATCCGATCATGGCTAAGACTGTCGAAGTCGCGAGGGCGGAGTCCGCGAGGTGGTTCGGCGGTCAACGCCCGTGGTTCGGCCAGGGGAACGTCCAAGACTACCGCCCCTCCATCATCTTCATCCTTGCCGGGTACACATCCGATCCGGGCGGGAACCTGATTCCCCGTACCTACCTCCTGGGAAGTAACCTCGACTTTGCGCCCCAACTCTGCGTCGGTGGCATGATGATGGCAGGCGTTCCTCAGTACGCGATCTACCTCTCCAACCGGTACTACAACAGGAACATGACGATGCCCAGCTTGACCGCCCTAGCGGCCTACCTAATCTCCGAGACCGCATCGCAAGACCCAAAGGTCGGGGGGCCAATCCGAATCGCCTGCCTCACGTCCAATGCGCCCTTCGAGATTCTGCCTGCGGAGAAAGTGGACGTCATCTGTCAACGCAACGAAGCTCAGAGCAAGCGGCTCCGGGAGTTCTTCTTCGGGGCCGGGGAGGTTCCAAGTGCAGCCACGATTTGAGAAGCTGACCGAGTTCGCCTACTTCAACGTCGACTTGCGGGAGTTCACGAGTACCCTTGTCCCGTTCGATCCTCTCGTTGCCGTCCAAACGCTGGGCGGGTGCGAGTGTGAGGAAACCGAGGATCAGGCCGTGCCCGAGTAGGGGACGGGGCCGAAGCGGCAACACCACTGCAATCCGATTGACGACGGCCTGACTCCCGCGCCCCCGCGAGGCGGGAAGCAGCACCTTCCCAAGGTGACGACGTCGGCCCCTTCCCCCCTCCGACGCGGGCCCTCCCGCGAGGCGGATCACCTCTTCAGGGTGCGGACAGGCGCCGCGCTCCCTCGGGGAATCGCCCTCCTCCCCGACTGGATCCCCGGGGGGATCCCCCGTGGATCCCCGGGCCGGGGATCCACGCCTTCCCGCTCCCGCGGACCCCCTCGGATTGGCGCTTGACACCGTACCGCGACCGTAATACAACTGCGGTCGCGGTGGGCAGGGAAGCCCGCCGCGGGCGCGGACCCGGGGCCGGCCGGGGCGCCGAAGGAGGGACCGGCCGACCGGCTGCGGCCGGAGGAAGGGGGCGCCGTGGGGCGCCACAA
>JAKLKS010000033.1:23743-23985 GCA_023150535.1 Planctomycetota bacterium
TGTCGCGTGAGGGTCCTCCGCTGGCGGATCGCCATCACCGCCGAGGGGAAAGTGCTCGCCGTCCTCGGGTGCGAAGCGGAGACGCGGGCCTCGGGGCGGGTCCTCCTCAAGCGGGACGCGATGACGTCGAGGACATGGGACGCGGGGAAGTGGCTCGAGGCCGGGGCGCTGGAGCCCATGCCCGAGGCCGACGACGAATAGCCTTCCTCGCCGTGGCCGGGCACCTTCCCGGCGCGGCACAA
>JAKLKS010000340.1:0-453 GCA_023150535.1 Planctomycetota bacterium
CCCAGCTCCGCCTCGACCTCCTGACCCACGGGGAGGACGCCGTCCGCGGCGGGCTGGCCTACGCCCTCGCCCTCGCCCCCCTGCCCGCGGACGGGGAGGCGCTCGCCGGGGCGCTCGGGGACCGCGATCCCCTCGTCCGCAGGGACGCCGCGCGGGGCCTGCGCACCCTGCCCTCCCGCGGCGCCATCGCCGCCCTCCTCCGGGCGCTCCGCCGCGAGCGGGACGCCCGCCCGCGTGTATACATTCTTGATACACTTCGCGCCCTCTCCCGCGGCGACGAGGGGAGCGACCCCGCCGCCTGGGAGCGCTGGTGGGAGGCGCGGAAGGACGACGCCGACCTCCGCGCCCCCGAGGACCTCCCCGCCGAGGAGGGGGAGTTCGCGGGCGTGCGGCTGCAGACCGTCACCGTCCCCGCCCGCCGCCCCACCGACGGCTCCCGCCGCCGCCGCCTCT
>JAKLKS010000340.1:463-3376 GCA_023150535.1 Planctomycetota bacterium
GACCCACGACCTCTTCCGCCCCCACCTCGAGCCCCTCAACGAGATCTTCACCGTCTCCTACATCCGGCTGCCCTCCGTCCGTTCCCTCACCGGATCCTCCGGCTACGGCTCCTCCATCCCGGCCTACCCCGCGGACCGCCTGGCGCGGGCCTTCGAGGCCCTGCGGAAGGCGCAGGGCGCGGAGGAGGTCGTCCTCCTCGCCGAGGGGCCGGCGGCCTGGATCGCCGAGGCCTACGCCCTCGCCCATCCCCGGAGGACCGCCGGGCTCATCCTCCTCAACGGCTGGGTGGACGCCCCCTCCTACGCCGCGGCCCTGGAGCGGATGGCCGGCCGGGGCTCGGAGGAGGAGCGGGCCGTCGCCCGCAGCCTCATGGGCGTCGACCCCTCCCGGCGGGACGAGGCCGAGGAGCGCTGGATGGCCCGGACCTCCCTCACCCACCGGCTGGCGGACCGCTCCGACCTCGTCGGCCACCTCCTGTGGACCCGGACCCGGGACCCCCAGGGCTTCGCCTCGGTCCCCCCCGTCGTCTTCACCCGGCAGGTGCGCATCGAGGCCCCCGCCCTGTGGGTCTTCCCCGGGGGCTCCCCGCTCTCCGGCCACCCGGAGGCCCCCCGCATCCGGGACTCCTTCCCGAGGGCCCTCTTCGCCACCATGGACGAATCCCGGGGCCTCCCCTTCATCGACGCCCACGACGAGTTCCACCGCATCGTGAGGGGGTTCGTGGAGCGGAACGCTCTGGACAGGTAGGCGGGGCGGGGGCCGTCCCGTAGAATGCCCCGGCCGTCGTCCAAGGGGAGCCGGGCCGGGGTCAGGGGACCCCGCCCCGGGAACCGCACCCCCGGAGGAGCGAGATGAGGACCGCCCGCAGCGCCGCCGCCCCGACGGCCCTCGCCCTCGCCCTCGCGCTCCTCCTCCCCGGCGCCGCCCCCTTCCCCCCCGCCGCCCGGGCGGCCGAGGGGGGCGAGGGGGCCGAGGAGCGCCACCCCATCGACAAGGTCCTCAAGGGGAAGGTCCTCGGCTTCGACGGGCGGGTGGTCGAGGTGAAGTACGACTTCGAGACCGAGGAGCAGCTCCAGGACTTCCCCCTCTTCAAGCCCTTCCAGCTCGACGGACCCTTCAAGAGGAAGTGGTGGGACCGCAGCCTCGACCTCCAGGGGACCGGGGGCGTGGTCTGGAGGGTCGTCTGCCGCAAGGGGATCGAGATCGACTGCGAGATCCGGTTCGCCAAGGCGCAGGACGTCGGCGGCTTCGTGGGAGAGAACCGGGCCAGCGACGAGTACTCCCTCTACTCCATCTTCGACCGCTTCTTCCAGAACAAGGACTCCCCCGGCAGCCCCAAGGCCCACATGATCTGCCGGTTCCTCCGCAGCGCCCCCGACTCCGGCGGGGAGATGGCCTTCCGGTACATCGTGCGCAAGGGCACCCCCGCCGTCGCCCCCGGGAAGCCGGTCCGGTTCCGCTTCGGGCGGAACGGATCCGACGGCTGGTTCGACCTCGACGGGAACCGCATGGAGGGCTCCGACCCCTGGAACGCCTTCCGGGGCTACCGGATCGGCTTCTACGTCCTGGAGAACGAGGCCTGGATCTCCTCCGTGACCCTCAAGGGGGACGTCGACCCCGACTGGGCGAAGGAGGCGGGCATCGACATGGAGCACGTCGTGAAGCCCGCCAGGGGGAAGGTCGAGAGGGAGCCCACGGACGCCGACCGCAGGGCCCTCGCCCAGGTGGAGGAGGTCCGCGCGGGGAACGGGGCGCCCGCCTCCCTGGTCCCCCTCCTGGAGAACGCGGCCCTCCTCGAGTCGGTGCGGGAGGCGGCGGGGGCGGCCCTGGCGGAGTCGGGGGAGGCGAAGCTCGTCCCGCGGCTCGTGCCCCTGCTCGAATCCACCGACCCCGTCACGCGCAGGGTGGCGGACGGGGCCCTCGTGAAGCTCGCCGGGAGGTCCTTCGGCTTCGACCCCGAGGGGTCGGAGGAGAAGCGGCGCAGGGCGGTGCGGTCCGTCCTCGACTGGATCGAGAAGAACCCCGGGAAGTTCAGGTAGCGGGATTTCCGCGGCCCCGGGCGATACCCTGGTCCCGGGGGCGGGTTAGAATGGTCGCGTCAGGTCCGGCCCACGAGGGGAGGTCACGCCCATGAAGAAGCGGCACTGGTTCCTGGTGGCCCTCGTGGCCCTCCTCGCGGGGGGGGCCGCCCTTCCCGATTCCGCCTTCGCCCGCGGCGGCGGGGGCGGCGGCCGGGGCGGCGGCCGCGGCGGACGCGGCGGCGCCCGCGGGAAGCGGAGCCGGGACGGCAAGGAGCTCGACCGCCGCGGCGTCATCGAGGCCCTGGAGGAGGAGATGAGGGCCGAGGACCGCGACCAGCGGTTCACCACCGGCCGCAGGGCGAACTTCGACACCGGCCACCGGGAGCGCCGCGAGGAGGTCCTCGCCCGCCACCGCCGCCGGGGGGAGGACGCCCGCCGGTCCGACGACGGCCGCCTCGAGGTCGGGCGCTGAAGATGGCCTTCCCCCGGCGCTTCCCGATCCTCGGATTCGCCCCGTCCGCCCTCCTGGCCCTCTCCCTCCTCCTCCCCGCCGCCCCCGCTCCTGCGGCCCCCGCCCCCGCGGCGGACCCCGCCGCCATGGACGCGGTCCGGGACCTCCTCCGTGCCGGGGACCGGGCGAAGGCCCTCGAGGGGGCCCGGGCGCTCCTCGCCGCGGACGGGGCCGTCGTCGAGGCCCACGTCCTCTACCAGGACGCCGCCCGGGGGCAGGTCCCGCGCCCCATCCTCATCAAGGAGTACGAGTCGAGGATGGCGAAGAGCCCCGGGGGGGATTCCTCCTTCCTCCTCGCCCGCCTCCAGTCCCCCGTCGAGGCGGAGAAGACCCTGAAGGAGGGGCTCAAGGGGGACGCGAAGTCCTACTGGATCCAGGTC
>JAKLKS010000341.1 GCA_023150535.1 Planctomycetota bacterium
CTCCGCCGCGAAGGCGGCGGCCGCGGCCGCCGCGGGGGGGATCCTCGTGGGGATGAAGGGAGCGGGCGTGGCGTCGGCCCTGCTGCTGGCGGCGGGGGCGGGTGCCTGGGTTCTCGTCGGGGGTGGCGGGAGCGGGGAGGACGGTCCTCCAGTTTCCGGGGCCGGTGCGGCGGGCGTGGTGGCGGCGCCCGCCCGGGGAATGCTGGAAGCGGCCGACGCCGGGCCCTCCTCCCTCGTGGCGGAAGGGCACCCACTCGAGGTCCTGGTGACGGACACCACCGGCCGTCCGCTCCCGGGCCTTCGACTGGAGGCCCGCCGCCCCGGAGAGAACAGGGGGATCATGGAGGCGGTGCCGCCGGGACCGATCCTCCTCGCCTCGACGACGACGGACCCCGCCGGCCGGGCGCTGTTCACCCTCCTCCCCGAGGGGAGTTCCTCGATCGCGGCCGCGGGAGGCGCATGGGCCGGCCCTTCGGCCAGCGCCCTTCTCCCGAGGAGCCCGGGGAGCCCCCCGCTCCTCCTCGTCCTCCACCCCGCCTGCGGGGTCTCGGGCACCGTGCGGACCGCCGACGGCCGTCCGGCGCCCGGCGTCCGGGTCTTCGCCCGGGACCGGGCCTCCACGCAGGGCTCCGTCGCCGCCGAGGTCCGCACCGATAGGGAGGGTCGATACAACCTCTCCGGGCTCTGCCGGGGGCCCTGCGAGATCTGGGCGGAGCCCCCGGCGGGCGTCGCCCAGTGGGCGCGGACCGTGGTTCTCCCCGGGGTCGATTGCGCCGACATCGTCCTCGACGGCGGGGCCTCGCTCCGGATCCGCTTCCTGGAGGAGGGGACCGGTGCCCCCCTCCCCGGGGCCAGGGCCCGGGTCCGCTGGAACCCGGAGCCCTCCGTCCGCGTCGGCCGGACGCCGGCGGAGGCCGACCTCCTCGCGGGGGAGGACGGGACGATCCATCTTGCGGACGCGCCCGAGGGGAGGCTGGAACTCCTCCATGCCGCGGCCCCGGGATGCGTGAGCGGGAACTCCTGGTGGGGGGAGGGCGTGGAGCGCGAGCCCCTCCTCGTGAAGGGCCTGCCCCTCGAACTCGAGGTCCGCCTCCCGCGGGCCGCGACGGTGGAGGGGCGGATCCTCGATCCCGCCGGGAGGCCCGTGGCGGGGGCCACGGTCCACATCTCCCTTCGCGGGCCCCGGTTCTGGTCGCAGGGGCCCCTGCAGAACGCCTCCGCCGCCGGGTGGGTCTCCACCGGCCCCGACGGCTCCTACCGCATCGAGCGGGTCCCCGCGGGACGGGCGCTCCTCCACGCCTCCTCGGTCTCCCACCGTCCTCCCGTGGAGTACCGCGAGGGACGGGAGTTCGAGGAGTTCCCGGAGGGGATGCGGATGGAACTCGCCCCGGGGGCGCTCCTCCGCCGCGACCTCGTGCTGGAACGGGAGGAGTTCGCCTTCGTCGAGGGATGCGTCGTGGACGACCGCGGGGCCCCCCTCGAAGGGGTCCCCATCTACGCGTGGGGACCGAAGGTCTCCTCGGGACCGGGGGGTGGCTTCCGCAAGGCCGTGAGGCCGGGGAAGGAGCGGGAGATCGCGGCCGGGTGGGAAGGGGGCCCCCTCTGCCGGGACCCCATCCGCCTCGATCTCGCCCAGGGGGAGGTGCGGACCGGTGTGCGGTTCACGCTGGCCGATCCCATCGTCCTCGCCGGCGAGGTGCGGGACCGGTCGGGGGCCCCCGTCGAGGAGGCCCTCGTGGCGCTCGTCCACGAGTCCGACGCCGCCGCGGCGGAGCCCTGGACCTGCGCGACGCTGGCGCCCGCACCCCGGGGCGCGTTCCGTTTCGAGGGTGTGCGGCCGGATCGGATCCGCCTGGTCGCCTGGGGGGCGGGAGGGAGGCGGGGGGAATCGGAGGTCATCGACCTCCATGCGGGACCGCCGCCGGGAAGTACGGACATCGTCCTCGGGGAGGCGGCCACGCCGGCCGTCCTCGAGGGGATCGTGGTGGACGAGGAGGGAGCGCCGATCGCGGGGGCGGGGGTGGGATGGGAACACCCCGGTTCCCAGGGCGCGGGTCCGGTCCGGCCGGTGCTCGCGGTGACGGGTGGGGACGGGCGGTTCCGGATCGAGGAGGGGAGGGGGAAGTTCCCCCTCTTCGCCTTCGCGCCCGGCTTCCTCCCCGCGGTTCGGGGGGCGGCGACGGGCGGGAGCCCCCTCACCGTGGCGCTGCAGCGGGAGCGGAGCGTGGAGGGCATCGTCGTCGAGGAGGGGAGCGGGCGGCCGCTCCCCGGGGTCCTCCTGCGCGGCGGCGTCCCCGACCCGGACCAGGGCGGCAACCTCCGGCACTGCGTCTCCACGCGGTCCGCGGCCGACGGGACCTTCCGCCTCGCCGGGTTCCCCGCCGGGACCTGCACCGTCTTCGCCGCCTCTCCGTGGCCCTTCCAGCAGGTGGAACCCGAGGAGTGGATCCCCGCGGAGCGGGCCGGCGTCGAAGCGGGCCGGCGGGACCTCCGGATCGAACTGCGGCGGGGCCTCGCCCTGGCCGGAAGGGTGGTGGACGGGGAGGGGAACCCCCTGGCGGTGGCGGTGAGCGTCTCCGTCCTGCGCGCGGGCAGCGGGGGCCTTCCCTGGACCCGGGCGCAGGGGCGCCCCGACGGGACCTTCCGCGTGCCCGGCCTCGAGCCCGGCACCTACCGGGCCTGGTTCCAGCCGCTCGCGAACGCGGGACCGACGGGGTGGACGGGCGTGGACCGGGAGGGGCTCCAGGCGGGAGAGGAGGACCTGCGCATCCCCCTCGCTCCCGCCCACGTCATCGCGGGGAGGGTCCTCGACGCCGCGGGGCGCCCGGCGGGATCGGGGTGCCGGGTCCTCGTGATCGCGGAGGACAGCAACGGGGGCGGGCAGGGCATCGGGACGGGGGAGGACGGCTCCTTCCGCACCTCGGTGCTCGATCCGCGCCGGCCCTTCCTCCTCGTGGCGATCCGGGAGGAGGACGGCGGCGCCGCGGTCCTCCGCGGCGTCTGCTCCGGCCCGGGCGAGGTGGAGATCCGCCTCACCGCCGGGCGGCGCCTGGAGGGGCGCCTCCTCGGAAGCGACGGCCGCCCCGCGGGCCCGGGGGTGCCGGTGCGGATTCTGGCGCTGCTGCCGACGGGCGAGACCTTCCCCCTCGACTACCGGACGGAGAGCGATCCCGGAGGGGCGTTCCTCTTCGAGGGGCTCCCGGACCTTCCCTGGCGGCTCACGGCGGGGGGGACCGATGCGGAGGGCCGGCCCGCGGACTGGCTTCCCCTGGAGCGGGAGGAGCCGGTCCTCGCCGGCACGGGCGGGCTCGAGATCCGGCTGGAGCCGGCCTTCTCGATCCGCGGCCGCCTCC
>JAKLKS010000342.1 GCA_023150535.1 Planctomycetota bacterium
CGGGCGCGGCCTTCCTGGCCTCCGGCTCCTCCGGCCCCCGCGTCTTCCGCGAGGACTACCTCTACTCCGTCGTCCGGGGGGACCTCCGCTACGACTTCGACCCCGCCTGGCGCAACGAGACCCTCTCCCGCCGCGGCGAGGATGGGATCTGGCGCCCCCTGGAGAAGCCCGACCCCGCCGCCCTGGACGAACTCCGCGCCGTCCTCCTCCGGGAGGGGAAGTTCGAGAGCCTCGAGAAGATCCCCGAGGAGGGCAAGGAGGAGCGGGACAGCCTGAAGGGGCTGGGGTACCTGTAGGCCCGCGTGGACCCCGCCTCCCCGGCTCCCCGCCGTCGCGCCGCCGCCGCCCTCGGGCTCCTCCTGCTCGCCGCCGCGGCCGGGGCGGTCCTCCTCCTGCGGCGCCCGCCCTCCGGCCCGCCCCCCGACATCGTGCTCTTCGTCTGGGACACCTGCCGCGCCGACCGCCTCTCCGCCCTCGGCCACGGCCGCCCGACCTCCCCCTGGCTCGAGGAGTTCGCGCGGGAGGGGGTCCTCTTCGAGCGCTGCTTCACCCCGGCCCCCTGGACCGCCCCGGCCCACGCCTCCCTGTTCACCGGGCTCCTCCCCTCGAACCACGGCCTGCGCGTCGGCAGGGGGGACCGGGTCCGCCGCGAGGTCCCGCTCCTCGCCGAGACCCTGGCCGCCCGCGGCTACGAGACCGTCGGGGTCTCGGCCAACCCCCACGTGAGCGCCGTCACCGGGCTGGACCGCGGCTTCCGGACCTTCACGAAGGCCTGGGAGGGGAAGGGGAGGAAGACCCGGGCCGAGGAGACCGCCGAGGCGGTGCGCCGGACGCTGGAGCCGATCCTCGTCGGCGGGCGGAAGCCGCTCTTCCTCTTCGTCAACTTCCTCGACCCCCACATGCCCCACGCGCCGGCGGCGGAGCCCGTGGCCGCGGTGCGGACCCCGGAGGCCACGGAGGCCGACCTCGAGGCGGCCCGCGGCCTCTCGCCGGAGCTCGACCTCACCCTGCCCTTCGGGGGGCTCCCCCTCGGCGAGGGGGAGGTGCGCGGCCTCCGGGTCCTCTACGACGCCGACGTCCGGACGGCGGACGCGGAGACCGGGGCGCTGCTGCGCTGGCTCCGGGAGAGGGGGGTCGGCGGGGACGCGCTCGTCGCGGTGGCCTCGGACCACGGGGAGGCGCTGGGGGAGCACGGGCACGTCGGCCACCGGCTGTCGATCCACGAGGAGGTGCTCCGCGTCCCGCTGGCGGTGCGCTGGCCGGGGCGCTTCGACGGGGGGAGGAGGTGCGGGGCCATGGTGAGCCTCATGGACCTCTACCCGCTCCTGCTGGAGGCGGCCGGCGCGGGGGTCCCGGCGGGGAACGGGGCGGACGCCCGGGTCCTCTCGGAGGAGGAGGTCGAGGGCCGGGTGCTCCTCGCGGAGCACGGGCCGAACCACGCCTTCCTCCAGGCGGTGAAGGGGATGTTCCCCTCCCTCCGGGACGAGGCCTTCGAGCCGGTGCGGTGGATGTTCCAGGCGGCGCGACGGCGGGGGGAGGGCGGGGAGAGGAAGCTCCTGCGGATCTCCCGCAGCGACGGGGCCGGGGGCCCGTGGACGGCGGTGCGGACGGAGCTGTACGACACGACCGCCGACCCGGGGGAGGCGCGCGACCTCCTGAAGGTGGGGGGGCCGTCCGACGCCGCGGAGGCGCGGGCGCTCGAGGCCCTGCTGCCGGCGCCGACGATGCCGGTCCTGACGCGGTAGGGGGCGGGAACCGAGGCGTCTTCCGTTGCCTCCCGCCCCCCCGCTCCGCCACACTGCGGGGCCCGGCCCCCCATGGAAACCGCCCCCGCCGCCTGCCCGCGCTGCAAGCAGCCGCTGACCCCCGGCGGGAGGTTCTGCGGCCAGTGCGGCTCGCCGGCCTCCCCGCTGTCCCCCCTCTCCCCGCTCTCCCCCGGCTCCACCACCGGCGGGGGCGGCGCCGCCCCGCCGCTGCCCGAGCGCTACGAGGTGGTGAAGTTCCTCGGGCGCGGCGGCATGGGCCGCGTCTACCTCTGCCGCGACACCCTGCTCGACGTCGAGGTCGCCGTGAAGGTCCTCCCCGCGGAGCTGTGCCACGACGAGGAGGCCCTCCAGCAGATCGCCCGCGAGGCGAGGGCCGCGGCGAAGTTCCGCTCCTGCCCCGGCATCCTCTCCCTCTACGGCATCGAGCGCCACGGCGAGACCTGGTACCTCCTCATGGAGTACGCCGCGGGCGGCTCCCTCCACGACCGCCTGAAGAGGGAGGGGGCGCTCCCCGAGGAGGAGTGCCGCGCGGTCGGCGCCGAGGTGGCCGAGGCGCTGGCCTTCGCCCAGGACCAGGGGGTCCTCCACAGGGACATCAAGCCGGCCAACATCCTGCTCGACGGGAAGGGGCGGGCCAAGGTCGCCGACTTCGGCATCGCCAAGGTGATGTCCGAGGCCTCCTCGCGGCAGTCCCTCGTCACCGTGGCGGGCACGCCGGTCTACATGGCCCCGGAGATCATCCTCCAGCAGACCGTGGACGGGCGCGCCGACCTCTACTCGCTCGGCTGCATGCTCTACGAGCTCTCCACGGGGAGGCGCCCCTTCGAGGGCTCCTACCCCGAGGTCGCCATGATGAAGACCATGCCGGGGTCGCGCCCCCCCGACCCGAGGGCGGTGCGCCCGGAACTGTCCGAGGAGTTCGGCGCCGTGGTCCGCCGCCTCCTGGAGCCGGACCCGGGCTACCGCTACTCCCGGGCGCGGGACGTGGTCGAGGCCCTCGGCGGGCTCCCGCTCCGCGCCACGGGGAGGCTGCCGCCGGGGGACGATTCCGGGGGCATCCCGGTCCCCATGGCGCGGCCCCTGGAGCCGACCCTGACGGGGGCGCCCCCGGCGCCCGGCGGTCCGGGGACGGTCCGGCCGCCGACGGCGACGATCCGCGCCGCGACCCGGGCGGAGGGGGCGGGCCCGGAGGCGGCGGCGGCGCCGCCGGCCGCCGCTCCTCTTGCCCCGGCGCCCTCCTCCCGCCGCGGCGCGGTCCTCGCCGCGGGGGCGGTCCTCCTCGTCGCCGGCGGTCTGTCCGCGGCGCTGCTCCTCCCCGGCGGTGAGGACGCGGGGAGGAGGGGCGGCAGCGAGGTCGGGAGCGCGCCACCCTCCCCGCCCCCGCCCACGGTTCCCGGCAGGGCCGGGGGCGGTGCGCCCCCGCCCTCGATCCCCGCCGAGGGTGCGCCCGCCGGCGACGAGGAGCCCGGTGAACCCACCGCCGACGGCGCCGAGGTTGACGTTGCGGGCCGCGCCCAGGTAGGAGCGCGGGGTCGGGAGGTCGGCGATCTGCTCCCAGCGGTTCTGCGCGATGACGTAGACGTCG
>JAKLKS010000343.1 GCA_023150535.1 Planctomycetota bacterium
CCGCTGCTACGCCATGGCGCGGGCCTCGGTCACCACGCTGCGGGATCCCCACCGGATCCTCCCCCTGGGCGGCCGCTCGCCGGGGCCCGTCCTCTGCGTCGTCCTCGACGACGACGACCGCGAGGGGCGGGAGCGGCCGGCGCGGGAGAGGGAGGAGTTCGGGGCCGGGCTCCACCGCCGCACCGCGAAGGACGCGGCGCGATCCGAGGAGATCCTCTCGGCGGCGGCCCTCGCCGGCAGGGTCCTGGTCCTCCTCTACGGGGACATCCGCGCCTGGAAGGGGCGGCCGGGGCTCGGCCCGGAACTGGAGGGGCTCCTCCGGACGCTGGCGGAGCGCCACGGGGGGAAGTCCCTGGCGGTCTGCTTCGGCTCCCCCTCGCTGGCGGGGCCGGCGGAGGGGATGGCGGCGGTCTGCGCCTGGGACGACGCCCCCCTCATCCAGAGGGCGGCCCTGGACCTGCTGCTGTCGGGGCGATCCCCGACCGGGCACCTGCCCTACGGGCCGGATCCCCTGGCATGAGGAGCGGCCGGGGCCGACGGGGGCGGGACGGGGGTGGCCTCCCGGAGGCGACTTCGGCCGGAGGGCCCTCCTCCCTTGAGGGTTTTCTGTTGACCACCCTCCCCCCGTGGCTAGAATTTCCCTCCGCACCTGATGGAAGGGGCGGAGTCCGCCGAATCCGGCGGTCCCCTCCGCCCGCGACGGAGGCTGCTCCTCCTGCCGTGCCCCCCGGGCGGGGAGGAAGGGTTGGGCGAAGACGGGGCCGGCGTGGGCCGGCCGATCGTTCGAACTGGGCACCGGGCGTGTCGCACCTCGTGGCGGTGGCCGTGGGCGGGATCCGGGCTGGACGGCGGCGCCCGGGACCCGCGGACGGACCCTCCGGGAGGGGCGGGCGCACCGGGACGTCGGGCCAAACCGGATCCTCGGATCACAGGGAGGTACGATGATGAGGCTTGCGGGCCGGGTCTCGGTGACCGCTTCGCTGGTGGCAGGGCTGGTGGTGGGGCTCGCTTCCTCCCCCGCCCCCGCGCAGGACGCGGGCAAGGTGAAGCAGCTCTACGACGCCGGCATGTCCGCCCTCGAGAAGGGCGAGTACGACGCCGCGCTCGCGAAGTTCAAGGAGCTCTTCCAGGAGGATCCGAACCAGGGGCAGATTCTCGACCTCATCCGCTCCACGGAGTCGAGGCACTTCCTCTCCATGCTCCAGAAGGGCGGCGAGTTCGAGCTGGTCGCCCGGAGGCTGCTGGACTCCGGCCACGTCGGCATGAAGGCCCGGTCCCAGGACCAGGCCGCCATCGAGTCCCTCGTGGACGCCGCCATCAAGGACCCCTCCCTCGAGAAGCGGCGCACGGCCTCCCGGGAGATCATGGCGAACCACGGCGCCTACGCGGTTCCCTACCTGGTCCGCTACCTCGGCAGCAACGACACCGACGAGCGGGTCCGGGCCATCTTCGTCCTCGAGGACATCGGCATCGAGGCGGTCCTCCCCCTCATCGAGACCCTCAACAGCAGCGACGCCCAGGTGCGCCAGACGGCCATCGTCGCCCTCCGCCGGCTGCTCGACCCCCGGGCCTACCCGGTCCTCGAGTGGATCGCCGCCTCCAAGGACCAGCCCGAGACCGTCCGCCGCGCCGCGGACAACGCGCTCAAGGCCTTCGGGACCTCGGTCGGCAGGCCGAACATCACCCCCGAGGAGGCCTTCCTCGAGGTCGCCCGGATGTACTACACGAAGGCCCCCGAGGTGCTCCGCGACCTCGGCACGAACTACTCCCTCTGGAAGTGGCAGGAGGGCAAGCTCACCTTCAAGGACGTCCCCGCCTTCATGTACCACCTCCGCCTCGCGGAGAAGGCCTGCGCCATGGCGATGAAGGCCGACCCGAAGTCCTCCAACGCCCGGTCCATGCTCTCCCTGGTCCTCGCGGCCCAGCAGGTCGCGCTCGCCAACGCCCCCGCCGAGTTCCTCGCCTCCGACGAGGGCAAGGCCGAGGCCGGCCGGCTCGCGCTGGCCGACGCGGCCATCCGCAGCGCCGGCGTCCCGACCCTCATGAAGGCCCTCGCGCTCGCCCTCCAGCACAACGACTCGACGGTCGCGGTCGCCATCATCCGGTCCCTGCCCTCCTTCGGGGCGGAGGTCCCCCTCGGCGCCGACTCGCCGCTCGTCGCCGCCCTCGCCTACCCCGACCAGACGGTGCAGTGGAACGCCGCCCTCGCCTGCATCCGCCTCTCCCCGGCGAAGGCCTTCCCCCGCTGCGAACTGGTCGTCCCGCTGGCGGCCGACGCCGTCTCCCTCGCCAGCATCCGCCAGATCCTCGTCATCGAGTCCGACACCAAGACCGCCGTCCAGATGCAGACCGAGCTCAACGCCGCCGGGATGCACGCCGTCGTCTCCCGCTCCGGCGCCGACGGCCTCGACCGCGCCCAGCAGGCCTCCTTCGACGCCGTCCTCGTCTCCTCCGGCCTCACCGACGTCATGGCCCAGCAGGTCGTCAACCACCTGCGCCGCGACTTCCGCACCAAGGCGATGCCGGTCCTCATCGTCGCCCCCGAGGCGGCGGTCGAGGGGGTCAAGGGCCTCTTCGGCGACCAGATCGCCGGCGTCGTCTCCCTCCCCGCCTCCGCCAACGTCTACGTCCCGCAGGTGAAGGAGGCCGCCGGCACCAGCCCCCTCAACGACAGGGCCCGCGCGCTGGCCATGTCCGAGGAGGCCTGCGGCGTCCTCGCCGAGGCCGCGGCTTCCCCCTGCTTCGACTTCTCCCGCGCCCAGGGCGCCCTCGCCGGGACCCTGGGGACGGACAAGCCGGACTCCCTCAAGCTGAAGGCGCTGGCCGCCCTCCGGAAGTTCGGCGGGGCCCCGGCCCTCCAGGGCCTTCTCGACGCCGTCGCCAACACCACCCTCTCCGAGGACGTCCGCGCCGACTCGGCCCGCACGGCCGGGACGCTGCTCCTCGGCAAGGCTCCGAGCCCGAAGGCCTTCGAGGTCCTCGTCGCCAACATGGGGGACGCCTCCGTCGCGGTCCGCAGCGCCTGCGCCGGCGCCCTCGGCGGTTCGAAGCTGACGGACGAGCAGAAGGCGAAGGTGATGGAGAAGGCGAGCAGCCTGTAGTCCGTCGCGAAACGGAAGTCAACGACCGGGCGGTCGCCGAGAGGCGGCCGCCCGGTTTCGATTCCGGGGCGGCGGGAAGGGCCCGGGCTCCCGATTCGCGTCGGCCGGAGAGGATCGGCCTACGCGAATCGGGAGCGAGGGGAGGCAAGGGGGGTGGGGGCCCTGCCGGGGCCGGCGGGAGGGAGTGGGGGATCGGGGGAGGAGGGGTGGGGGACAGGGCGGTG
>JAKLKS010000344.1 GCA_023150535.1 Planctomycetota bacterium
ATGTCGAGCATGCGGTCGGCCTCGTCGAGGACGAGGATCTTCAGCCCGTCGAGCTTCGTCGTCGCCCGCCCCATGAGATCGATGAGCCGCCCCGGCGTCGCCACCACGATGTCCACCCCGCCGCGCATGGCCAGGGCCTGCCCCTCCATCACCGTGCCGCCGTAGACCGGGATGCAGGCGAGGTCGGTCCCCGCCGCCAGCTCCGTCACCACCGCGTGGACCTGCTGGGCGAGCTCCCGCGTGGGCACGAGCACGAGCATCCGCGTCTGCCCCTCCCTGGTCCCGGCCAGGAGCCGCGACAGGGCCGGCAGGAGGTAGGCGGCCGTCTTCCCGCTCCCCGTCTCGGCGGAGCCGACCACGTCGCGCCCGGCGAGGACCGGCGGGATCGCCTTCTCCTGGATGGGGGTCGGGCGCTCGAAGCCGAGGCGCCGGAGCGTGTCCTCCAGGGGAGGCCGGATGCCGAGGGCGTGGAAGGTGGGAGCGGGCGATTCCATGGGGCGTTCTCCGGGAAACCGGCGATTGGAACACCCGGGGAGCCGGCCGCGGGCAGGGAAACGGGGGCGGGACGCGGGCCACGCCCCGTCCCGGGGGGAGCCCGACGCGATCGGGGCGGCCGCGCGGCGCCGCGGCGGGGGCCGCCCGGATCGCGCCCCGCCCCCTCCCTACCCCTCCTCCGGCCTCCCGAAGAGCAGGTGCAGCAGGGGCGCGTCCTCCGGCCGGAGGAACACGTGGACGTGGTCCCCCTCCCGCAGCTCCGTCTTCCCCTTGGGCACCACGAGCTCCTCCCCCCGCACGATGAGCATCACCGCCGAGCCCTCGGGGAAGGGGATGTCCCGGAGCGCCGCCCCGCAGACCGCCGAGGGGGGTGCGACCGTGAAGGAGACGATGTCCCCCCGGATCCGGCCGAGGGAGGAGAACTCCAGCACCGCCTTCGCGGGGGCCGGCTCCCCGGACTCCATCCCCAGGCGCCGCGCCGCCGCCGCCACGACGGCCCCCGGCACCAGGGATCCGACGACGACCACGAAGAAGACGAGATCGAAGACCTTCTCCCCCTCGGGCACCCCCGCCAGGACCGGGAGGATGGCGAGCACGATGGGCACGGCCCCCCGCAGCCCCACCCAGGAGACGAAGACCTTCTCGCGGGCCGTGTAGGCGAAGGGGAGGAGGCAGAGGTGCACCGCCAGGGGGCGGACGACGAAGGCGAGCAGCAGCGCCAGCGCGAGGCCGGGGAGCGCCGCCTCCCCCAGCCGGGAGGGGAAGACGAGGAGCCCGAGCATGAGGAACATCGACACCTGGCAGAACCAGGCACCCGCGTCGAGCACGCGGAGGATCACCGCCCTGTGGGGCAGGTTCCCGTCCCCGAGGATCATCCCGGCGACGTAGACCGCGAGGAACCCGCTCCCCCCCAGCAGCGAGGGGAGCCCGTAGGCCACCATGGCGAGCGCGATGGCGAGCGCGGGCACGAGCCCCGCCGCCGGCACCGTGAGCCGGTCGAGGAGCCACCGCCCCGCCCGCCCGAGGAGGAGGCCGCCCAGGGCCCCCCCGCCGAGCTGGACCAGGATCCCCAGGGCCGCGCCGCCGATCCCGGTGGCCTCCCCCGAGAGGTACCCCGTCACGGCCACGGTCAGGAGGACCGCCATGGGGTCGTTGAGGCCGGACTCCGCCTCGATGGTCGCCGCCACGCGGCGGCGCAGGCGGAGCCCGGCCCCGCGCAGGAGGGCGAAGACGGCGGCGGCGTCCGTCGAGGAGACGACCGCGCCGAGGAGGCAGCCGACCTCCCAGGGGAGGCCGACGAGGCGCGCCGCGAGGGCGAGGCCTCCGGCGGTGAGGAGCACGCCGAGGGTCGCCAGGAGGGAGGCGGGGAGCAGCACCTCCTTCACCGAGCGCAGCCGCGTGTTGATCCCGCCGTCGAAGAGGATGACCACGAGGGCCGTGGTCCCGAGGTGGTAGGCGAGCGGGTAGTCCTCGAAGTAGATCCCGCCGAGCCCGTCGGACCCCGCGGCCATGCCGATGAGGAGGAAGGCCAGCGCCAGCGGCACCCCGGCCCGCCCCGCGTAGCGGGCGAAGATCACGCAGAGCCCGAGCAGCAGCCCGAGGGTCGTGAGGGCCAGGGAGTGGAGGAGGGGCTCGTCCACGGGGGGCTCCGGTCCGCCCGCGGCGCCGGCCGCGGGGGCGCATCATGGCTCCGGGGCCGGCCGGCGGGAAGTTAGCGCGGGGCCCGGCGGCGCCGCCCGGCCGCGGCCTCCGCGTGGGGGCGGAGCCCCTGCGCCAGGAGGGTCTCCCAGCCGTTCCGGATGGCCCTCGCGTTCGCGCGGTCCACGCGCCCGCAGAGGGAATCCGCGAGGCGCACCCGCGTCCCCTCGCCGTCGTCCTCGAGGTCGATGGTGACGAGCGAACGGGCCGGCCCGCCGAAGTCCGCGGAGATGTCGCCGGCGAGGACGAGGCGGCGGCCCGCGAGGATCCCCGCCACGGTGTACCAGAGGAGCCCGTCGCCGCGGCCCGCGTCCTCGTACATGCGGCCGCCCAGGCGGGGCTCGAGCACCATGCGGCGGGTCCCCGGGAGGGAGTGGAAGCCCCGGGGCCACCACTTCGCGAGGTCCCGGGCGAGGGAGCGCCAGACGCGGGCGCGGGGGGCGGCGACGCGCACCTCGACGGAGAGGACCAGGAAGACGGCCGTCCCCCTCCTCCCCGCCTTCGGGTTCGACGCCATTGAGGTCCTCCTTCCGCGCCCCCTCCGCCGCTCCGATCGGACCATGCTACAGGCTCCCCCCCCCGCCCCGACCTCCCGGATCCTCCTCCGGGCGCCCGTTGCCCGCGCACCCCCGGGGCCGTTACCATCCGCCCATGGGAGGCCTCCGCCCGGCGGTTCTGGCACTGGTCCTGGCCGCGGCGGCGCCGCCCGCGCCCGCGGCCGATCCGACCCTCCCCTCCGCCTCCGAGACCGCGCGGGAACTGCTCGGCGGCTCCTCCTACCAGCGGGAGCTCCCCCTGCGGGTGGAGGTCGCCCCGGCGGCGGACGCGGAGGGCGGCCGGGGGGCCGGCGGACCGCCCCGGCAGATCCCCGCTCCCCCGCCGCCCCCCGCCGCCTCCGGGGGGATGGCGGTCGTCCTCGCCGCCCTCTTCTGGGCCCTGGCCGCCGTGGTCGCCGCCCTCCTCGGGATCTCCCTCCTCCGCTCCCTGCGCGGGGCCGGGCGCGCCTCCCCCCCGGCGCCCGCCCCCGCGCTCCCCCCCGCCGTCGTGGAGGCCCCCGCCGCCCTCCCCCCCACCGCCGCCCACCGCGCGGCCCACGGCCGCGCCCCCGGGGGCCGG
>JAKLKS010000345.1 GCA_023150535.1 Planctomycetota bacterium
CCTCCGGGGGCCGCGAGTCGCGCGCGGATCGCCGCGAGGAGCGCGGAGGCCGCGCCGAGCCGGCCCGCGCGCGGGAGCCCGAACGCGCCGCCGCCATCCGCGTCGAGCCCGCGCCGGCCCCGGCGCCCCAGGCCTCCTCCTCGTCCTCCTCCTCCGGCGGGAGCCGCGGGAGCGACGGCGGCGGCCGCTCCGGCGGCGGCAACGGCGGGGGCGGCGGGCGCCGGAAGTAGCTCAGAGCTCGGTGTACTTCCTCGCCGACCCGCGGGAGCGGGAGACGGGGTACTTCCGGGCCGCCTTGCGCAGCTTGCCCACGGTGGCCGCGTGGAGGTCCACCCCCGCCGCGTCCGAGAGCGACAGCAGCAGGCACTGGACGTCCGCCATCTCGTCCGCCACCTCCCCGTGCCGCCGCGGGTCGGCGAGGTGGGCCCGCACCTCCTCCGGGGTCTTCCACTGGAAGTGCTCGAGCAGCTCCGCCGCCTCGAGCGCGATGGAGATGGCGAGGTCCTTGGGGTTGTGGAAGGGCTTCCACTCCCGCGCGTCGCGGAAGGCGAGCACCCGCCGCAGGAGGTCGTCGAGGGAGCGGTCCGCGGGGGGCTTCCGCCGCCTCGCCGGGCGCCGCCTCCCCTTCGCCATCAGAACTCGATCCCCGGCCGCGCGCCGAGGCCCGTGTCGTAGTAGTGCTTGACCTTCCGCATCTCCGTGACGAGGTCGGCCCGCTCGACGAGCTCCGGCCAGGCGTTCCACCCGGTGAGCACCAGTTCGGCGACGGGGTTCGCCGCGTGGAGGTCGAGCAGCGCCGCCACCTCCTCCTTCCCGAAGAGCCCCACCATCACCGCCGAGAGGGCCTCGTCGAGGACCACGAGGCGGTGGCGGCCCTCGCGCAGGGCCCCCTCGGCGGCGGCGAGCCCGCGGCGCGCCTCTTCGACGTCCCGCGGCTCGCAGCCGAAGCGGAAGGTCCCGTCGGGGTTCATGCGCTCGCAGCCCGTGGGAACGAGGTCGATCCCGGGGATCCCGCGGAGCACCCGCCGCTCCGCGTAGTGCTCGTTCTCCCCGTCGAAGCCCTTGTCGAACTGGACGAGGAGCACCGGCCAGCCGTGGCCCAGGGCGCGGAGGCAGAGCCCGAGGGCGCAGGTCGTCTTCCCCTTCCCCGCGCCGGTGTAGACGTGGACCCTCCCGCGGAGCCCGGGCTCCAGGGCCGGGGGGAGGGCCGGCTTCGCGCGCACCTTCCGCCGGGAGGGCTTCACGGCGCGGGCCCCGCGCCCGTCCCCGCCTCCCCGGAGGCCGCGCGCCTCCCCGCCTTCTCCTCCTCCTTGATCCGCCGCCAGAGCGCCTCGACCTCCCCGGGGGTGTCGGCCCTCGCCTCCCCGAAGACGTGGGGGTGGCGGCGGACGATCTTCTCGCAGGCGCCCCGGGCCACCGCCTCCATGTCGAACCAGCCCCGCTCGCGGGCGATCTCCACGGTGAAGACGAGGTTCGCGAGGAGGTCCCCGCACTCCTCCCGGAGGGCGTCGGGGTCCTTCCCCCCCGCCTCCACGGCGGCGATGTCGGCCACCACCTCGTCGCACTCCTCGCGCAGGTGCTTCCCGAGGTCGGCCAGCGTCCGCTCGCGGTCCCAGGCGCAGCCCCCCGGCGCGCGCAGCCGCTCGAAGACGGCGACCAGGCGGTCGAGGTGGGGGCCGGGGGGGGGCACGGGCCGCAGTGTAGCGCCGGCCCCGGGGGCCCGGCCTATTTCAGGGTGAGGAGGCGGCGATCGGCCTCGCCCGGCCGGTAGAGGAGCACGCGCACCTCGGGCTTCGTCCCGGCGACGCCCGTGGCGACGCGCACGTAGTCCTCCTCGGAGAGGATCGGCTTCCCCTCGATCTCGGCGATCCAGTCCCCCGGCTCGATGCCGGCCGAGGCGGCCGCGGAGCAGGGATCCACCGTCACCACGAGGAGCCACCTCCCCCCGGGGACCGCCGCGACCGAGAAGCGGGCCGCGGAGAGGTCCGGCGGCGTCTCCGACTCCCGGACGCCGAGGCCGTTGAAGAGCGGCCTCGGGGGCGCGGGCAGCTCGGCGAGGAGGAGGACCGCCTCGCGATCGGCCCCCTCCGGGGAGCGCAGGCCGACGCGGACCCGGGTTCCGGGGGCGCGCCGCCCGATGAAGCCGCCGAACTCCTCGCCCGTCGCGACCTCCGTCCCGTCCACCGAGAGGACGAGGTCCCCCTCCCGCACGCCGGCCGCGGCCGCGGGGCCGCCCTCGACGACGGCGACGACCTCCGGGACCTCGCGCCCGATCCGCACCCCGGCCATGCCCCGCGGCACCGAACCCCGCTCCCGGATTCCGGCGACGATGCGCCGCAGCTCCGCCGCCGGGACGAAGGTCGCGAAGGGGGCCCCGCGCTCCACGCGGGCCCGCTGCCGGGCGAGCTCCTCGAGGTTGCGGGCCGCCGGCTCCACGGGGAGGACGGGGGCCCGGCGGGAGAGCGTCACCGTCTCCCTCGCGGGGACGGCGAGCCCGAGCACCCCCCCCCGGGCGTCCAGCAGCGGGGCCCCCGCCTGGCCCGGCGCCACGCCGACGCTCGAGACGAGCCAGGCGTCGTAGGGGCCGAAGGCGCGGCGCGCCTCCGTCACGAAGCCCAGGCGCAGCGTCGGGTGGCTCCCGGAGGGGGCGAGCAGCAGCGTGACGGCTCCCGGGGCGGCCTCCCCGTCGGCGAGGGGGAGCGGCTTCACCCCCTCGACCGGTTCCACGCGCAGGAGGGCCACGCCGGAGAGGGGGTCCTCGCCGACGAGCGCCCCCTCGCGCACGACGCCGCCCGGGAAGGTGACGCGGAGGGCGGCCGGCCTCCCCCCCGCGACGGCGGCGGTGGTGACGACGAGGCCGCCCGCGTCCACGAGGAACCCGGCGGCGGCCACGCTCTCCCGCGCCTCGACGCTGCGCCCCTCCGCGCCGCCGACCCCGGCCGCCTCCCCGATCCCCCCCTCCCGGGCGGGCCCCTCGGGGAGGATCATCCGGAGGTGCACGACCCGCTCCGCGTCCACGCGGACGACGGCCGGACCGCACCTCTCGACGATGGCGCGGGAGGCGCCGTCGAGTGCCTCGAGCGCGTTCCCGGGGGCGGGGGGCTCCTCCGCTGCGGCGGGAGGCGAGGACAGGGGAACCGCTCCGGCGAGGGCGCCGGCCAGGAGGAGCGCCGCCGCGGCCCGCGGGCCGCGGAGTCGCACTAGCGCACCTCGGGCCCGGGGACCGTCCGGGCCGGGGACTCGACGAACATCACCTCCCGGGGATCCACGTCCGGGGGGAGGAGGATGGTGCGC
>JAKLKS010000346.1 GCA_023150535.1 Planctomycetota bacterium
AGCCGACGTCGTAGAGGCCGGGGACGGGGAGGAGGAGGCGGGCGCGCCCCTCCTCGAAGTCCGAGGTGTGGAACACCCGGTCCTCGTCGTCCCCCCCTTCCCCGCCGGAGGCGACGGCGTAGAGGGTCCCGCCCTGCGCGGGGGTGCCGTCGGATTCCAGCACCGTGACGAGGAGCGTGGGGAAGGGGAGGGGGGCGCCCGGGGCGGCGTCGGGGGAGGCGGGGGCGGCGGGATCCGCGGCCCCGGGGGCCGGGGGTGAGGAGGGGCGGGGGGCGGCGGCGGAAGCGGTCGTCCCGCGGGGCGCGGCGGGCGGCCCCTCCGCGGAATTCCCCGCGGGGAGGTCCCGGTAGGCGAGGACCGTCCGCGTCCCGCCCTCGCTCCGCAGCAGCCAGGCCGCCAGGAACCCCGCCCCCGCCGCCGTGAGGAGCCAGAGGAGCGCCAGCAGGGGGAGGCGGTCGCGGGGCTTCATCGGGGCCCCATGATGGGGGCGGAACGCCCCGGGATCAACCGGGGGACCCCTCCCCGACGGGGGGCGCCGCCCGGGGCGCGGCGGCCTCCTCCCGCAGCAGCGCCTCGATGTCCGGCCGGCAGGTCTGGCAGCCCCGGCAGGCGCCGGTCACCGCGGCGACGTCCTCGACCGTGGCGCAGCGGTGCGCGCGGACGAGGCGGCGGAGGTCCTCCTCCGTGAGCTTGAAGCAGAAGCAGAGGAGCCGGGACAGGCGCTAGGCCTTCGCCAGGAGCGCCTCGATCTGCTCCCGGATGACGGCCTTCGGCCGCAGCCCGGTGATCTTGGCCTGCTCCTTGCCGCCCTTGAAGAAGATGAGCGTGGGGACCGCCATGACGTCGTACTTGGTCGGGGTCTCCCGGTCCTCGTCGATGTCGAGCTTGCCCACCTTCACCTGGCCCGCGAACTCCTTGGCCAGCTCCTCGACGAGGGGGGCGAGGGTCTTGCAGGGGCCGCACCAGACGGCGGAGAAGTCCACGAGGACGGGGACCGCGGCGTCCAGCACCTCGGCCTTGAAGTTCTGATCGGTGAACTTGAGAAGATCGCTCATGGTCGGTCGGCCTCCTGCGCCGTCCTGCACTTCCCGGGGCCGTGCGCCCGCGGGGGAAAGCGCCGTTTCTAGCGATCCGCGGCCCCCCCTCCAACCTTTTCCAACCTCCGGGCACGCCCGGCAGGACGACCGTCAGGTAAGACCCGGGGCCGACCCGCGTTAGGATGGCCGTCCCGGGCCGGGCCCGGGGGAAAGGCGGCGGCCTCCATGGCTCGACGGGCTTCCGGGACGGCCATCCTCTGGCTGGCCGGCCTCGCCGCCGGCGTCTCCGGCGGGTGGGTCGCCGGGAGGGCGAGCCTCCCCGCCCCCGCGCCCCCCGACGTCTTCGTCAACCCCCTGGCCGAGGTGAGGAGGGGGGAGACCCTCACCCTGGCCATGACCGACGGGACCCGGGAGGTCTTCACCGTGAAGGAGGTCGCGGACGATTCCGTGCTCCTCCTGCAGACCCGGGAGAGCCCCGGCATCCCGGCCACCGTCCGGGAGTTCCGCGCCGCGCGCACCTACGCGGGGTTCTTCTTCGTCCTCGAGGGGGACGTCGACCGCGACGCCGCCCTCGCGGCCGCGCGCAACTTCGTGGTCACCCGGATGGCGCCCGTGGACCTGCGCCTGGGGATCCTCGACCGCACCGTCCGCTGCTGGAGGATCGACGGGGTCGTCCGGGGCGGCGAGGAGCGCTCCTTCTGGATCTCCGCCGAGTTCCCCGTCCACGGGCTCCTGCGCGCCGACGGCCCGAAGGGGAGGCTCTGGGAGATCGAGGGCGCGGGGGACGGCCAGTGAGCGCGGCGCGCCGGGGGGCCCACGGGGTGCTGCTCGCGGCCATGGCCTCGCGGGCGGGGCGGACCGCCCAGCGGTGGCAGGACGAGGGGGGGGCCTGGCGGACCCGGACCCACGGGGAGCTCCGCGACCTCGTGCTCCGGACCGCGGCCGGCCTCCGGGCCCGCGGGGTGCGCCCCGCGGACCGGGTCGGGCTCGTCGCCGACAACGGGCCCTGGTGGCCCGTGGCCGACCTGGGGATCCTGGCGGCGGGGGCCTGCGACGTCCCCCGGGGGGCGGATTCGACCCCCTCCGAGATCGGCGACATCCTCGATCACTCCGGGGCCCGGGCCTGCCTCGTCCTCGGCGCCGAGGCGGAGCGGCGGGCGCTGGCGGCCCCCGGCGTGCGGGAGCGGATCGACCTCCTGGTGCGCCTCGACGCCGCCCGCGGGGAGGCCGCCCCCGGGGTCCTCTCGGGGGAGGAGTTCCTGGAGGAGGGGGCGGGCGGGGCCGGGGAGCCGCTCCCCCCCGTCGTGCCCGACGACGTGGCCTCCGTCATCTACACCTCGGGGACCACGGGACGGCCCAAGGGGGTCACCCTCCTCCACGGGAACTTCCTCCACCAGCTCGACCACATCCCCGGCGCCTTCGACATCGAGGAGGGGGACGTCTTCCTCGTCATGCTCCCCCCCTGGCACTGCTTCGAGAGGATCGTGGAGTACGTCTGCCTCCTCACGGGGGGGGAGATGGTCCACTCCCACCCGCGGGAGCTGCGCCGCCACCTCCCCGAGGTGCGGCCCTCCTGGATGGCGAGCGTGCCGAGGGTCTGGGAGATGGTGCTGGCCCTCTCGGGATGGCAGCGGCTCGCCGCCCGGGACCCGGAGCGGGCGGCGAAGGCGCTCCGGGCGGCCCTGGGGGGGCGCCTGCGGCGGGCGGTCTGCGGCGGGGGCCGGATCCCCGACTCCGTGGACCGGGCCTACAACGACTCCGGGATCCCCTTCCTCGTGGGGTACGGCCTCACCGAGACCGCCCCCGTGCTCACGGTGCGCCGCCCCGGGGCCAACCGGACGGGGACCCTGGGGAGCCCGCTGCCGGAGACCGGGATCCGGGTCGTGGACCGGGAGACCGGGGCGCCCGTCGCGGAGGGGGCGGTGGGGGTGCTCCAGGCCCGCGGGCCGCAGGTGATGCGCGGCTACTGGCGGGACCCCGACCTCACGGAACGGGTGCTCCTCCCCGGCGGCTGGTTCGACACGGGGGACCTCGGGCGGCTCCTGCCGGGGGGGGAGGTCGAGTTCCACGGGAGGTCCAAGGACACCATCGTGCTCCGCGGGGGGGAGAAGGTGGAGCCCTCGCGCCTGGAGGACCGGCTCCTGGAGAGCCCGCTGCTGGAGCAGGTGGTGATCGTCGGCTCCGACGAGAAGGTGCTGGGGGCGCTCGCGGTCCCCCGGGCCGAGGCCC
>JAKLKS010000347.1 GCA_023150535.1 Planctomycetota bacterium
CGCGGACGTTGCTGCGTTGTTGGGCGCTCGACCTCGCCCGCCGCTGGAACGCCGGCGCCTACACCCTCTTCGTCCTCCACGGGAACGTCTTCGACCTCTTCCCCGTCCCCGAGGGGGAGGGGGTCGCCTTCGCGCCGCTCAAGGCCTTCCTCTCCCGGCGGCTCTTCCCCGAGCGGGCCTTCCTGCTCTTCTACGACATCGCCGAGGGGCTCACCTTCGCCACCGCCGACATGCGGGGGCGCTTCTTCGAGTGGCTCGAGATCTACGACCGCGTGGAGAAGACCGACTTCCACGTCCAGGGGCCCCCCCGGGAGTTCAACCGGCTCGCCCCGCTGCTCCGCCGCTTCTTCCTCTACGCCGCCGAGCAGAAGGGGCCGCGGCGCGGGGTGACCCTCCTCGTGGACTTCCCGGAGAAGATCGTCCCCGCCTCCGAGGAATCGGGGGCGAGCCTGGACGAGCGGATGGCCCTGGTGACGCTGCTCAAGTGGGCCTCCTCGCAGGATCTCCGCCGCCACGACGTGGGGGTCTTCCTCGTGGCGGAGACGGTGGGGGAGCTCCACGCCGACATCCTCCAGAACCCCCACGTCGCGCAGGCCGCCATCGAGCTGCCCGACCAGGAGGAGCGCCGGGAGTTCCTCGGCTCCGCCTGGGTGCGCGGGCTCGCCGGGGACCGGCCCGTCGCGGAATGGAGCGATCTCGGCCTGGAGGACCTCGCCGCGCGGACCTCCGGGCTCTCCCTCGTGCGGATCCAGAACCTGCTCGCTGAGTGCGTGCGGTCCGGGGGGCGGATGGGGCAGGAGGCGCTGTCCTCGGGGAAGCGCCGTCTCATCGAGGAGTTCTGCCAGGGCCTCGTGCGGTTCAAGGACCCCCGGCCCGGCGTCACCCTCGACCGCGTGGCGACCCACGCGGCGGCCAAGGCGCGCCTGCGGGAGCTGGCCCGCATCATCCGGGCGGGGAAGGGCCACGTCCTCGAGCGCGGCGTCCTCGTGCCGGGGCGCATCGGCGTCGGCAAGTCCTTCCTCGTGGACTGCTTCGCCAGCGAGTGCGGTCTCCCGGTGCTGGAGATCGGGGAGTTCCGCTCCAAGTGGGTGGGGGAGACGGAGCGCCTCCAGGCGCGCATCCTGCTCACGGTGAGGGCGCTCGGGCCCGTGGTCGTCGTGGTGGACGAGGCCGACGCCGTCTTCGGGAACCGCGGGGGGAGCGACGGGGACAGCGGCGTCTCCGGCCGGGTCTTCGCCGCCTTCGCCGCCCACATCGGGGACTCGAAGCTCCGCGGGCGGGAGCTGTGGATCGCCATGACCTCGCGGCCGGACATGATGGCCGTGGACATGAAGCGCCAGGGCCGCTTCGGCCTCTGCGTGCCCCTCTTCCCCGCCCAGGACGCCGCCGAGGTGGAGGAGCTGTTCGCCGTCATCGCGAAGTCCCGCGGGGTGCCCCTCGGGGATCCCCTGAAGGAGTACGTGCGGAAGGTGCTGGGCGAGCGCCCCCTCACGGGGAGCGACGTGGAGGCGATCATCGTGCGGGCGGAGGAGCGGGCGGTGCTCGCCGACCGGGACCGGGACGTGCGCGTCGAGGACGTGGAGGCGGCGGTGGATTCCTTCATCGACCCGCTGCCCCCGGGCCTCCTGGCGCTCCAGGAACTGGCGGCGGTGCTCGCCTGCTCGGATCGGAGGTTCCTGCCGGCCCGGTGGAGGGAGGCGGACCGGGGGGAGCTCACGGCGGCCTTCGACGCGCTCGCGGCCCGGCGCGGGGGGCGCTGACCCGCCCTACTCGACGGGGAACCACTCCGCCTCGACGCGCCGGTTCTGCGGCACCGCGCTCCCGACGTTCTGCACCCAGGAGGTCCCGACCGCGAGGATGCGGTCCCTCTCGATCCCCTTCCCCGCGAGGAGCGCGCGCACCGTCTCCGCCCGCGCCAGGCTGAGGGCCGCCGCGAACTCCTGGAACGTCCGGGCGGAGGTGCTCGCGGCCCTCTTCGCCTCCTCCCACTCGGCGTTGTCCACGAACCCGCGCACCCGGACGAGGGAGCCCTTCCCGATCCGCAGGAGGCGGAGGATCTCCGCGACGGCCGCCTCGTTCTGGCCCCCGTAGGCCGGGTCCACGGCGTTCCCGCCGCGCTGGAAGAGGAAGCGCACGTCCTTGCGCAGGAGGGGCTCCCCCTCGAGGGAGAGCGCGGCGGTCCGCACCGGCGCGATGTCCACGCGCTGCCCCCGGAAGGCCCCGGACTTCTCCAGCGCCCGCAGCGCGTCGAGGGAGGGGAACCGGTCCTCCGGGGCCGGGCGGGGGAGGAGCGCGGGGCCGTAGGCGAGGACCGCGGACTGGTAGAGCATCCCGAAGGAGCCCCCCGCGTCCACGGCGCCGGAGAAGAAGGCGAGGTTCTCCGGGAGGTTCGAGAGGTGGACCCGGGAGAGGTTCTCCGCCGCCTCCTCCGGCTCCCAGCCGAAGGCCGCGGCGACCGCGGGGAGGTGGTTCCCCCGGTCCGGCCCCCTGAGGAGGGAGTTCCCCTCCAGCATCCCCTCCACGAGCCCCGCGACGACCTCCGGCCGGGCCCGGGCGAAGCCGCCGTTGACGAGGAGGACGTCGGCCACGAGGAGGAGGTTGAGGTTGCGGGCCAGCACGCGCACGCCCTTCCCGCCCTTCCCCAGGACCTCGGACACCTTCGGCTCCCAGGTGACGGTGCCGGCGAGACGCCCCCCGCCCTTCCCGAGGTCCTCGAGGAAGCGGTCGGCGGCGGCCTCGTTGTCGGGGAGGTAGAGGAGGTTCACCGCGTCGGAACGCGGCGGCGCCTCCGGGGAGGGGAGGACCGCCACCGGGATCCCCGCCTCCGCCGCCAGCGTGCGGAGGAAGAAGTCCGACTCCGTGAAGCGGGCCGCCGCGACCACCCCGCCCCGGAGGCCCGCCAGGGAGCGGATCCCCGACCGCACGACGACCGCGTCGGCCCCCCGGGACCAGCCGATCTGGGCCGGGACGACGACGTCCATCTGGTCCCCGTACACCGCGAGCACGTCCACGGTGGTGGCGCTGGCCGCCATGCGCCCGGCGTTGAGGGCCGACCAGGACTCCTCCTCGCTGAGCCGGATCCGCACCGGCATCCCGCACTTCCGCGCGAGGAGGGAGTCCGCCTTGGGCTCGAGCCCCCCGTTGGCCAGCACGATCCCGGCGTAGCCGGCGTACTCGCTGAGCTCGATCTCGAGGACCCCGTCCCCCGGCTCGAAGGCCGCCGGCGGCTCGAGGCGCGGGACGGCGCCGGCGGGGGGTTCCTCC
>JAKLKS010000348.1 GCA_023150535.1 Planctomycetota bacterium
GGCCCTCCTCCTGCTCCTCCTCCCCTCGCCCGCCGCGGCGAAGGGGGGCGGTCGCGAGGCCCCCCCGGCGGGCGCGGCGCCCGCGGAACCGCCCGCCGCCGCGCCCGCGCCGCTCCCCGCCACCGGGGAGACGGTCTTCGTCCCCTACGATCCCTCCCGGCCGGAGACCCTCCGGAACCCGGAGCGGGTCTTCCTCCCCTACGAGCGGTACCTCGCCCTCTGGAACGCCGCCCACCCCGAGCGCGTCCTCCGCCCCGCGGCGGCCCCCGCTCTCCTCGCCGCCGCCTATTCGGGGCGGGTCGAGGAGCGGACGCTCCTGCTCGAGGCCCGCTTCGAGGTGGACGCCGGGGACGGGGGGCTCCTCGCCCTCCCGCCCGGGGCGGCGGTGGAGGACCTCCGCGTGGACGGGAGCCCCGCGCCGGCCGTGGCGGCGGCGCCCGGGGGGGCGATCCTCGTCCCGGTCGCGCGGCCAGCGGGCCGCGCCTCCTCCGTCGTGACGGCCACCCTCCGCTGGCCCCTCGCCGGGGAGGCCCCGGGAGGAAGCCTCCAGGCCCCGCTCCCCCGGGCGCCCCGCTGCCGGCTCCTCCTCGATCTCCCCCTCGCCGATCCCGCGATCCGGCTCGCCGCCCGCGGCGGCTGGACCTCCGCGCCCGCGGGGGCGGGGACGCGGGTCGAGGCCGACCTCGGCCCCCTCGCGCTCCTCGACCTCTCCTGGCAGCCGCGGGGCGCGGACGCCGCCGGTGGGCGGACCCGCTTCGAGGCGGAGACCGAGGCCGCGGCGGTGCTGCGGCCCGGACTGCTCGAGTGGTCCGCGACCCTGTCGATCCGCGTGCTCGCCGGCGCCGTGGCGGAGGTCGAGTCCGCGCTCCCCGAGGGGCTCGTGATGCAGTCCGTGTCGGGCCCCGCCGTCGCCTCCTGGACCGTGACCCCCTCCCGCGTCCTGCGCATCCGCCTCCTCGCCGAGGGGCCGGGGACCCACGCGATCTCCCTGTCCGCCCTCCTGCCCGCGCCCGCGGGGGAGGCCCCGTTCCCCGTGCCCCTCCCCGAGTGGAGGGGTGCGGCCGCGGATCGCCTCCGGGTCTCCGTCGCCGCCGCCGACGCCCGCGTGGTCGTGGCCGAGGCCGCGGGCCTCGAGCGCACCGACGCCGCCGGGGGGGCGGTGCCCGGCGCCCAGGCCTTCCGCCGCCTCCGCACCCCCGCCCGCCTCTCCCTCCGCGCCGAGGCCCGCCCCGGCGAGGTCGCGGCCGCCACCCGGCTCCACCTCCACCTCGGCGCCGCGGAATCCCTCCTGCGCGCTGCGATGGACATCGAGCCCGGCCCCGCGGGCCTCTTCGAGGGGGTGGTGGACCTCCCCGCGGGCTTCGCCCTCGAGGACGTCTCCGGGGCCGACCCCTTCCCCCTCCCGGGCGCGGTCCGCCTCGTCTTCCGCGGCCCGCCCCGGGAGACGCGGCGGGTCGTCCTCTCCCTCCGCGGCCCCGCCCCCGGGGAGGGGCCCGCCCCCTTCCCCGCGGTGCGCCTGCGGGAGGCGGGCCGCTCCTCCGCGGACCTCCTCGTCTCCACCGCCCCGGGCTTCGCCGCCGCCGCCTCGGGGGCGGCGGGGCTCGATCCGGTGCCCGCCGACGCCTTCGCCTCCTGGCCGGCCCTGGAGCCCGGGGAGGTCCGGAGGCTCGCCTTCCGGGACGGGCGCGGCGGCGGCTCCCTGTCCGTCGCGCGGGAGGCGCTCCGCCCCTCGCTGCGGCCGACGGTGGTGGCCGACCTCACGGTCCTCGACGACCGGGTGATCGTGGACGCCCTCGTCCACCACGAGATCCGGGGCGGCCCGGAGCGGGTCTTCCGCGTGGACGCGCCCCCCGGCGTGGAGGACCCCTGGGTGCTGGGCGAGGGGCTCCGCGAGGTCCGGCGGGAGCGGGCGGGGGATCGCCTGCGGCTCACGGTGACGATGCAGGCCGCGGCCACGGGGGCGGCCTCCTTCCGCGTGCTCTACGAGATCCCGGCCGGGGCCGGCGGCGCGCTGGAGGCCGCGGGGCCGGTGCCGCTCGACGGGGAGGGGGCGCGGGCCTTCCTGCTGCTGCGCGCGCTCGGCGAGGCGGAGGTGCGCGTCGGCGCCGCGCCCGGCCTCGACCCCTGCGACCTCGCCGACCTCCCCCTCGTCCCCGCCGGGCTCGACCCGCTGCGGGTGCTGCGGTTCCTGCGGTCCCGGGAGGCCGGCTGGCGGCTCCCGCTCGTGCTCGTCTCCCACGGCTTCGGGGACCTGCCCGAGGCGCGCATCCACCTGCTGGAGGGCACGACGGTGGCCGACCGGGACGGCTCCGCCCGCACGCGGGTGGCGGTCCGGATCTTCAACCGCTCCCGCTCCTTCCTGCCCGTGGCGCTCCCCGCGGGGGCGGCGCTGGAATCGGTCCTCGTCGGCGGGGTCCCGGTGCGGCCCGTGGAGCGGCCGGAGGAGCGGGGGGTGATCCAGGTGCCGGTCCGGGTGCAGTCCCTCGGGGAGGAGAGCCAGGAGGTGGTGCTCACCTTCCGCACGGCGGCGGCGGCGGCCCCGGGCGCCCGGTTCGAGCGGCTGGAGCCGCGGCTCCCCTCCTTCCCCGGGGTGTCCGTGGACGCGACGACCTGGCGGCTGCTGCTGCCCGCGGACCGGGACTACTCCTTCGAGGGGAACCTCGACCCGGTCGAGGCGGTGGAGGTGGCCATCGCGCGGGCGGAGGCCTACGGCTCCGACGTGGCGCGGCTGCGGGAGGTGGTGCGGAAGGGCTCCCTCCGGCAGCAGGAGGTGGCGGCGGAGAACCTCGCCCTGAACGCGCGGGAGATGAAGGACTCCCTCGACCTCGCGCAGTCCCAGATGGACGACCTCGCGCAGGCGGCGGCCGAGGGGAAGGTGGACCGGCGGCGCCTCGACGAGGGGCGGCGGAAGGCGGCGGAACTGGCGAAGGAGATCGAGGAGGCCCTCGGCGAGGTGCGGAAGAACGTGGCGGAGCGGCAGTACCGCGGCCCCGCGGGCGAGGGGGGCGGGCCGGCGGCGGGGGGGAAGGCGGAGGAGGCCGCCCGCTACGCGACGAAGGAGGGGCAGGCGGACAAGAAGTGGTTCCGGAACGCGGCGCAGGGGGAGGGGGACCGGTCGAAGTCCGAGGCAGGGTTGCTGCAGCAGCGGTTCTCCGGAGGCCGGGATTCGGAGGGCCGCTCGGAGCAGTCGCTGGCGGAGGCGGGGAAGGCCCTCCAGGCGCACGAGGACTTCGACGCGGAGGTGGCTCCGGACTCCCGGACC
>JAKLKS010000349.1 GCA_023150535.1 Planctomycetota bacterium
GGCTCCCATGGCCGGATTCCGGATCGTCGCGCCCGTGCTCGTGCTGGTGGCCGGAGGCTGCGTGTCGGACGGGGGGGGCGGGGGGGAGGCGGCGGCGCCGTCGGCGCCCGCGTCGCCCGCGGCGCTCGTCGCGGTCGTCTACCCGCCGCCGCCCGCGGCGCCGCCGCTGCCGGAGCCGGAGCCGGTGGCGGGGGGGTTCTGGACGATCGAGGAACTGCGCCTCCTGGACGAGGGGCTCGCGATCCTCAACTGCAATAGGAAGGATCTCGAGTTCCAGAAGCAGCCCATCGACGACCCGTTCCGGCTCGACGTGGTGCGGCGGGCGCTGGACGATCCCTTCTCGGTGGGGAACGAGGCGGAGGCGTGGGATGGGGCGGCGAGGAGCGGGGATCCCGGGACCCTCCTGGTAATGGCCGGCGGGGTGTTCACCAGGACGCACATCAAGATGTCGGCCGCATTCGAGTCCACCCCTCCTTCCGCGCCCGCCGTCTCCGAGAGAGGACGCTCGGCCATGGGCAGGCTGGTCCAGTCTGCCCGCTTCCTCGGGGCCATGATCCAGGAAGAAAGCACGCTCCAGCCCCTCTCCGGCGGAGGCCCCGGCACTCGCTTCCTTCCCCTCCCCGAGGCGGAGGACCGGCCCGCCTTCCTCAGGAAGGCCCTCGGAAGCCAGGTGGAGAAGCCGTCCCTCAAGGTCGAGGCAGGGGACATGGAGGACGGGAGGTTCCTGGCCCTCCTTGAGGAGCACATGCAGGACATGGCGCAGGTCCAGCACCACGCCCAGGTTCCCCTCTCCCTGACTGCGGAGTTGGTGGATGCCCTCCGGGCGGAGGGCGGGTTCGACGGGCAGTGGACGGGATCCCTGCGCATCGACGCGGAGCCTGGCCCCGTCGTCCTCTACGGCACCGGCGACGACGTCCACGCTCCCGACGAGGACGCCGTCCTCGTCGTCGACCTCGGCGGGAACGACACCTGGGTGCGCGGGGCCTCGGCGTCGGTCCTGAGGGACCGCCCCGTCTCCGTCTGCATCGACCTATCCGGCAACGACCGGTATGTCGGCCGCGAGGACCTCTCCTTCGGCGCGGCCCTCGGCGGCGTCGCCATCCAGTGGGACGGCGGCGGGGACGACCTCTACGACGCGGGGAACGCCTCGCTGGGCGCCGGGATCTGCGGCGTCGGGATCCTCGTGGACGAGGGCGGCGACGACGTCTACCGCTGCCGCGACTTCGGCATCGGCGCCGGCGCCTTCGGCGTCGGGATCCACCTCGACAAGGGCGGCAACGACCTCTACCACGGCGACCTCTTCAATCAGGGCTTCGCCTCCACCCGCGGCTGCGGCGTGCTGGCCGACCTCGAAGGGAACGACGTCTACGACGCCGGCGGCGCCCACCTCCACGCCCCCCTCTACAACGACCGCCACCAGTCCCTCTCCCAGGGCTTCTCCATCGGCATGCGCCCGGACGCCTCGGGCGGCGTCGGCGTCCTCGTGGACGTGAAGGGCAACGACCGCTACACCGCCGACATCTACGGACAGGGCTCCTCCTACTGGTACGCCCTCGGCATCCTCGTGGACGACGACGGCAACGACACCTACAACCTCGGCCAGTACGGCCAGGGCTCCGGCATCCATCTCTCCGCGGGCATCCTCCTCGACCGCGCCGGGAGCGACCTCTACTACCTCAAGAACGGCGTCGGCATGGGAGGCGCCCACGACTACGCCGTCGGCATGCTCGTGGACCGCGGCGGCGACGACTACTACGCCGGATCCGGCGGCACCCAGGGAGGGGCGCTCACCAACTCCGTGGCGTTCCTCCTCGACATGGGGGGCAACGACGGCTACGCCGCCGTCACCGAGGGGGCCCAGGGCTACGCCTCCCCCGCCCGCGGCACCGGCGGCATCGGCATCCTCGCGGACGCCGGCGGGAAGGACGTCTACACCGAGCGGACCCGGGACGGCGCCGCCTGGACCTCCTCCATCGTGGGGACGGGGCTCGACATGCCCGACCGCGAGGCCCCCGCGGGCGGGAGCGGGGACCCCGGCGCCACGAGCATGACCGAGGAGAAGGCGCGGGCCGAGGTGGACCGGGACGGCACCGTGCCGGGGCCGGACGGGAAGCCCGCGGACGACCTCGAGAAGCTCTGGGCCGTCTCCTGCCGGTGGGAGGTGGGGGACAACCGGGTCATCGTCCCCATCGCCCGGGAGCGGCTCGTCGCCCTCGGGAAGCCGGCCCTCGCGCGGGCGCTGGAGCGGGTGGGGACGAAGGACGGTCTCGAGTTCCGGGCCGTGGAGGTCGTCTTCTCGAGGTTCCCCCGGGAGGAGGTCGTGGGGCCGCTGCTGGCGAAGACGCGGGACGCGGACGCCGCGGTGCGCCGGGGGGCCGTCCGGGCGCTGGCGTCGCTCCCGGCGGCGGAGGCCGAGGGACGCTTCGCGGAGATGCTCGTCGCGGACGAGGCCGCGCGGGGCACGGTGCTCGGGGCACTGGCGGCGCTGAAGAAGGCGCCCCCCGAGGTGGCCGGGTTCCTGCGGTCGGCGAAGGAGGGGGAGGCGGTGGCGGCGGCGGCCTGCCTCGGGGCGGCGGGCGGGGAGGCGTCGGTCCGGGCGCTCCTGGGGGCGCTCGGGGCGGAGACGGCCTTCCCCGTGCGCCTCGCGGCGGTGGAGCGGCTGGGAGCCCTCGGGGAGGCGGCGGTCCCGGCGCTCGTCGCCTTCGTCGGCGACGGGGGCGCGGGATCGGCCGTGGAGCGGCGGAACGCGCTCCGGGCGCTGGGGAAGTCGAAGTGCGCAGCGGCCGTGGAGGGGATCGCCCGCGGACTCGGGGACTCCAACCGCTGGGTGCGCCTCTCGGCCCTGCAGGCGGGGGACGAACTGGCGAAGGCCCTCGGCGCCGATGCGCCCCCGTCCCTCGCCGCGGCCCTCGCCGCCGCCCGCGCGGCGGAGACCGACCCGCTCCTGCGGCGGATGCGGTGATACCGAACCCGGCACAAAGCAGCAGCGGCGGATCAGCACCGAACCCGACCCGTTTCCGTGGCGGGGGGAGTAGGGGAGGTTCTCGCGTTCATCTCCGGTGGGATCAGCTCCGAACCCGACCCGTTTCCGTCACGGGGGGAGGAGGGGAGGCTTCCGGGTTCCCTTCCGGTGGAGGGTGACGGAAACGGGTCGGGTTTCTATGAGAAGGCCAATCCCTGCAAGTCCTTTCCGGCGTCCTCTGGCCGCCTTGGC
>JAKLKS010000034.1 GCA_023150535.1 Planctomycetota bacterium
GCCGCGGCGAACCAGCGGTACCCCCGGGAGAGGTCGAGGGGGGCCCCCGTCTCCAGGCGCTCCCTGCCCGCGCGCAGGAGCCCGAGGGAGGCGACGACGGAGCAGGCGACGTGGAGGAGGGTGCACCCCCCCCACCGGAGGGCCATGGCCGCGGCGAGTTCCGGCTCCGGGAGGGCGGAGAGGTAGACCCGGCCGTAGAGGAGGTTCTCCACCGTGGCGAAGCCGAGCCCCGAGACCGCCCCCATGAGGACCACCGTCGCGGGGGAGCGGACCCTCCAGGGGAGCCTCTCGTAGAGGAGGATGCCGCCGGCCTGCTTGAGGATCTCCTCGAGGATCGGGCCCAGGGTCACCGCGTAGAGGATCCCCACCCCCCCGCCGACCCCGGAGAGGAACACGCCGACCACCGCCGCCGGACCCGAGGCGAGGGCCAGCAGCGCGTTGCCGGCGGCGTCCCCCGCGGGCGAGGAGCGCGCGCGGTTCCAGGCGATCCACTCCCGCCATCCCGCGGCCAGGGACGCGGGGTCCCCGAGGCCCGGCTCCGCGAGGACGGTGTCGCGGAAGGCCTCGTCCCCGGATCGTTCGTCGGGGGGCGGGCCGCACTCCCCCGCCGGCCCCTCCCCCCTCCGGCCGCGGCCGAGGGCCGGCTCGGAATCCGGGGAGAGGTACTCCCGCTTCACGCGAGGACGAGGGCGGTCCCGTAGGCGATGACCTCGGCCCCGCCGGGGGACTTCCCCGCCTCCCCGCCGCCGATGGTGGAGGTCTCCAGGCGGAGGTTGCAGACCGCGCCGGCCCCCCGCGCGCGGGCCTCGTCGATCATCCGGAGCGTCGCCTCCCTGCGGGCGCGATCCAGCACCGTCTCGTAGCTCCGGATGCGGCCGCCGAAGAGGCTCTTGACGGAGCCGGCGAAGACCTTCCAGTAGTCGATGGCGATGACGGCGCAGCCGCCGACGAGGAACGCCTCCCGCACGACCGCGCCCGGGGGCGCGGTCCTCAGGTTGGTCAGGGGGAAGGCGGCGAGGGCCCGCTCCCGCTCCTCGAGGCTCCGGACGTGGCGCCTCTCCACCCACCGGCCGTAGAAGAAGCCGAGGCAGAGGAGGAACAGGGTGAGGAGGAGGCCGAGCAGGTCGAGGAAGAGCTCCATGTCCCGCGGCGCCTCAGGCGTCCTCGAGGACCACGGCGGTCCCGTAGGCGTAGAGCTCCGCCGCCCCCTGGGTGATGGAGGAGGTGGCGAAGCGCACGTTCACGATCCCGTTGGCGCCGAGCTCCTCCGCCTGGTCCATCATGCGCGACGTCGCCTCGCGGCGCGCCTCCACGAGGAGCTCGGTGTAGCCCTTGAGCTCCCCCCCCACGAGGTTCTTGAGGCCGGCCATGATGTCCCGGCCCACGTGCTTGGCGCGGACCGTGTTCCCCTGCACGAGCCCCTTCACCGCGGAGATGCGGCGGCCGGGGACGGTCTCCGTGTTCACGACGATCATGGCGCTTCCTCCGGGCACGTCCTTCCCGCGGCGCCGTCGGGGGAAAGGATGCCCGACGGAGGGCCCCCATTCAAGAGGGCATCCGGCCGCTCCTCTCCTTCCGGTAGGAGTCGGCGTCGTCGTGGGTGGTGGAGAACTCGAAGAACTCCGTCCGCGCGAGGCCGGAGAACCGGTGCCAGGTCCCCGGCGGGACGTGCTGGACGGAGCCGGGGACGAGGACCTTCCGGCGCACGCGCCCCCGCGGCCCCTCGATCTCGAAGAGCATCCGCCCCTTCGTCACGAAGAAGGTCTCGTCCTTCACGAGGTGGCGGTGCATGGAGCAGCGCCAGCCCTTGCGCAGGATCATCTGCTTGCCGCAGTAGAGCCGGTTGTTGACGATCCAGCGCTCCTCGCCCCACTCCTTGGGGACGACCTTCACCTCCCGCCCCGCCTCCCGCCTCGCCTTCGCCACGCGTCCGCCTCCCCTCCCCCGCGCCGCCGTCACGCCGCCGCCCCACGGCCCGGGGCGAACCGCTCCAGGGCCATCTCCGCGAGGATCCCGAGGAGGTCGCCGAAGGAGAGCCCCGCCGCCCGGGCGGCCCGGGGGCAGAGGGAGTTCTCCGTCATCCCGGGGATGGTGTTCGTCTCCAGGAAGACCGGCTCGAGGCCCTCGCCGCGGAGGATGAAGTCGCTCCGGCTCATGCCGTCGCAGCCGAGGGCCGCGTGGGCCGCCTCCGCGGCCTCCGCCACCCGGGCCGCGGCCTCCGGCGGGATCCGCGCGGGGCAGATCTCGTCGCAGGACGCCGCGTCGTACTTCGCCCTGTAGTCGAAGAAGGGCCTCCCCCTGGGGACGATCTCCACCACGGGGAGCGTCCGCGGCCGGCCGCCGCGGTTCCCGAGGACCGCGCAGGAGACCTCGGTCCCCGCGATCCGCTCCTCCACGAGCGCCGCCCCCTCGCCGAGGGAGAAGACCTCGCGGAGCCTCTCCGCCAGCTCCACCCCGTCGGCCGCGGGCCCGGCCCCGATGGAGGAGCCGCCGCCCGAGGGCTTGACGAAGGCGGGGAAGCCGGGGTGGCGCCCGAGGGAGGCGAGGACGCCCTCCGGGTCCCGGGCCCACTCCGGGGCCTCCACCGCGCGCCCCCGGGCGACGCGCACGCCGGCCCGGGCGACCAGGGCCTTGGCCCGGTCCTTGTCCATGGCCAGAGCCGAGGCCGCCACGCCGGAGCCGGTGTAGGGGATGCCCGCCGCCTCCAGCAGCCCCTGCACGGTGCCGTCCTCGCCGAATCGGCCGTGGAGCGCGAGGAAGACGAGGTCCACCTCCCTCCCCCCGGGGAAGTGGCGGGCGAGGGAGGCGGCGGCGGCGGCCGCGAGCCCGGTCCCCGGCCCGGGATCCGCCGCCGGCGCGGACTCCCCCGCCGGGGCGCCTCCGGCGTCCGGCGGCCCGCCGCGGAGGAGCCGCCCGTCCCGGGCCATCTCCAGGGGGAGGACCTCGTAGAGCCGGGGGTCGAGGGCGGCGATCACCGCCCTCCCCGACCGGAGCGACACCTCCCGCTCCCCCGAGGGCCCGCCCATGAGGACCGCGACCCGGATCCGCCCTCGGCTCCCGGCGGCCGTCACCACTTCCCCGCGGACTGGAGGAGGAGCCGCACCGTCTCCGGGGAGTCCATGCCCGCCGCGTTCTTCAGCGGGGCGAACTCGCGGGACCGGTCCACTTCCATGACGACGCCCCCCGCCGAGAGGGGCATGGCGTCGAAGACGAAGCTCTCGTGCTTCCAGGCGTTGGGCTCGGGGGGGACGACCCGGTTCCCGTCGGCGTCCACGAAGGGGACCGCCTTGCGCACCCGGTGGACGGGGAGGCCCCGGAAGGCCACGGCCGCGGCGAAGGGCATGGAGAGGACGTGGGAGGCCATGTTGGCCGCCCAGTACTGGAGGCCCCCCCCGGGGGCCTTCCGCTCCGCCTGCTCCTTCGGAAGCTCCGTGTACTCGATCACCGCCGGTTTCCCGTGCCTGCAGACGACCACACCCACTTTTTCGGCCGGATCCGACTTGAGGAACACCTTCGAGGACATCTGCCCCTTCGCCCTGTGGTGGAGGCCGAGGAAGAGGGGGTCGACGGGGGGGGCCAGGGGGTTGTCCACCTGGAAGTAGCAGAGCTCCTCGACGCCCAGGTTCACGAGCCAGGCGAGCGTCCCCGTCAGGCGCAGGGCCTTGAGGCAGCCCCCGTGACCGTCCGGGGCGGTGGCGATGCGATCCACGTCCTCGAGGAGGAGCTTCCCCTCGTCCGTGAGGGCGGGGAGCACCCCCTGGCAGACGATTCGGACCTGGGCGGGGGCCACCCCGGGCAGGCCGCGGCGGCGGATGTAGGCCCGGGTGGCCTCCTCCGTCGTGGGTGACACCAGGAGGATCCAGGGGACCGGCTTCCCCGCCTCGCGGCTCGCCGCGGCCACGGCGGCGGCGTGGATGTCGAAGAGGGTCCTCTGGCCTGGGCCCACGGGGTAGCACCCCTTGGGGCCCGGGAAGCCGAGGCGGGTCCCCTGCCCCCCCGCCACGGTGAGGATGGCCACCTTCCCCCCGCGCAGGAGGGCGAGGCCGGCCGCCTCCGCCTGCTCCCGGAGGACCCGGTTGTCCTGCAGGGCCTGGCGGCGGTGGACGAAGGGCCCCTCGAGCGGCTCCGGCGGGGGGGCGGGCGGGGCCAGGGACTTCCCCGAGGCGAGGCGGGCCACGAGGTCGAGGTCCACGGACTTCGCCGAGAGGAAGAGCGCGTTCTTCCGCTTCCAGTCGAGGCGGTCCAGGAACCGGAACACGTGGCCCTGCCCGGCCGCGGTGAACCTCTCCACCACCGCCTTCTCGGAGAGGAGGAAGTCCTCGGTGGTGAAGGACAGGTCGGGGTCGCTCACGGCCTTCTCCTCCGGGACCGCCGCCGGGCGCTCCCCGGGGCGGGGGCCCGGCGCCCGGCGCCGGTCCGCCTCCCCCCCACTCTAGTCGACCCGGCCGAGGAGCAGGGTGGCATTGTGCCCCCCGAAGCCCAGGGAGTTCGATAGGGCGTTGCGGACCTCCATGCGGCGGGCGGACCCGGGCACGTAGTCGAGGTCGCACTCGGGGTCGGGGTTCTCCAGGTTCGCCGTCGGGTGGACGGCCCCCTCGGCGATGGTGAGGGCGCAGACCACCGCCTCCACGGCGCCGCTCGCGCCGAGGAGGTGGCCGATCATCGACTTGGAGGAGGAGATCGCCAGCCGGGCCGCGTGCTCCCCGAAGGCCCCCCGGATGGCCGCCGTCTCCAGGGGGTCGTTGATGGGGGTCGAGGTCCCGTGGGCGTTGACGTACTGCACGTCCGCCGGGTCCGTGGCCCCGTCCCGGAGCGCGAGGAGCATGGACCGCAGCGCCCCCGATCCGCCCGGGGCCGGGGCGGTGATGTGGTGGGCGTCGGCGGTCATCCCGAAGCCCTTGACCTCGGCGTAGATGCGGGCCCCCCGGGCGCGGGCCCTCCCGTACTCCTCGAGCAGGAGGCAGCCCCCCCCCTCGCCCATCACGAACCCGTCCCGGTCGCGGTCGAAGGGGCGGCTCGCCCGGGCGGGGTCGTCGTTGCGCGTGGAGAGCGCCTTGAGGGCGTTGAACCCGCCGATGCCGAGCGGCGTGATGGTCGCCTCGGATCCGCCCGCCAGCATCACGTCCGCCTCGTCCCAGCGGATGGCCTTCATGGCGAGGCCCACGGCGTGGGCCGAGGAGGCGCAGGCGGAGGCCGTGGCGTAGTTGGGACCCTGGAGCCCGTGGAGGATGGAGATCTGCCCCGCCGCGGCGTTCATCATGATCTTCGGGATGAAGAAGGGGTTGATGCGGCGCGGCCCGCGTTCGAGGAGGACGCTGTGCTGGGCCTCGATGTCCGTGAGGCCGCCGATCCCGACGCCGACGACGGCGCCCACGCGGGTGAGGTCCTCCTTCGCCAGGTCGAGCCCGGAATCCCCGAGCGCCTCCTTCGCGGCGGCCATGGCGAAGAGGACGAAGGGATCGAGTTTGCGGGCCTCGTGCGGCGGGAGGACGGTGCCGGGGTCGAAGCCCTTGACCTCCGCCGCGAACCTCGTGGCGTGGTCCTTGGGGTCGAATCGCGTGATGGGGGCCGCCCCGGAGCGCCCCTCGAGGAGGCCGGCGAAGGTGGAGCGGGCGTCGAGGCCCAGCGAGGTGACGGCCCCTATCCCGGTGACGACGACGCGGCGGCGGTCCATCCTCACCTCACGCGGCGGCCGGGGGGATCCCGCGGGGCGGACGGGCCGCCGCGGAGGCCTCCGATCCGGGAAACCGACTCCCCGGGGCACCCCGCCGCGAGGGATCGCGGCGGGGCGGCCCGCGGGACCGGGGGCTACTTGCTCAGGTGCTCCTCGATGTACTTGATGGCGTCCCCGACCGTCTGGATCTTCTCCGCGTCCTCGTCGGGGATGTTGAGGTCGAACTCGTCCTCGAACTCCATGACCAGTTCGACGGTGTCGAGGGAATCGGCGCCGAGGTCGTTGATGAACGAGGTGGCGTCCGTCACCTTGTCCCGGCTCGCTCCCATCTGCTCGCAGACGATGTCCAGCACCTTCTCGCGGATGTTCTGGGCCGCCAAGCCGGTATCCTCCGTTTCCGTCGGTCCCCGCCATCCGGGGACGCCCTTGCGAACTGCGGGGGTACGCTACATCGGTCCCGGGGGGCCCGGCAAGTTCTCCCGGGGAGGGGAGGAGAGGGACCCCGGGGGGGGCTCCCCCGGGGGGCGGATCAGCCGATCATCCCCCCGTCCACGACCAGGACCTGCCCCGTCACGTAGGAGGCGGCGTCGGAGGCGAGGAAGAGCACCGCCCCCGCCACGTCCGCCGGCGTCCCGGGGCGGCCGAGGGGGATCCGGGCGAGCATCGCGGTGCGGGCCTCCTCGGGCAGCACGGCCGTCATCTCCGTGGCGATGTAGCCCGGCGCGACGGCGTTCACCGTGACGCCCCTGGACGCCAGCTCCCAGGCCGTGGACTTGGTGAGGGCGATGACCCCCCCCTTGGAGGCGGCGTAGTTGGCCTGGCCCGCGTTCCCCTTGACGCCGATGACGCTGGCGATGTTCACGATCCGCCCCGAGCGCTGCTTCATCATCGGGCGGGTCGCCGCCCGCGTCATGTAGAAGGTCCCCGCGAGGTTGATGTCGAGGACCTTCATGAAATCCCCGTCGGACATCCGCATGAGGAGGCCGTCCCGGGTGATCCCCGCGCAGTTGACGAGGACGTCGAGCCGGCCGTGGGCCTCGATGCAGGCCTTCACGGCGGCGTCGCAGGCCTCGGACTTCGAGACGTCCGCGGCGAAGGAGGAGGACCCCGTGCCGAGCGCCGCGCAGGCCGCGGCCGCCGCACCGGCCCCCTCGGCGGTCAGGTCCACGCAGGCCACGGCGGCCCCGCGGCCGGCGAGGGCCTCCGCGATGGCCCTGCCGATGCCGCGGGCGGCCCCCGTCACCAGCGCCGTCCTCCCCTCGAACTCCCTCACGCCCCCCCTCCTTCCCCCGCCGCCAGGTCGGCGGTGTCGCAGGCCTCCACCGCCATCCCGGGCGCCGCCTTCTTCGCGAACCCCGCGAGCACCCTCCCCGGCGCCGGCTCCAGCGCCGCGGAGACCCCCGCCGCGGCCATCCCCTCGAGGGTCCTCTGGAAGAGCACCGGGGAGGTGATCTGGCGGCCGAGGGCGTCGCGGATCTCCGCCGGCGTCCGCACCGGGGCCGCCGAGACGTTGGCCCACACGGGGAGGGCCGCCCCGGACACGGGGGTGCGCTCCAGCTCCTCCCGCAGGCGGTCCGCCGCCGGCTCCATGACCGGGGAGTGGAAGGCGCCGGCCACCTTGAGGGGGAGGACCCGCTTCGCCCCCAGCGCCCTGGCCTCCTCGGAGGCCCTGTCGAGGGCCGCCCGCGCCCCGGAGATCACGACCTGCCCCGGGGAGTTGAGGTTCGCCACCACCACCGGTCCCGCCGCGGAGGCGCGGCGGCAGGCCTCCTCGCAGCCGGCCGGGTCGAGGCCGAGGACGGCGGCCATCCCCGAGGGGCAGGCGTCGGCGGCCGCCTGCATGGCGCGACCGCGGGCCCGGGTCAGGCGCAGCGCGTCCTCGAAGGCGAGGGCCCCGGCGAACCAGAGCGCGGTGTACTCGCCGAGGGAGAGCCCCGCCGCGCAGGCGAAGGCGTCCCGCCCGAGCCCGCGGCGGCGGGCGACGACCTCCATGGTGGCCGCGGAGACGAGGAAGATCCCCGGCTGGCAGAGGTCGGTGCGCCCCACCTCCTCCTCGGAGCCCTCGAAGAGGGTGCGCGAGAGGGGGATGCCGAGCACCTCGTCGGCCCGGTCGAACATCGCCCGGGCCTCCTCGAAGCGGGACGCCAGCTCCCTCCCCATGCCCGGGAACTGGGCCCCCTGCCCGGGGAAGAGCGCGGCCCGGCTCACGCCTCGTCCCCTCCGGACGCCGAGCGGTGGGCGCGGATGGCCTCGCGGATCTTCGCGTTGACGCCCTGGTGGACGACCTCGGTGGCGCCCTTGATCGCGTTGGCGACCGCCTCGGGGCTCGACCGGCCGTGCCCGATGAGGACGACCCCCTCGAACCCCAGCAGCGGCGCCCCACCGTAGGAGGCGTAGTCGGTGCGCCGGCGCAGGCCCCCGAGGACCTCCTTCAGGGCGTTCACCGCGGCGGGCTCGGTCCGGGCGACCTCCTTGACCGCGCCGGCGATGAGGGTGAACATCGCGTCCGCGAGCCCCTCCGTGGTCTTGAGGACGATGTTGCCCACGAACCCGTCGCAGACGACGACGTCGGCCACCCCCTGGAAGACGGCGTGGCCCTCGACGTTGCCCGCCCACGCGAGGCCGCTCTCCTTCAGCATCGACGCGGTCTGCTTGACGAGGCTCGTCCCCTTGGCCTCCTCCTCGCCGATGTTCAGCATGGCGACCCGGGGGTTCTCGACGCCGAGGATGGCGCGCCCGTAGGCGGCGGCCATGTGCGCGTAGTGGACGAGGTGGATGGGCTTGCAGCTGATGTTCGCCCCGACGTCGATGAGGAGCGTCGTCCCCTTGAGGGTCGGCAGGGGGACGGCGATGCCGGGCCGCTTCACCCCCCGGAGCCGATCCAGGTGGAGGGTCGCCGCGGCCACGACCCCGCCCGTGTTCCCCGCGGAGAAGGCCGCCGAGGCGCGGCCCTCGTGGACCTCGAGCAGGGTCCTCGAGATGGAGTTGTCCGGCTTCGCCCTCAGGCCCGCCACGGGGTTCTCCCCCATGCTCAGGACCTGGGACGCGTGGACGATGGAGAGCCGATCGTCCTCCCTGCCGCCGAGGCCCTTGAGGAGCCCCCCGACGGCCTCCCGGTCCCCCACCAGCGATACGGAGGCGGAGGGGACCCTCTGGAGCGCGAGGAGGGAGCCCTCGACCACGGCCGCGGGGGCGTGGTCCCCCCCCATGGCGTCCACGGCGATGCGGTAGGGGGGGCCGGAGGAGGAGGTCGTCGAAGTCGGGGGAGGCGGGGGGGCGCTCAAGGGCGGGCCTCCTCGGGGAAGCCGGCTCCGGCGGTCGCGCGAGAACCAGCGGGGTCCACGCTCTCTCCCTCCTTCCCGGCCTGCTGCCGCGGCACGAAAGGGTAGGTTCCCGGCCCCGAAGCGCCGCGGATTTCCGGCGGCGGGAAGGCCCCGGGGCGGCGATGCGGCGGGAACGTCCCCGGTCTAGCCCTGCTCCTCGCCGAGGACCTGCCGGCGCCCGCGGTACCAGCCGCAGTTCGGGCAGATCCGGTGGGGCATGGCCGCCTGGTGGCAGCGGGTGCAGCGCCCGGGCTGGGCCGGCTTCAGGGCGTCGTGGCTGCGGCGATGCCCCTTGCGGGAGTGGGACATGCGCCTCTTCGGAACCGCCATCGGTGGGACCTCTCGTTCAGGGGAACACCGCCCCGGCGGGGGCGGAAACCCCGGAGCCTAGGCAGGGGCGCCGGCGGGGGCAAGGAATACCGCCCCGCCTCGGAGCCCGGCGAGGCAGGCCCCCGGTGACGGAACCGTACCTGACGGAACCGTACCCGACCCGAATCCGCACCGGTCGGGGCCCTCTCCCGCCACCCGGTTCACAGGGCGGAGAGATGCTCCTCCAGCGCCGCCAGCGCCGCCGGGACGCGGGCGGGGTCCCTCCCCTTCCCGCGGGCGAGGTCGGGGCGCCCCCCTCCCCCGCCGCCGAGGGCCTTCGCGACGACGCCCACGGCGGCGCCAGCCTTGAACCCCCGCTTCACCGCGGCGGGGTTCCCGGCGGCGACGAGGGCGACCTCCTCGCCGGCCCGGGCGTGCACGAGGAGGACCAGCGGTTCCCCCCCGTCCGCCTTCACGCGGTCCCCCGCCCCGAGGAGGTCCCCCTCCGCGGCGCCCGTGCCGTCGAGGACGGCGAGTTCGAAGCCCCCGACTCTCCGCTTCGCGGCCAGGGCCCCCTCCAGCGAGGGGGCGGTCGGGGCGGCCGCCGCGGCGGCCTTTCTCCCCGCCTTCGCGACCTCCTTCTTCAGGCGCTCCACCTCCTCCTCGAGGGAGGCGAGGCGGCGGCGGTCCTCCTGGAAGAGGGCGACCGCGCGGGCCCCGGTGACCGCCTCGATGCGGCGCACGCCGGACCCCACGGACTTCTCCGAGAGGATCCGGAAGGAGCCGATGTCCCCGGTGGCGCGGCAGTGGGTCCCCCCGCAGAACTCCCGGCTGTCCCCGGCCGTGAGGACCCGCACGCGGTCCCCGTACTTCTCGCCGAACATGGAGACCGCGCCCGTGGCCCTGGCGGCGGCGAGGTCGTGGACGCGGGTCTCCACGGGGTGGTTCTCGAGGATGCGCCGGTTGACGCCCGCCTCGATGCGCTCGCGCTCCTCCGGGGCGAGCCCCCTCGGGAAGGAGAAGTCGAAGCGCAGGTAGTCGGGGGCGACGAGGGAACCGGCCTGGCGGGCCTCCTCGCCGAGGACCTCCCGGAGCACGCGGTGGAGGAGGTGGGTGCCGGTGTGGTTGCGGCGGACGGCGTCGCGCCGCTCGCGGTCCACGGAGGCGCGGACCGTCTCCCCGCGGCGCAGGGTCCCCCGCTCGAGGACCCCGACGTGGAGGTGGAACCCCTCCACCCGCCGGGTGTCGCGGACGAGGAAGCGGCCCGAGGGGGATTCGATGAACCCGGCGTCCCCCACCTGGCCGCCCTGCTCGGCGTAGAAGGGGGTCTCGCGGAGGAGGAGGGCCCCCTCCTCGGGCACCGGGCCGTAGCCGAGGAACCGGGTCCCCGTCTCCTCCTTCTTCACGCGGGCGAGGGGGCCGGCCGCGAAGATGTCCCCGGCGATCTTCGATCCCTCGCGGCTGCGCTGGCGCGCCTCCTCCATGGCCCGCTCGAAGCCGGGGCGATCGAGGGTCCGGCCGGTCTCGGCCAGAATGTCCGCGGTGACGTCCACGGGGAAGCCGAAGGTGTCGTGGAGGAGGAAGGCCTGCTCCCCCGGCAACACCGTCCCCCCCCCCGCCTCCATCCGAACGAGGTGCTCGTCCAGGAGGGCGCGGCCCCGAGTGTAGGTCTCCCGGAACTTCTCCTCCTCCGTGCGGAGGGCCGATTCGATGGAGCCGGCGTGGGAGAGGATGTCCGGGTAGCGGCTGCCCATGGCCCGTCCCGCGGCGGCCACGTACCTGTCGAGGTAGGGCTCCGGGAACCCCTGCTGGATCAGGTCGCGCACCGCGCGCCGGATGACGCGCCGGAGCACGTAGCCGCGGCCCTCGTTGGAGGGGCGGACGCCGTCGGCGATGCAGAAGGCCGCGGCCCGGGCGTGGTCGGCGATGCGGCGGGCGCGGGTCCGGAACTCCGCCTCCGCCCCCCCGCGCTCCTCCCGCTCCCTCCAGGCGGCGCGGTGGAGGCACTCCTCCGCGTCCCACCCCATGCGGACCATCTCCCCGAAGAGGGGGGTCTGGAAGTTGCTGTAGATCCTCCTCCCCGGCTCCCGCAGGTGGGCGAGCACGGTGAGCAGGCGCTCGAAGCCCATCCCGGTGTCGATGTTCTGCATGGCGAGGGGGACGAGGTCGTTCCTCCCGCGCCGGTCGAACTGCTGGAAGACGAGGTTCCAGACCTCCAGGAACCGCCGGCAGTCGCAGTCCGGGCTCTCCGGCGCCTCGGGGCAGCCCTTCACGGTGCAGGGGACGACGGGCTCCGGCCGGAACCCCAGGTCGAAGAAGATCTCCGAGCAGGGGCCGCAGGGGCCGTCGGGTCCGTCCTCCGGCGCGTTGGCCGGCCAGAAGTTCGACTTCGCGCCCAGGCGCCCGATCCGATCCGCGGGGATCCCGGCCGCCTTCGTCCAGAGCGCCGCCGCCTCGTCGTCCTCGCGGTAGACCGTCACCCGGAGGCGGTCCGCGGGGATCGCCATCTCCACGGTGAGGAACTCCCAGGCCCACCGGATGGCCTCCTCCTTGAAGTAGTCCCCGAAGGAGAAGTTCCCCAGCATCTCGAAGAAGGTGTGGTGGCCGGGGGTGCGGCCCACGTTCTCGAGGTCGCCGGTGCGCAGGCACTTCTGCGAGGAGCAGGCGCGGCGGAAGGTCAGCGGGATCCGACCGAGGAAGTGGTCCTTGAACTGGTTCATCCCGGCGCCGGTGAAGAGCAGGGTCGGGTCGTTGGCGGGGACGAGGGAATCGGAGGGGACCTCCTCGTGGCCGCGGGCGCGGAAGAAGGAGAGGAAACGGGAGCGGACCTCGTCGGGGGTCAGGCTCCAGGGGCGCGGCGGCGGGGCGGACATCGGGTCTCTCCGTGGGGGGGACCGCGCAGTCTAGCGGCGCGGCCCCCCGCCGGAGAAATCGTCGGGGAGCGGACCGGGGGTTCAGTCCGCCGCGGAGGCGGCCTCCCCCCCCTCGCCCGCCGCCGCGGCCGCCGCGGGCCCGCCCGCCGCCACGGGGACCTGGACCTCGCGGATCCGCGCCGCGATCCGCGACAGGAGGTCGGGGTTCTCCTTGAGGAAGAGCCGCGCCTTGTCCCGGCCCTGGCCGATCTTCGTGTCCACGCCGGTCACCGGGTCCTTGTAGGAGAGCCAGGTGCCGGAGCGCTCGATGACGCCCCCGGCCACGCCGAGGTCGAGCACGTCCCCCGCCCGGGAGATCCCCTCGTTGAAGAGGATCTCGAACTCGGTCCGGCGGAAGGGGGGGGCGATCTTGTTCTTGACCACGGTGGCCCGGACCCGGCTGCCGACCACCTCCTCGCCGTCCTTGACCTGGGCGATGCGGCGGAGGTCGATGCGCACGGAGGCGTAGAACTTCAGCGCCCTCCCCCCGGGCTGGGTCTCGGGGTTGCCGAACATGACCCCGATCTTCTCGCGGATCTGGTTGGTGAAGAGCATGCAGGTCCGGGAGCGGGCGATGGCGGCGGTGAGCCGGCGGAGGGCCTGGCTCATGAGGCGGGCCTGGCGGCCCACGTGGCTCTCCCCCATCTCCCCCTCGAGCTCCGCCTTGGGCACGAGGGCGGCCACGGAGTCCACGATGACCACGTCCACGGAGTTGCTCCGGACGAGGATCTCCGCGATGTCGAGGGCCTGCTCGCCGTAGTCCGGCTGGCTGATGAGGAGGTCGTCGAGGTTCACGCCGAGCTTGCGGGCGTAGGCGGGGTCGAAGGCGTGCTCGACGTCGATGAAGGCGGCCACCCCGCCCCCCTGCTGCACGTTGGCGGCGATGTGGCTCATGAGGGTCGTCTTGCCCGAGGACTCCGGACCGAAGACCTCGATGATGCGGCCCCGCGGGACCCCCTTGCCGCCCAGCGCGAGGTCGAGGGAGAGGGAGCCCGTCGAGATGCCGGAGACGTCGAGGACCGTGTTGGCGCCGAGGCGCATGATCGAGCCCTTGCCGAACTGCTTCTCGATCTGCTGCACCGCGCCGTCGAGGATCTGGCCCCGCCGGGGGTCCACCACCCGGGCCCCGTCCTCGCGGGTGCCGTTGCGGGCGACCCGGGCGGACCTGTCCGCGCCCTTCTCGGTCCCCTTCTCGGTCAGTTTCTCGGTCAGTTTCTCGCCGGCCTTCTCCGCCGTCCTCGCCGCTGCCGCCATGATCCTCGCTCCCTTCGTTCCGTTCCGGGACTCGCCCCGGCCCTGGTTCCTGTTTCCGGCATCCGTTCCCGGCTTCGGCTTCATCGACGTCCTTCCTCTCCAATTCTGCGCGTCGTCCTGGCCTCCGGGGTCGTCCCCGGCTCCGGCGCCGTCCCGGCGAGGGCCGCCGATTCCAGTTCCTCGTACTCCGGCCCCCCGGGCCCGAGCACGCTGCGGTAGAGCACCACCCGGTCCGCCACCATGCCCGGGATCGGAGCATCGACCCGGGGTGCGCCGCGTCCCGTTGCGCCGCGTCCCGTTGCTTCGCCTCCCGTCGCGACGCGGCCGGGAGAGGCCGCCCCCGGCAACAGGCGGGATGCCGGGGGGTGTACATCCCGGCCCGGATTCCGGCCCCGGCCTCCCCGGCCCCGGGGGGCCCGGGCGACCGTCACGTGGGCCAGCCAGGGGCGGTCCTCCGCCGCGAAACCGAGCGCCCGGACCGACTCCTCGAGGGAAGCCGCGAGCCGGTGAAGACTACCGGAGGGTTCGGACACCGGGGCCGCCAGCACCCGGGGAGCGCGGGGGCCCGGGAAGAGGTGCCACCCGCCGGGCAACGGGAAGGAGAGGGCGAAGGGGGGAACCCCCGCCACGGCCCCGTCCAGGGCGGCGCGGAGGCCCCTTCGCAGGTCCTCCCCGCAGTCCCCCAGGAAACGAAGGGTGACGTGGAGGCGGGAAGCGGGGGTCAGGCGCCAGGGGGGGGACCCGGGGCCGGCGGCCCCCGCGACGAAGACGGCGGCGGCCCGCTCGAGGGCCCCGGCCGTGGAGGGGGCCAGGGGGATGGCGAAGAAGGCCCTGAAGGCGCCGGTCCGTGGCATGCGAACATCATACGAACCTGCACCGACAGGCCGGCGGGATTCCCGGGGTCACCGGGTGGCTTCGGGAGCCCGGGACGCGTCCGGGCCCGCCATCGCCGCCATCAGATCGAGACGAACTGCAGGAACTCCTCGTACCGGGCCTCGGCGGCCTTCGCGTCCATGGCGGCGATGGCATCGGTGCCGAACATCTCCACCGTGAAGGAGGCGGTGACCGTCCCGTAGACCATCCCCCGCTTGATGTTCCCGATGGTCACCCCGCGGGAGCGGGCCAGCGACCCCATGAGCCCCCCCGCGAAGGTGTCCCCCGCCCCCGTCGGGTCCACGACCCGGTCCATGGGGTAGGCGGGCAGAGCGAAGAACTGGTAGGTGGAGAAGAGGAAGGAGCCGTGCTCCCCCTTCTTCACGATGACCACCTTCGGCCCCATCTCCAGGATGCGCTTCCCCGCCTCGATGAGGTTCCGGGAGCCCGAGAGCATCCGGGCCTCCTCGTCGTTGAGGAGGAGGCCGTCGATCTCCCCCATGAGCGCCAGCAGCGAGGGCCGCTCCTTCTCGATCCAGAGGTTCATGGTGTCCGCCAGCACGAACCGCGGGCGCTCCACCTGCCGCAGCACGCTCCGCTGGGTCTCGGGGTGGGTGTTGGCGAGGAAGAGGAAGTCCGTCGAGCGGAAGGCGGCGGGGATGCGCGGCTGGAAGGTGCCGAGCACGTTCAGCTCCGTCCTCAGGGTCTCCGCCGCGTTCATGTCCCCGGCGTAGCGCCCCGACCACCTGAAGGTCCTCCCCCCCTTGACGACCTCGAGACCGGCGGTGTCGATGCCGCGGGCCTTCCAGGGCTCCGCCAGCGCCAGGGGGAAGTCCTCCCCCACGGCCCCCACGAGGCGCACCGGGGAGAAGGCCGAGGCCGCGAGCGAGAAGTAGGTCGCCGAGCCGCCGAGGATGCTCTCCCTCCTTCCCGAGGGGGTCTCGACGTCGTCGAAGGCGAGGCTGCCGACCACGAGGAGGGACATGGGCTCTCCGGGGGTGGAGGGACGGGGACCGGGAGGCGAGGATAGCCTCAGCGGCGCCGCCCGAGGAACACGATCCCCCCCGGGAGCGCCGTGACCACGTGCATCACCCGCCCGAGGACGGAGACCGCCACCGCCGGCGCCGGGGGCACCCCGAGGAGCCCCAGGAAGAGGACGTAGGAGGCCTCCCCCATCCCCCATCCCCCCGGGAAGAGCGGGATGGCGGAGACCACGAGGATGGGCGGCACCACCGCGAACCAGTCCCCCGGGGTGAGGTCGATGCCGAGCATCCCCCCGAGCAGCGCGTTGGCCACGCACCAGGCGGCGTGGATGAGCAGGGAGACCCCGAGCGCCAGGACCACCGCGCCCCGATGGTCGCGGTAGAGGAGCACCGCGGCGTCCGCCTCCGCGAGGAACCCCCCGACGAAGGGGACCCGGGGCACCCACCGCTCGACCCGGAGGGCCGACCGCACCCGCCGCGACAGGACGAGGGAGACCCCGGCGAGCCCCCCGAGGAGGACCCCGTAGGAGAGCACCGCGGCCCCGTGGAAGCGGGGGTCGTTCCAGCGCGGGAGGAGGGCCGCGCAGGCGAGCACCACGGTCCCGAAGAGCCCCACCACCCGGTCGAGGAAGACCCCCACGGCGCAGCCCGCCGCGTTGCCCCGGCCCCGGGAGGCGTAGACCGCCTTGAGGACGTCCCCGCCCAGGATTCCCCCCGGGGCGACCTGGTTGAAGAAGTTGCCGAGGACGGGGAAGGAGAGGGCCTCCCGGCGGGTGAGGAGGATCCCCTGGGCCCGCAGGAGGAGCCGCCAGCGGAGGGCGGCGATGACGACCCCCGCCGCCGCCAGGAGGAGGACGAGGAGGGTCGGCACGGCCCGGAGCCGCCGCGAGAGGGTGGCCACCCCCTCCTCGACCGCCGGGAGCCCCCGGGGGCGGACCGCGAGGTCCGCGGGGAGGAACCGCCTCTCCCCGCCGGCCCCCTCCCCCGCGGGCAGGAAGAGGAAGGAGCCGTCGGACCGCTCCTCGAGGATCGTCCCCGCGATCACCTCCCCGCCGGCGAGGTGGGCCCGGTCCCTCCACGGGACGCGCGACAGCACCCAGGCGAGGAGGAGGAGGCCGAGGACGCGCAGGACGAGGGTGAAGGCCCGCCGCCGCGGGGAGGCGGGGCCCGGCGTCCCGGCCGCGACCTCCTGCGGCAGCCCGGCCGCGGAAGGGCCGGCCCCCACCGGGGCTACTTCCCCGCGCCGCGCCCGGCCGCGTTCCACCAGCGGACCCAGGGCTCGGGCCGCGGGCCCAGGTCCTCGCCGGCGATCCCCCGGAGGGCGTCCCGGGCCACGAAGCGGACGCTCTCGTCGTCGTCGGAGAGGGCCGCCACGAGGAGGATCACGGCGGTCTCCCGCTCGGCCCCGCCCGGGCGGGCGGCGGCGGCGGCGGCGGCCACGATGCGGTGGCGGACCGCCCCGGATTCCTCCCGGCCGAGGGCCGCGCGCAGCACCCCGGCCATGCCCGGAACGCCGAGCCGCTCGACGGACTCGGCGGCGGCGGCCCGGACCGTGGGCTGGTCGTCGAAGCGAAGGGCGAAGGAGAGCGAGAGCCGCACCGCCTGGGCGGAGAGGTTCAGGACCGCCCGGTCCACGGCCGCGGCCGCCTCCCCCGTCCCGTGGGACGCCGGGGAGGAGGTCTCCACCATGAGGCCCATGAGGGTCCCCCGGAGGAGGCGCAGCTCGTACTGCACCTCCGCCCGGAGGGCGTCGGGGGCCGCGGCGGTCCGGAAGGAGCCGAGCACGCCGATCTGCTCCGTGCACTCCCCCACCGCCTCGGGGGAGGCGTGGAGGTTGGTCCCCTTCTCGTGGATCTCCCGGAGGCGCTGGAGGGCCTTCGCGGCGCGGTCCCCCGAGGCCGGGGCCGCCGGCGGCTCCTCGTGCTCGAGCACCATGCCCCCCAGGCGCACCAGGGCCCGCACCGCCTCCCCGCGGTTGAAGGCGGAGGAGTCCTCGCTGGCCACCCGCGTGACGTAGAAGGTGGCCACCGCCACCTCCCTCCAGGTCTCGTAGTCCGCGTCCCGGAGGGCCCGGACCTCCTCGATGCAGGAGGCCGTGGTCGGGGGGAGGTCGGGGGCGTGGCGGAAGGTGGAGGTGTCGTGGAGGAGGGCGAGCCTCTCCACGTGGCGGGCCGGCCTCGTCCCCCCCACGAACTCCACGATGTCCTGCAGGACGTCGTTGGCGCCCTCCTCGGTGACGGAGGAGCAGGAGGCGCCGAGGGGGAGGATCGCGGCCAGGGCGAGGATCGCGGGGAGGCGTCGCATGGCGGGTGACGCTAGCCCGAAGCCGCGGCGCCCGGCCCCTTTTTCCCCGGCGTCCGGGGAGCGGGCGCCCCCCGGCCTCCCGGCCGCTCCCTCAGCGCGGTTCGACCCGGACCGCCGCCCCCTCGGGGACCAGGACCTCCCTCGCCTCCTCCCCGCCCTCCCGGGGGATCCGGACGCTCCACCGCCCGGGGAGCACCCCCTCGAGCGTCGCGCCGGGCCTCGCCTCCAGCGGGGCCTGCCGGGAGCCGAGGTCGGGGACCTCCAGGGGCAGGAGCCGCAGCGGGGCGGGCTCCTCCACCCCCGGGAGCCCCCCCATCTCCACCCTCCCGTAGGGGCGCAGGCGCACCTCGACCCAGGCGAGCCCCCTCTCGTCCGCCGCCCCCTCGACGCGGGCCCAGCCCTCCGCGGCGCGGACCCCCAGCGTGAAGGGCCCGCTCTCGTGGGGCGGGAGCTGGAAGCCCTGCCGCCCCAGCGCCCGGGCCGTGCCCACCACCCGGGGGCGCAGCGTGGCCGGGTCCCGGCCGAAGAGGGAGACGACCCCGTCCACGGCCCTCCCGCCGGCGTCGAGGAGGATCCCGGCGATGGCCCCGTCGTCCCGCAGCACGAGGAGCCCGGCGTCCACGACCGTCCCCTCCCGCGCGTCGAACTCCCGGGAGTAGACCGCCGCGGCCCCGTCCATGCGGGCGCGGACGCGGTAGCGGCCCGGCCGGAACCGGGTGAGGCGGAACCCGCCCTCGTTGAAGGACTCGAGCACGCTCGGGTCCTCCCTGCCCGGCTCCTCCAGGGACTCGAGGGAGATCCAGCAGTCGGGGTCGGGGTCGCCGGTCCTCGTCACCCGCCCGACGACCACGGGGCCGCTCTCCCCGGCGGGGAGGTCGAAGTCCCAGGCCGGGAGCCCGCTCGGGAGGAAGGGCTGGGAGGGGACCGGGGCGGCGGGGAGGGACGGGGGCGGGATCGGGGGCCCCTCCGCGGGCGGGGGCGCGGGCGGCGGAGGCGACGGCGGCCTCGATGCGGCCGAGGCCCTCGGAGACGGGGCCGCCGATGCCGCGGACGAGGGCGATGTCGCAGAGGGAGCGCAGGCCCTGCTCCGCCTCGGCCCTCTGGGAGCGGGCGGCGTAGAAGCCGAAGGCGGCCAGCGCCACGGTCTGGAGGATGACCAGCGCCGCCAGGACGGCGGCTACCCGTGCGTCCCGGGGAACCCGCGACCACCATGCCCGCATGTCGAACCGGTCATCGTACCGGGGCGGGTCATGGCGGCGTCATAGAGGAGGGGGACGGACTTCGGAATTCGGTTTCGGGGGGGAAGGACCTCGAGCGTCCGGCTGAAGGTGCAGGGGCTCTCCGCGCAGGGACAGCAGGGAGGAGCGTGCCTCCGCTCCCGCCTCGACCTAGGGAATGGCCGCGAGCTTCCGCCAGAACTCCTCGAGGATTCCCCCGGTGATGTGAAGCGGGTTGGTCGCTCGGATGCCCGCGGCAACCCTGGCTGCCCGGGCACGGTCGAGGGCGTTCGCCCGCACCAGATCAAGGAGCACTTCGAGCCCCCAGATGCAGGGAACTCCCTCCGCGGCGCAGGCCGCGCGGAGCGCCCGGTCGTTGGTGAGGCACCTGCAACCGGCGTCCCTCGCGAGCAACAGGCACAGGTGGTCCTCGAAGGAGAGTCCCGGCCTCCGCCGACCTGCCGCCACGAGTTGTTCCGTCGTCGCTGCGACCACCACGAGTCCGGCCCGTTCGCAGGCGGTGGCGTCCGTCTCCTGCACTTCAGCGACGATCTCCGTGGCGACCCGCACCTCGCCGAGACTCGCGGAGGCGAGGCCCAGTACCCGCAGATCGACCTTCACGTAGTCGATCAGCACATTGGCATCGACGAGGATCGGAGGCCCGGCGGGTGGCATGGCCGACTACTCGGCCCACGCCATGGCCCGCTCCCGCATCTCCCGCAGTGACAGGTCCAGGATCTGCGCGGCCCTGCCAAGAGTGATGGCGCCGGCCTCGACCGCCTTCCGAACGAGCAGGGAGAGCTGGTCCTCGGCGAAGTCGTACCGGACGAGGCCCGCGGGTTCCGGCGACCTCGGCGGCTCGGGAGACGACGCCCGGAACGCCGCCGCGTGAAGCCCTCCGGGCTCGTCCGCCTTCTTGAGGGTGTTTCCGCAACGGCGCCTCCACGCGACCTGGAACGCCATCCAGACCCTGGAACCATCCGGCTGGCCCTCGGACAGGCGGTAGAGGATGGTGCGATAGGAGACGTGGAAGATCCGCTTCACCTTCAGGATCCGGTCGATGGGATCGAGTCCGGCGGCTTCGTCCCACTCCTTCCGGAAGCCCTTCTCGGGCAGCAGGAAGTGCGAGGCGAACTGGTTGGCCTGGTCCTCTTCCTCGTGCCTCTCCTCCGTCGCGCGGACGTCGTAGGCCGACCTGTGGAGGACCAGGTGTCCCAGTTCGTGGGCGGCGGTGAAGATCCACCGCTCGACCGGGATCCGGTCCCATGTGTTGACCACGACGGCGGGGCCCCCGTCCTCCACGGCCACGGAGAGTCCGAAGAACGCGTCCGAGGCTACGGGGCGGGGAATGACCTTCACGCCACGCGCCTCCAGCAGCCCGCAGATGTCCCGCACGGGTTCGGAGTCGTCGAGGGCGAACGCGGCCCGGACCCTGGCAGCCGCCTCCGCGGGGGTGCCTGCCATGTCCATCCCCTGCAGGAGATCCCGAGAGGGCAGGTCCAGGAGCCGCTCCAGTTCCCCGAAGTCCTCGATGGTCTTCGCGACCCCTGCGAGGACGGCGGTTCGACTCTTCAACTTCTTGATGGATCGGAAGCGCACTCGCCGGAGTTCCCTTGCCGGGGAGACGAGCTCGCGCAGGGGAACATCGAGCACCCGGGCGATCGCCTGGAGGTTGTTCGGCCGGGGTTCGGACTTCCCGGCCTCGATGAGGGCGTATCCGACCCTCGAGAGGCCCGCCGCCTTCGCAAGGGCGGCCTGGGAGATACCCCGGTCAGTCCGCAGCCGCCGGAGGTTCGGTGCTATGACGTCCGCGCTCATGGGACACCTCCTCGCTTCGTTTCTTATCATATCGACGGACTGCGACAACATGTCAAGAACCGAATTTCTGCCCGACCCTGCGTTCGCCTCTGTCCGCTCGATGGTCCTGAGGCTTGGGGCTCCGGGAAGCACCGCCACAGATCACGGGTTCAAGGACCCATCGGACCCGTTCCAAGCAACCGTAGACACCTATTGCGGACCTAAGGTCCGCAATGGAAGCCGACGCTCTAGAGAGCCGCCGCAAGTCGCGCAGGGGCGCGGGGATGCGCGGTGCCTTAACGGGGCGCCTACTCGACCCCAAGGCTAGTGCTACTGTGTTAGAAGTCACGGGCCGGCCTCCGAGTGTGCGTGGCAGTAGGGGCAGCAGGGAAGCGCTGTCATGAGCGTTAGCGCGTGGAGGACCCGTTGCGTGGCGATCGAGGCGGGGCTATGGCGCTCGGTCCGTGCCGGGAGTTCCCCTTGTGCGGAAACCACGGGGTAGGGCAGCGGGTCGGAGGAAGGCAAGAGCCTGAGGGGGGGGAATGCCTGGCCCGCTCGGCGGCCAGGAAAGCGTAGGCGGCGGTGCACAACACTGCGTGGTGGTGGAAGCCGCGCCAGCCCCGTTCCTCTTAGTGGCTGAGTCCCAGTTCGCTCTTCAACTGCTGGTAGTCGCGTTCGATCCTCCAGCGGTCCTTGACCAGCCCCACGAGGTCCTTCAGCGAAGCGTCCTCGGGCACGCTGGACAGGAAGTACTTCGTCGGCGCCGGTTCCGAGGCGGGCCATGCGTTTGCATCTACAGGCAGGGTCCTCCTGGCAGCGCGTACTTCGAGAACTCGTCGCATGAGTAGGGCCAGTCCATCATTCGGCTTCTTCTCGGTCAGAAACCATCTCCTCCAGCGTCAAGAGTCTTCTCCTCCATCGCGACTCTACTAGGCTACGCTCATTTGGGGCACGATGAGGAGCGGAGTCGCTATGACGAGGAGCGCAAGGTCATTCTCACTAACCTGGACCACCCGATGGTTGCGGCAGCACTTGAGGTTGGAGGGGTGAACGACGTGACTTTCCGCAGGCTGTCCTACGAAATTGCGATGACCCAGTATGCTCTGGCCCTTGCACGGGAAGTCTATCTACGTGACCCTGGTCTCGGACCCGAAGATGTCTTGTTCGAAGTCCGAGATGCGCTCCGGAGAATTACACTCAAGGCTGCGATCTTGTACGCGAAATAGACGACTTCCAAAGCGACTGAGGTACCTCACTCCTCATGTCGAGGCTCAAGGGTCCACCTCAAGTTGCCTGCATCTCGCTCCTCTTCCGGTCCCCTGTGCATCTGGAACCGCCAGACGTCCTCGCCTACTTTCGTCCGGGCTGTTACTGCATACCCTTGGCCTGACGGACCACCGTAGACGTCACATCGGAGCTGGACCGGAGCACTTGAATCTGAGTAGCCGACGGTGAACCAGTCATCCACCTGATCCGTCAGTCCGACTCCAAGGTTGACCTGCCCACCCTCTCGGAAATCGGGTGGCTCCCGCATGGTCTCCTTCCCTTGGAAGTACCTGCCATTCACAGCAAACCACTTCAGCTGAATGAAGTACACGTCCTTACAGATCTTGAAAGCGTAGTCATTGGCTCGAGCCAGTGGACCGGACTCTGCGTTCTGATGCATGGACCTTTTCCAAATCCGCAGTGCTTCCTTCTTATCTTTATCGAGTTGTCGAACCAGAGCAATCGCCTCCTCGCCCAAGAAGTCACTGTGTTGGGGTGCGTAGGGTCCAGCCGATGCGAATCCGCGGAAGCTGGACCCTCCTTCGTTGTGCGCCGGAGTTGCTCGGAATCGAGTCGCGACAATTAGTCTCCAGCCGTCGCGGTAGTTTCGTATCTGCCCGACAGTGAGCTTCCGACCGAATCCGCCGGTGATCTGGGTCTCCGAATGGCAATCCAAGCAGAGGACTGCCAAGTTCCTCGGATCGTTGTTTGATGGGTCATCGTCCAGATGGTGGATCTGGACTCGCCGACCTCGCTGCCTACAGACGCAGCATGTCCGGTCGGCCTCGTAAAGAACGCGATCCTTCAGGCCCTCTTCTAGGGGGACCCGGATCTTCTTCGCTGCTCCTCGCGTCCTTCTTCCCGCTGCCATCAAACCGTCCCTCCAACGCAGGAAGGCCCATCCTACTCAGGAGGACCCCATGTCCACCATCCTCACTGCCACCAACCACGGGCTGTTCCGCCGCCTCCCCGAGAATCCCGTCAGCCCCTGGGACTAGAACCGCGCTGCCGCTGCCGGAAGGTCGAGTGCCGGGAAAGGGTGGTCCTGGAAGTACGGGAGCCATGCTTCTCTGTACTGGTCATGGTTAAGAAGGGGAGCCTGGCTCCATACCGATCAGGACCCTGTCAAGGGTCGCCCACCCGTAGGCGACCTCGGCGACGCGATGGCCGCCGATCTCCCCCGTCTTCTCCCCGACGAGCCGCCCGCCGAGCCGTTCGTAGAAGGCCCGCCCCGACGAGTTCCCCTCGAGCACCCAAATCCGCATCGACGACCACCCCGCCGCCCGGATCGCTTCAGCGGCGTGTACCATGAGCCGCCATCCGATGCGCCGCCGGAGGAGGTCCGGACGGACGTAGAGGGCGGTGACCTCGGCCTCGAAGGGGGAGCCCCCGTCCCGGTCCCTGCCACCCAAGACGAAGCCGAGGACCTCCCCTTCCTTCTCCGCCACGAAGGCGAAGGTCCGCTCCTCGGAGAGCCACCGGCGGCGCCGCTCCACCGCGTCGGGCTCCCGCCCCTTCGCCTCAAGGATCTCGTCGGGGAGGAGCCCCCGGTAGGCCGCGCGCCAGCCGTCCCCCTGCACACGGGCGATGCCCTCCGCGTCCCCGGGGACCGCCGGCCGGACCCGGATCGTCACGGTGCCGGGTGGAGAAAGGGAGCCTGGCTCCGTACCGCGCCCTCCGCCCTCGGGGTCCTCCGCTTCCGCGGGTCCGCAGGCGGGTGAAGAAAGGGAGCCTGGCTCCGTACCGGTCACCCGCAGTTCGCGGGCGTGCTCGGCGCGCACGATCCTCAGGGTGCCGCCGTCCTCCCGCAGCGCCACGCCCGCCGTCGGCGACACCGACTCGAGGATTCCCTCCCGCGCCTCGTTCCCCTCGAGCAGCGTCACCCGCCGCCCGAGGAACGCCGCCCGCGCCCCGTAGGCCGCCTCCACCGCCGCCTCC
>JAKLKS010000350.1 GCA_023150535.1 Planctomycetota bacterium
GGGCTCGAGGGGGAGCCGCTCGTCTTCTGCGCCGTCCCGGCGGCGGACGGCGGCGTGGCCGCCTTCCGCACCGACGCCCCCTCCCTGCGCGAGGGGCTCGTCTTCCCCCTCCTCGGCGGCTTCGACCTCCGGGAGGGCGTGGCGGTCCGCCTCGTCACCCCCGACCGCCGCCCGCTCGACGGCGGCCCCGCCGCCGCACCCGCGTCCGCCGTCCTCGCCTCCCTCCCCCTGCACCTCCCCACGGGGGTCGTCCACGCCGAGGCGGTCCTCTCCGATCCCGCCCTGCTGGACGCCGAGGCGGCCCGCGGGCGCAACCTGCTCTTGGCCGTCTTCGCCGCCGCCGCGCTCGCGCTCGGGCTCGGCTCCATGCTCGTCATCCGCATGGTCCGCTCCGAGGTGCGCGTCGCCCGCATGAAGGCGGACTTCGTCTCCGCCGTCTCCCACGACCTCAAGACCCCGCTCACCTCCATCCGCATGTTCCTCGAGACCCTCCGCGAGGGCCGCGCCCGCACCGAGGAGGAGCGGCGCGAGTGCCTGGAGGTCGTGGACCGGGAGGCCGGCCGCCTGGAGCGGCTCGTCCACCGGGTGCTCGAGTTCTCCCGCACCTCCACCGGCGCCCGGCGGATCCTGCGCGAGCCCGCCGATCCCGCGGAGGTCGTCCGGCAGGCGGCCATGGTCTTCCGCGGCCACCTCCTCAACGGGGAGTGCGACTTCTCCGTCGAGGCGGCGGAGGGGATCGGCACCACGCCGCTCGACCGGGACGCGGTCACCCAGGTCGTCCTCGACCTCCTCGAGAACGCCTACAAGTACACCCCGGGGGAGGGGAAGCGCATCCGCCTGCGGGCCCTGCCGCTGCGCGGCGGGGGCGTGCGCATCGAGGTCGAGGACAACGGGCCCGGCGTCCCCCCGGAGGAGCGGCGGAGGGTGTTCGAGGAGTTCTACCGGGTCGAGCGGCCCGGCACCGAGGGGGCCGGCGGCACCGGGCTGGGGCTCGCCCTGGTGAAGCGGCTCGTCGAGGCCCACGGGGGGACCGTCTCCGTCGAGGAGGCCCCCGGGGGCGGGAGCGTCTTCGCCGTCGAGATCCCCGCGGACGCGGGGGGAGGGTAGGCCGTGGAGACCATCCTCGTGGTGGAGGACGATCCCAGCATCCGGCTCGGGATCCAGAGGAACCTCTCCTACGAGGGGTACCGCGTGGTGACCGCCTCCAACGGGAACGACGGGCTCGAGGCGGCCTTCCGGGAGAGGCCCGACCTCGTGCTGCTCGACGTCATGCTGCCCGGGCCGAGCGGCCTGGAGATCTGCAGGGCCCTCCGCCGCCACGACGCGACGATCCCCATCATCGTCGTCTCCGCCCGCACCCAGGAGGCGGACCGCGTGGCCGGCCTCGACATCGGGGCCGACGACTACGTCCCCAAGCCCTTCTCCGTCCGCGAGCTGCTGGCCCGCGTCCGCGCCGCCCTCCGGCGCCGCAGGGCCATGGCCCACGAGGAGAAGCCCCTCGTCTTCGGCCGCTGCGAGGTGGACTTCGGGGCCCGGGTGCTGCGGGTGGACGGGGCCGACCGGGAGTGCTCGACGAAGGAGTTCGAGCTGCTCCGCTACCTCGTGCGCAACCGGGGCACCGTCGTGACCCGGGACCAGATCCTCAACCGCGTCTGGGGCTACGACTACGAGGGCACCGCGCGCACCATCGACAACTTCGTGCAGAAGCTCCGCCAGAAGATCGAGGAGGACCCGGAGAACCCCCGCTGGATCCGCACCGTGCGCGGGGTCGGGTACCGCTTCGACGAGGAGGGCTCCGGGGCGGCGGGGGCGGGGGAGCCTTGAGGCGGCCCCTCCTCCGGGCGGCCCTCGCCTGCGCGGCCCTGCTCCCCGCCGCGGCGCCGCGCGCCGCGGCGGCTCCCGACGCGGAGGCGGACGCCGCCTTCACGAGGGGGCAGCGGCTCGAGGAGTCCCTCGGCGACCTCGAGGGGGCGCTCTCCGCCTTCCGCTCCGCCTCCGTCACGGGGGACCTCCCCCGGCGGGCGGCGGCCCTCCTCCGCGAGGCGGGCGTGCTGCGGCGCCTCGGGAGGGCCGAGGAGGCGCGGGTCCCCCTGGGGACCCTCCTCGAGGACCCCGCCCTCTCCGCGATCCCCGGCGCCGCGGAGGAGGCGCGCCGCGCGCTGGACGCCCTCGGCCGCCCCGCCCCGCCCGCGGAGACGCCGGAGCTGGCGGCCCTGCGGGAGGTCCTGCGCACCGCGGAGCAGGAGCTCCAGCGCCTGCGCCGGGAGCTCTCCGAGGCCCTCCGGACGACGGCCGAGGTGGAGCCGCTGCGCGCCGCGCTCGGGGCGCGGGAGAAGGAGCTGGAGGAGGCGCGGGCCCGGCTGCGGGACGCCGAGCGGGCCGCCCGCGGCGGGACCGGGGACCTCTCGGAGAGGGAGATCGAGGAGCGCCGCCGCGAGGACGCCGCCGACCGGCGCGTGCTCTCCGCGGAGTGGACCCGCATCGGGCGGGAGTTCTGGCTCGCCGGCCGCTTCGAGGACGCCCGCCTCTTCCTCCGCGACGCCCTCGACCTCGACCCCGACAACGTGGCCGCCCGGGACCTCCTGGCGCGGACCTCCTCCCCCTCGGGGGACCGGGAGATCGTCCGGGGCGTCCTCGAGATCCTCGCCATGGAGCAGGAGGTGGGGGCGGAGCAGGCGCGGGCGGAGGCCACGGGCCCCCTCGAGGAGGCGGAGCGGCTCCTCCGGGCGGGGGACGCGGAGGGGGCGCTCGGGAAGGCGGAGGAGGCCCTCCTCCGGCTCTCCGCGCGGCCCGACCTCGCCGAGCGCCTCGAGCCCCTGAGGAGCCGGGCCTCCCTCGCCTTCGCCGAGGCCGCGCGCCGCACGGGCTCCACCCGCCGCCCCCCGGAGCCCGCCGCCGCGGGCCCCGAGGACCCGCGCCTGCAGGAGGCGATCCGCTCCGTGCTGGAGAGGGCGGGCAGCGGGGGCGGCTCGGGAGGGGCCTCGCTGCGCTTCCTCCCGCTGGCCCCCGTGGCCGCCGCCTGGCGGGCCGCCCTCCCCCCGTCGCCCGAGGCGGGGACGCGGCCCCGCGGCTTCGCCCTCTCGGCGGAGGCCCCCTCCCCCGGGCCCGCCGTCCGCGCGTCCCTCCTCGGCGCCGTCGAGCCCGGGGCCTGGAGGGCGCCGGGGGCGGTGCTCGAGGCCGTGGGCGCCACCCTCGTCGTCCG
>JAKLKS010000351.1 GCA_023150535.1 Planctomycetota bacterium
CGAACGGCGGGCGCCGCTTCCCCCCCGGGCCGCCGGTCGATTAGCATCGTCGGCGCATGAAGGCCAGCCCCCCCCGACGCCTCCGGCCGCCCCGGGCCGCGCTCCTCCTTCTCCTCTTCCTCGCCTTCTCCGCCCCGGGCGGCGGAACGCCCCCCGCCCGGGGGGCGGAGGGGGCCGCCCCGCCTCCCCCCGCGGCGGAACCGGATCCGATGGCGGAGCTGGCTGCCGCCGTCGAGGAGGGCGGCTTCGCCCGGCGCATGCACGCCCTCCTCGCCTGCATCGGCCGGTGGGGCCCGGCCACCCCTCCGGCCGCGGCCCCTCTCCTCCTCCGCCTCCTCCGGGAGGGTCCGCAGCCCTCCCTGCGGATGGCGGCCGCCCGGGCCCTGGGGGATCTCCGCGAGGTGCCCGCGGAGGTGGAGCCGGCCCTGCGGGAGTTCCTCAAGGACCCTGTCCTCGGGATGGAGGCGGACGCCGCCCTCTTCCGATTCCAGCGGAGGAGCGCCCTGGGGACGCTGGAGGCCTCCCTGGCGCAGATGGACCCCATGACCCAGATGAGGGCAGCCGCCGCCCTGGCGGAACTCTTCCCCGAGCGGAAGGACCTCCCCGGCCGCATCACGGGGAGCCTGCGGAACAAGGACGAGGCCGTCGCGGAGGAGGCGCTGGTGGCCGCCTGGCACCTGGTCCGCGGACGCGGGCCCGGGGGCCTGGCGACGGTGGAGAGGGAGCGCCTCCTCAGGGCCCTCCCGCCCGCCCCTGAGCCGGACACCATCCACGGACCGACCTACGACCGGAGAGTCGTCCACCTGGCCGCGCTCCTCGAGACCATGGGGAAGGGGACGGAGGAGACCAGGACACTCCTCCGGGACACCCTTCGCTGGGGATCCATGCGGTGGCCCGGGAAGGGGGCGCCCGAGGAGCACTTCCGCTGCGCCCTGGAGGCGGCCGCCCTGGGGGCCACCGGGAGGTGGACCGGGGAGATCCTGGCCCTCCTCGACAGCCCTTCCCCCGCCATCAGGGCGAGGGCCGTCCTCGCCTTCCATCGTTCGAGGCCCGATCCCGCCCGCGCGGCCCGCTGCCTCCACGGGCTCCTCGTCAGCGGGCGGCCCGAGGAGCGCGCGGACGTTCTCGCGGCCGTCGCGCTCCTCGGCGCGGAGGGCCGCTCCCTCGGCCTGATCCTCCTCCGGAAGGTGGAGGACCCGGCCTCGCCCTCCTTCGCGGAGGCCTGCCGGGGCATGGGCGTCGACCCGCGTGCGCCGCCGCTCCTCCGGGCGATGATCCAGGCCTCCCCCGGCGGGCCCGCGGAGGAGGCCGCGCGGGCCTTCGTCGCCCTGGGCGAGGGAGCCCTTCCCGTGATGGAGTGGGCGCTCGCGGCCCGTGTCCCCGAGATCCGGGTCCGGGTCTACGACGCCGTCGGCGCCCTCGGCGGGAAGGCCCTGCCTCTGCTCGGCGCCCTGGAGCGCCGCCTCGGGGACCCCGACCCCAGGGCCGCGGAGGCCCTGCGCCGCGCCATCCTCGCCGTCGCGGGGAGGCCGGCGCCCCCCCTGGCACCCCGCTCCTGTGCCGCGGCCTTCCGCGACCGGCTCCTGCCGCTCCCCACGACGGACGGGGGCAGGGACGTGGCGGCCGCCGTCGATTCCGCCCTCGACTGGCTGGCGCGGCACCAGTCCGCCTCCGGCGCCTGGTCCGGCGACAGGTTCGACGAGGCCTGTCCGAAGGCCGCCTGCGGGGGTGCCGGCGTGGCCGACTACGACCTGGGGCTCACCGGGCTCGCCCTCCTCGCCTTCCTGGCGCGCGGGGAGGTCCCCGACGGAGATTCGAAGCACGGTCCCGCCGTCGGGAAGGGCCTCCGGCACCTCGTCGCCGCACAGGCCGCGACCGGGTGCATCGCGCGAACGAGCTCCTACGAGCACGCCATCGCCACCCTCGCCCTCGCGGAGGCCTACGGCATGACCGGGTCTCCCGAGTGGGGCGACGCCGCCGCCTTCGCCGTGGAGTGGATCGAGGAGGCCCGCAACCCCGGGGCGGCCTGGAGGTACGGATACCGGAGCGGCGATTGCGACTCGTCGGTGACCGGCTGGATGCTGCTGGCCCTGCGCGGCGCGGAGAGGGCCGGCATTCCCGTTTCCCGCGCCGCCGCCGACGAGGCGATCGAGTGGCTGGATCGACTCACGGAGCCGGAGTACGGGAGGGTCGGGTACACGGCGCGGGGGAACGGCCCCTCCCGTCCGGAGGAGGTGATGAACCGCTACCCCCCCGACGAATCGGAGTCCCTCACGGCCATGGTGCTCCTCGGCCAGCTCGACTCCGGGATGCCGGGCAGGGAGGAGCGGATCCGGAAGCAGTACAGGCTCCTCGCCCGGTGCCCCCCGCGGTGGACACCCGAACTCTCCTCCGTCGACTTCATCTACTGGAACTTCGCCGCCGCGGCGGTCCAGAGGCTGGGTCCGAAGGAGGCCCGGGAATGGAAGGAGTGGAAGGAGGCCCTGCGCCGGATCCTCCTCGACCACCAGCGCCGGGATCCGGCCTCCCCCGCCCGCGGGTCCTGGGATCCGGTCGATCCCTGGGGCGCCGTCGGGGGCCGCGTCTACTCCACGGCCCTCAACTGCCTGACCCTCCAGACTCCGCGGAGGGACCCCGGTCCGGAGTCCACGAGGCGGTGAACTCCCCGGGCGCCTACGCCCCTTGACGCCCCGTTCCCCCGGTCCACAATGGCCCCGAGGGAGGTGCACCATGGAGGCTCCCGCCGTGGGCGCCGCTCTCCTCCTGCTCGCCGCCGCCTTCTCCCCCGCCGCATCGGGCGCCGCCGCCGCCGGGGACCCCGCCCCCGCCCCGGAGCCGATCCCGGTCCGCATCCCCGCACTCGCGCGGGGGATCGACGGGCCCGCCCCCTTCACCACGCCGGAGGGATTCCAGGGGTTCGTCGCCGCCACGGGGAACGGGAGCGCCGGGTTCCCCGCCGGGGACCTCGACTCCTCCCTCGCGGAGGCCCTCCGCCCCTTCCTCACCCCCCCCACCCCCGCCGTGGAGGGCCGCCGCGTCTTCACCGGCACCGGGACGGAGATGCGCGCGATCGACGCCCTCGACGGGCGCCTCCTCTGGAAGGCCCCCGTGGACGACACCATGCCGACCGCCCCCGCGGTCCGCGAGGGCCGCGTCTACTTCAACACGGAGTCCTGCACGCTCTACGCGCTCG
>JAKLKS010000352.1 GCA_023150535.1 Planctomycetota bacterium
GCCGGGACGGCCCCTTCCCCGCGCTCCCGGGCACCCCCGCACGCGGGGAGTGCGGAATCTTCACCGATTCCGCCGCCAACCCGGGTCGGGTTCGGTATGGCGAAGGACCTTCGTCACGAGGGAGGAGAGGGGGAGATCGACCAGGTCCTCGGGCGCCGCGAACAGGGAATCCTCCGGCCGGCGCAGCCGGCCGGAGGACCGCACCTCGTAGGCCTCCAGCGCGATCCGCCGCTCGAGGATCGAGTGCCGTACCCGGGCCCGGAGCGCCCCCACCTCCCACCGCCCCCCGAGCCGGCCGTGGAGGGCGTCGCAGAGGGACGCCACAGGGTCCCCCCCCTCTCCCACCTCCGCCGAGGGGAGTTCGTAGGTCCCCCCGAGGAGCCCGCCGTCGGGGCGGCGGAGGAGCAGCGTCCGCCCCTTCCCGTCCCGCACCAGGGCCGCCGCCATCCGCACCGCCCGGCCCCGCCGCGGCGGGGGGGTCTCGGGGAGCCGCTCCTCCAGGCCCGCCGCCCGTCCCGCGCAGTCCGCCGACAGGGGGCAGAGGAGGCAGCGGGGCCGCCCCGGCACGCAGACGAGCGCGCCGAGCTCCATGAGCCCCTCGTTCCAGGCCCCCGCCCCGGCGGGAGGGAGGAGTTCCGCCGCCAGGTCCCGGATCCGGCGCGCCGCCTCCCCCCGCCGCGGGTCCCCCCGCACCGCGAAGAGCCGCGCCAGCACCCGCGCCACGTTCCCGTCCACGAGCGGGAGCGGGAGGCCGAGGGCGAGGGAGCCGACCGCCCCCGCCGTGTACGCCCCCACCCCCGGGAGCGCCCGGAGCGAGGCCTCCTCCGCGGGGAACACCCCGCCGTGCCGCTCCACGATGGCCCGGGCCGCCGCGTGGAGCCGCCGGGCCCGCCCGTAGTAGCCGAGCCCGCTCCAGGCCGCCACCACCTCGTCCACGGGCGAGGCGGCCATGGCGGCCGGGGTCGGCCAGCGGGCGAGGAAGGCCTCGAAGCGGGGCGCCACGACCTCCACCCGGGTCTGCTGGAGCATCACCTCCGAGACGAGCACCGCCCAGGGGTCCCGCCGCTCCCCCCGCCAGGGGAGGTCGCGGGCGTTGCGGAGGAACCAGCGCCCGAGGCGGGAGCGGAGCCGTCGCGGCAGGCCCTCCTCCACCGCTACCGCCCCGGCAGGTCGCGGAAGAAGGAGGACTTCGACCGCTCGTAGAGGACCTTCCCCCCGACGAGCGCCATGTCCACCACGGTCCGGTAGTGGAGGGGATCCCCGTCGAGCACGATGAGGTCGGCGTCCTTCCCCGGCTCGATGGACCCGATGCGATCGGCCACGCCGAGCGCCTCCGCCGCGCCCAGCGTCATGGCCCGCAGCACCGCCCCCTCGCTCGCGCCCCCGCGCACGGCGAAGGCCCCCTCCACGGGGTAGTCGGTGAGGTCCCTTCCCGAGAGGCCGCCGAGCCGGAACCCCCCGCCCGGCTGCGTGAAGCCCCCCACGGGCTGGAGGCAGAACCGCGCCCCCGCCCTCTCCAGCACCGCCGCGGTCTCCAGGGACCCGCCGTGGGCGTCCTCCCGCCCCTCCTGCCGCCGGCGGTTGCGCGGGGTGACGATGGCCGTGGCCCCGGCCCGCGCGATCTCCTCCGGGACGATCCAGGCCTCCAGGCAGTCCTCGAGCACGACCCGCACCCCGAACTCCCGGGAGAGGGAGAGGGCGTCCCGGATCTCCCCGCGCCAGGCGGCGGGCACGCGCACCGGGATCTCCCCGCGGAGCGCCGCGAGGATCTCGGGGCCCACGGGGGGCCGGGGCGGCTCCTTCTTGGAGCGGCGGGCCTCCTCCTCGTCCTGGAGGTGCTTCCGCCCGCGGCGGAGCTGGTCCTCGAAGCCGACGCGATCCGCGGAGGGGCCCCGCGCGTAGTTCACCCAGACCGCCGCCGGCTCCTTGAGGACCATGAGGGGGGCCTCGCCGAGGGCGGGCCGCAGGACCGCCGTCTGGGTGACGAGGAACCCCTGCTGGGAGGCGGAGGTGGCGTAGAGGGCGGTGACGCCGGAGCCGAGGGCGAGCTCGTTGCCCCGCGAGTGGGGGTCGAGCGCGTCCCGGAAGAGGCTCCCCGGCCGGGGGCTCCCCCCGGAGATGCCCACGGGCTCCGCGTCCACGCCGACGAACCCCGGGAGCACCCGCTTCCCGTCGGTGCGGATCACCCGCGCCCCCTCGGGGACCGGCAGGTCGGCCCCCACGCGGTCGATGCGGCCGTCGCGCAGGAGCACCGTCCCGCGCCGCACCACGGGCCCGGAGATGGTCCAGACGTCCCCCCCGACCAGCGCGGTGACGCCGTCCCCCGGCCGCACCCGCGGGGGCGCCGGGGCGCCGCCGGCGGCCTCCCCCTCGGCGAGGGCCGGGCCCGCGCCGGGGAGGAGCGTCCCGGCGAGGAGGAGGACGGGCAGGAGGACCGGGGTCCTCACGGGCGCTCCCCCTCCCGGGGGCCGGGCCCCGGCGCGGGCAGGGCGACCGGCAGGCCCCGGAGCCAGGCGGCGCGGACCCGCGTCCCCGCCTCCAGGGGGTCCCCGTCGAGGAGCACGAGGTCGGCGGAGAGCCCCGGCGCCAGCCCCCCGGCCTCCTTCTCCAGGCCGAGGATCCGGGCCCCCTCCGCGGAGAGCCCCCGGAGGGCGGCCGCCCGGGGGAGCCCGGCCCGCACCAGGAGGCCGACCCGGACGCGCAGCGCGCCGAGGCCGCGCCGGCTCCCCTCGTCCAGGGCGAAGGAGACGGGGCAGCCCGCGGCCTCGAAGACCGCCGCGGGGTTCACGAGGTCGAGGCTCCCCGGCTCGTTCTGCAGGCCGGGCTCCACCACCACCGAGGCCCCCGCCCCCGCCAGGCGGGCCGCCGACTTCCAGCAGTCCCCGGAGACCCGGAAGACGAGCCGCAGCCGGAAGGGCTTCAGCGCCTCCAGGGCCCGCTCGGCGTCGGAGGCGGAGCCCGCCACGACCGCCGTCGCCACGCGCCGCCGGATCGCGTCCCGGAGGATCGCCGTGCGCTCGTCCACGGGGGGCTTCTTCGGCTCCGCGGGGGGCTTCCCCGGGTCCCCCTTCGCCGGGGCGGGGGGGACCGGCTTCCCCTCCTTCTCCGCGGCGGCCTTCGCCTTCTCGTGCTCCGCCGCGTCGGCCTTCCCCTTCGCCTCCAGGGCGGCCTT
>JAKLKS010000353.1 GCA_023150535.1 Planctomycetota bacterium
AGGAGGCGCGGAACCGCAGGGGCGAGCGGCCGTGCGAGGGCGGAGAGGCATCACCCACACGGAACAGCGAAGAGCCCGCCCCCCCGGGTCGCGACCTTCTGCCGGACCCGGGCCCCGTCCGCTACCCTCGGACGACCCGCCGGGGGAGGAGGAGCGCTTGCCCACCGAAGAGGAGCTGACCCTCGCCGCGCGCCTCGTCCACGCGGGGGTGGTCTCCCGGGAGCAGGCCTCCGAGGTCCTGGAGGAGCGGGAGGAGGTCCGCTCCCAGATCGCGGCCCCGAGCCTGCTCGATCTCCTGGTCCGCCGGGGGTGGATCACCCGCACCGAGCTCATGATCTTCCGGGACCGCCCGCTGGAGGAGATCCAGCCCTTCCCGAAGTACGTCATCCAGGGGAAGGTGGCCGAGGGCGGGATGGCCATGGTCTACCGGGCCACCTACAAGCCCCTGGACGTGGACGTGGTGCTCAAGGTGATGAAGGCGGAGCTCAGCCGCCAGGAGCGGTTCCTCCTCCGGTTCCGCCGCGAGGCCGGGATCCTGATGAAGCTCGAGCACCCCGCCATCGTCCGCGGCTACGACCTCGGCGAGCAGGAGAGGGTCTGGTACTGCGCCATGGAGTTCGCCGAGGGCCGGGACCTCCAGACGCGCGTCGAGGCCGGGGGACCCATGAAGGAGCTGGACGCCCTCCACGCGGTGATCCAGATGGCGAGGGCCGTGGCCTACCTCGACTCCCGCGGCATCGTGCACCGCGACCTCAAGCCCTCCAACGTCGTCATGGACGACGCCGGCGACTGCCGCATCATCGACCTCGGCCTCTGCCTCCTGCGCGGCGGCATGAGGGAGGACACGGGGGCGGGGGTCACCGTGGGGACGGTCGAGTACCTGAGCCCCGAGCAGGCGCGGGCGGTGCCGGACCTCGACGTGCGGAGCGACCTCTACTCCCTCGGGGCGACCATCCACCACCTCGTCACCGGCGAGGTGCCCTTCAAGGGGCGGAGCGACGAGGAGACCCTCGCCAAGCAGGTGCTGGCGACCTTCCGGCCCGACCGCCTCCGGAGGGCGGGGGCGTCGCCGCGGCTCACGGACCTCGTCTGCCGGCTCCTCGCCAAGGACCGCGAGCAGCGGCCCGCGAACGCGAACGCCCTCGTCGAGGAGATGGAGCGGACCTGGCCCTCCCTCCAGCCCCCGGCCCCCGCGCCCCTGCCCCTCGGCCCCGCGGCGGCCCCGGCGCCGATCGCCGGCACGGCTCCCGCGCAGCCCCCGGCCCCGGACCTCCCCCGGTTCCTCTCCAAGAAGGACCGGGTCCGGGAGGAGGCGGCGGACCCGCGGGAGAAGGGGCGCCGGAGGCGGCGTTGAGCCCGGCTCCCCCGCCCGCGCCGTCGCCGCGCGCCGCGGCGGAGGAGCTGCGGCGGCTCTACGCGGAGTTCGACGCGGAGACCGCGCGGGTCTCCCCCCTGTGCCGCGCCAGCGGCCGCTGCTGCGACTTCGGCGCCTTCGGCCACGTCCTCTACTGCTCCCGCCTGGAGGCGGATCTCCTCGCCGCCGAGGGGGGCCCGGCGGTCCTCGCGCCCTCCACGGGCCTCTGCCCCTGGTGGAGGGAGCGGCGGTGCACGGCCCGCGGGCCGCGCCCGCTCGCCTGCCGCGCCTTCTTCTGCGACGAAGCGAAGGAGGAGGCCATGGGGGCGCTCCACGAGGAGCACCTGCGGCGCCTCAAGGACCTCCACGACCGCCACGGGATCCCCTGGAGCTACGCCCCCCTCCTCCGCCACCTGGAGGACATCGCCCGGGAGCGGGGGGAGGCCCCGTGACCGCGGCGGTCCCCCGGACCGGGAGGGAGGTGCGGGAGGTCCTGCGGTCGCTGGGGGCCCGCCCCTCGCGGAGGCTCGGCCAGAACTTCCTCGTGGACCGGGGCGTGCTCGACCGGATCGCGGCGGCGGCCGGGTCGGGGCCGGGGGACCTCGTGCTGGAGATCGGGGCCGGCCTCGGCGCCCTCACGGAGCGGCTGGCCGCCTCGGGCGCGCGGGTGCTGGCCGTGGAGATCGACGGCCTGCTGGCGGGGTTCCTGCGGGAGGCCTTCGCGGGGGACCCCCGCGTCCGCCTCCTCGAGGGGGACGCCCTGGACGGTCGGGGAGGCCTCTCGGACGGCCTCCTGGCCGCGCTGGCGGAGGAGGAGGCCCGCCGGACCGGGCGCCTCCTCGTGGCGGCCAACCTCCCCTACTCCGCGGCCACGCCCGCGCTCCTCGCCCTGCTCCTGCGGGAGCCGCCCCCGGCGGACATGGTCCTCATGGTCCAGCGCGAGGTCGCCGACCGGATCCGCGCCGCGCCCTCGACGCCGGAGTACGGGCCGCTCTCGGTGCTCGTGCAGGCGGTGGCGCGCACCGCGCCCGTCGCCGCCGCCTCCGGGCGCTGCTTCCACCCGGTGCCCGCCGTGGGCTCCTCGGTGGTGCGGGTGACGCCGGACCCGGCCCTGCGGGCCGCCGCGGGGGACCTCGGCCGCCTCCGGACGGTGGTCCACGCGGCCTTCGGCCTGAGGAGGAAGACCCTCGGGAACGCGCTCGGCCGGGCCGGGCTCCTCCCCGCCGGCGGGCTCGCGGCGGCGGGGTTCGATCCGTCGCGCCGCGGGGAGTCCCTCTCCCCCGCGGAGTTCCTGCGGCTGGCCGCCGCGGTCGGTTCCCTTGCTTCGGGGAGCGGCGCCGGGGAGGATCGGGGGAAGTGACCACGGACGAAGGGAAGGGGCCCGCCGCCGCGCCGCGCTTCCGGGTGCATCCCCTGGACCTGCTGCTCCTCCTCCTCGCCGCCGGCCTCGCGGCGCTCGCCTGGGCGAAGCTCTTCCGGGAATCCCCGCTCCCGCTCCCCTCGGACAGGCTCCTCGGCGCGGAACTGGAGGTCGAGTTCGCGGAGGACCGCCCCTGGAAGGGGGGCTTCGGCCCGGTGGGGGGGCGGCACCCGAACGAGGACTCCCTCTTCTCCGAGGTCCTGGAGCGCACGCCGGCGGAGGGGGCCCGCGTGCGCGTGCGCCTCCGGATCCTCGGCCGGGACCTCCAGAGGCCCGACGAGCTGACCCACTTCCGGAGGATCCTCCGCCGCGGGGCCGCGATCACGCTCTCGGAGGAGGACGCCGAGGTGGAGGCGGAGGTCCT
>JAKLKS010000354.1 GCA_023150535.1 Planctomycetota bacterium
GAGCGGGCCTCCGTCCCGGCGATCCCGGGCCCCCCCATGGAGCGCCCCCGCCGCGACGCCCCCCCGGGGGAGCGCCTGCGGGAGAAGGACGCCGTCCCGGCCAGGGAGCCGAAGCCCCTCCCCGAGGGGGTCCTGCCGGGGGAGGTGGTCCGGGCGGACCTCCCGGAGCACGAGGCCCGCCGGATCGAGGAGACCCGCGAGCTCCTCCACGGGAAGCAGGTCGCGGGCGGCCACTTCCACGGGCGCCCGCTGCGGAAGGCCGCGGAGGAGATCGCCGCCGCCGCGGGGATCCCCGTCGAGCTGGAGGGGGACGACCTCGCCGACGAGCCCCTCGAGGGCCTCTTCCCGGACACCGACGCCTTCGACCGGCTCGTCCGGATCGCCCACGAGCGGAACCTGAGGTTCGAGGTCCACCCCGACCGCGTGGTGATCCGGCGGTAGCCGGACGCCGCGGATCAGGACTGCAGCTCGATGGTCCAGTACCGCTCGCTCACGAACCGCTCCCAGGAGGGGCGGCGCGTGCCGAGGGAGATCTCGAAGGCCGGGCCGCCGGGGGGCCGCACCGGGTGCCGGTCGAGGCGCAGCCCCGCCTCCTCCAGCGTCCGGCTGGCCTTGCGCTTGTTGCAGTCCAGGCAGGCCAGCACGCAGTTCTCCCAGGTGCTGCGCCCCCCGCGGGAGCGGGGGACGACGTGGTCGATGGAGAGCAGCTCGGTCCCCGGCTGGGCGCCGCAGTACTGGCACGTGAAGCCGTCGCGCCGGTAGAGGTTGCGGCGCGAGAAGGCCACGGTCCTCCTCGGGAATCCCGCGTAGTTCCGCAGGACGACGACCTCGGGCACCCGGATGCGCTGGGAGACCGTGGAGACCCACTCCCCGGGGACCCCCGACCCGTCCCGGGCGGCCTCGGAGCGGGCGCGGGAGAGTTCCGCCCAGGAATCGAAATCGTGGGGGGTGAAGGTGTCCGTGCAGACCGCCCGCGCGACGTCCCGGTAGACGAGACCGAGGGCGTTCCGGACGGAGGTCGTGGAGATCGCCGTCCAGGTCCTGTTGAGGACGAGGGTCCGACCGTCGAGGGCGTAGGTCAGCATGTTTTCCGCGCGCGGGGCGCCTCCATCATACGCCGACCCGCCCCGGGCCTGAGGGAATACGGGGGCGCCGCCGGCGGCGACCTACAATGGGCCCATGGAACGCGACATCCTCTTCCGCCTGAAGATCCCCCGCAGGCCGGGGGCGCTGGGGACGGTGGCCGCCGAGATCGGGCGCGCCGGGGCCCTCATCGGGGAAATCCGGTCCCTGAGGATCGGCCGGGATTTCAACGTCCGCGAGATGTCCGTCGTCGTCTCCGGCGAGCCGCAGATGGTCGAGGTCGTCGCCAACCTCCGCTCCCTGGCGGGCGTGGAGATCGTCTCCATCGACGACCGCGCCCTGCGCCGCCACGAGGGGGGGAAGATCCGGACCGTCTCCCGCGTGCGGTGCGAGACCCTGGCCGATCTCCGCGACCTCTACACGCCGGGGGTGGCGCGCGTCTGCCTCGCCATCAAGGACGACCCGACCCTCGCGCGGAAGTACACCTCCGTGGGCGCGTCCGTGGCCATCGTGACCAACGGGACCCGCGTCCTCGGCCTGGGCGACATCGGACCGCTGGCGAGCCTCCCCGTGATGGAGGGGAAGTCGGTCCTCTACGATCGCTTCGCGGGGCTGAGCGGGGTCCCCCTCCTCTGCCGGAGCAAGGACCCCGCCACCGTGGTCGAGACGGTGGCCGAGGTGGCCTCGGGGTTCGGCGGCATCCACCTCGAGGACATCCGCGTCCCGGACTGCTTCGCCATCGAGCGGGCCCTCGAGGAGCGCCTCGACATCCCGGTCATGCACGACGACCAGCACGGAACCGCCGTGGTCGCCCTCGCGGCGATCCTCTGCGCCTGCCGGTCCGCGGGGGTCGCCCTCGCGGATTCGGTCGTGGGGGTCGTCGGACTCGGCGCGGCGGGAACGGGCATCGCCACGCTCGTCATGGCCCAGGGCGCGAGGAAGGTGCTCGGCTGCGATCGCGACGAGGGGGCCCGCCGCATGCTCGCCGAGCGGGGGGGCGAGCCGCTGGCCGACCTCGACGCGCTCATGGCGAGGGCCGAGGTCGTGATCGCCGTGACCGGGTCCCCCGGCCTCCTCCGTCCCTCCATGGTCCGCCCCGGGTCCGTCATCCTCGCCCTCTCCAACCCGGTCCCCGAGATCCTCCCCGACGCCGCCCTCGCCGCGGGCGCCCGCTTCGCCGCCGACGGCACGACGGTCAACAACGCCCTGGCGTACCCCGGGATCTTCCGCGGGGCGCTGGCCGTCCGGGCGTCCCGCGTCAACGGCCCCATGAAGCTCGCCGCCGCCCGCGCCATCGCCGACGCGGCCGAGGAGGGGGAGATCGTCCCCTACCCGCTGGACCCGTCGGTCCACCTCTCGGTCGCCCGCGCCGTCGCCCGGGCCGCCGTCGCCTCCGGGTCCGCCCGGGAGAGGGGCGTGGACGTGGACGCCGCCCTCCCGCCGCTCCCCGACAGGGGGTGATTTCGATCCCCGGGATTCGCCGGCGCCCCGGAATTCCGTGGAATTCCCGCGGATTCCGGTGCCCAATGGCGGGGAATTCCCCTGCAGGGGGGAATCCTGTTCCGGCCACCGGAGATTCCGAGTCCGCGCCGGCCCCACAATGTCCGCGCGGGATTCCGCGCATTTCCACGAAGGAGGCGGGATGACGAACTACGGGAAGATGGCCAAGGACGCCGCCGATCGCCGCGGGGAGCTCGAGGGCGAGCTGCGCGCCGCGAAGAAGACCGTCGCCTCCTGCGAGGCGGAGATCGCCGTGCTCGACCAGATCCTCGCCGCCCTCAAGGGCGCCGCCCCCGCGGGCGCCGCGAAGCGCGGGCGCCCGAAGGGCTCCGGCCGCAGGGCGAAGGCCGGCCGCGCCGCGGCGAAGAAGCCCGGCAAGTGGCGTCCCGGCCGCCCCGGCCGTCCGCCCAAGTGGTACGTCGAGCAGCAGAAGGCCGCCGGCGGCGCCGCGCCGAAGGGCCGCGGCGGGCGCAAGGGCAAGGGCGCGAAGCGCC
>JAKLKS010000355.1 GCA_023150535.1 Planctomycetota bacterium
TGGAGCACCTCCGAGCCCTCCCCCGCCACCCGGAGCCCCGCGAACACCGCCAGCGGCCTCTCGACGCGGTGTTCCCGGACGAGGGCGCCGTCCTCCTCGAAGACCATCATCTGCTCGTAGAAGGCGAGCAGGCAGCCCGTGAGGTAGGCGTCCATGGCGGAGGCGCGGTCCCCAACCGCGCCGGTCGCCAGGGACAGGACCCGGAAGTGCTTGCCGTAGCCATCGTGGTGGAAGCGCCGGAAGGCGTAGTCCACGGCGATGCTCCGGGCGTACTCCCGGGCCATCGCCCCCGCCCCCTGGCCGTCCTCGGCCTCCCGGGTGAGGGAGGCGAGGCCGGGCCGGGCGACCTCCTTGAGGGTGGCCGAGTACTCGAAGGTGAAGCCCTCCTCCCCGAGGTAGCGCCGGACCCTCCGCCACGTCCCGTCGTCCTCCTTGCCCCGGTGGCCCTCGTCCACCAGCAGCAGGTTCCGGCGCCCGAAGAGGGAGGCCTCGTAGAGCACCTCGCCGTCCTTCGGCTTCCGGCGGGAGCGCGCGGACGGGTCCGGGTCCAGGACGTGGGTGATCACCAGGACCAGCACCTCCAAGCGGCCGAGGAGGTCGCCGTCCCCCTTCCGGTACACCCGGGCCCGGATCCCGGACTTCTTCAGCTCCGCGACGTGCTGCCGCGCCAGGGCGTCGGTGGGGACGAGGAGGAGGGTGTGCTTGGGCTCGGGGGCGCCGTGGCGCTCGCGGTAGGTACGGAACTGGTGGAGGTTGGCGTGCAGCAGCAGGGTCTTGCCCGCGCCGGTGGCGAGCCACAGGCTGAAGCGCCGGAGGTCCTCGACGGTGTAGGCCGGCAGGGCGAGCCCCCGGGCCTGGTTGAAGGCGCCGAGGTGCGCGTCGAGGCGGGCGAGCAGGTCGTCGGGGTCCCGGAAGAACGCGTCCAGGTAGATGGCGGAGTGCATGAGCGCCACCCACTGGAAGTAGAGCCAGCGGATGGGCTCGGCGGGGCGGGAGGCGTTGATGCCCCCCTCGCCGTCGGTGATCGCCGCCACGTCCCGGTCGTACGCCTCCAGGTCCTGCTCGGGGAGGGCGATCCCGGGGACGGGCCGGCGCAGCGCGAGGAAGGCCTGGAGGTAGGGCGAGGGTCCGGAGGGGTTGGAGCCCGGGGGCACGTCCCGGAGGGCGTGGGTGGGGTGCCCCGGGTCCAGGGGGTTGCCCCCCAGGGTCGCCGCGAGGAAGTCCTGGAGGACCAGGGCCTGCTCGAAGGTGGGCGGGGCCACGTCAGTTCCCGTCGTCGTCGGCGAAGGAGAGACGCTTGAACTCGTCCTCGATGGCAAGGACCTTCCAGTGCTCGCCGTCCCGGCGGACGTTGGCGAGGGGGGGATCCCCGTTCACGTAGATCCGGTCGTACTCCCGGGACGAGACGGGGGCGAACTCCCGGTCGTCGAAGAGGCGCAGCACCTCCGCGTCGGGGACGGCGTCGCAGTCCCTCCACAGGACCAGCACCCGCCGCTCGTCGCCGTCCTCCAGGACGGTGCCCTCGACGTAGCGGAGGCGGTCGGGATCCCCGAAGAAGCCGTAGCGCGACACCCGCAGGCCGATCAGGTAGTTGAAGGTCTCCACCATGTCCACGGGATGCTCCGGCGTCACCATCCCCCCCCGCCTGACCTCCATGGTCCACGAGAAGGGCCTGCGGAAGCGATCCAGGTCCAGCACCGCCGCCCGGGTCTCGTGGTCCAGCATGTAGCGGACGGTGTACTCCCGGCGGAAACGCAGGGGGAGGACGCTGTCGTCCCGCCGGGCCGGCAGGGTGACGTTGGCCAGGGTGTCCTCGTAGGACTCCAGGTAGAGGACCTTGTAGATGGCCCCGCCCGGGACGGGAGTCCGGTCCACGGGCTTCCCCTCCTTCCAGTCCTTGCTATAGGTGGCCTTGAGGATCCGGGGGACGAGCACGGTGTCGAAGTAGTCGTTGACCTCGACGAGGATGAACGTGCGACGGCCCTGGTCCTCGCGGTTGAGGTTCAGCACGGCGTGACCGGTGGTGCCGGAGCCGGCGAAGAAGTCGAGGATACAATTCACATTATTGTCACGAGCGGCGATGCGAGCCATCTGCTTGATGAGGCGGGTTGGCTTTGGTGTTTCAAATACTCCTGCAGAAGACTCGAACGTTACACATTCGAGTAGTTCCTTTTTTGCTTCCTGCGTATGCCCGACATCTTCGTATTTCCAAAGCGTCTGTGGCACGCGACCGTCACGGACCTCGGAGCGAAACCGCTTCACTGCCGGTTGGTTATCGCCGTTCTCACCCCACCAAATTCGCCCGTCAGCATCAAGCTCACGAAACTTATCTTCGGAGTATATCCAGTAGCGGCCGGACGGAGGCGCTGAGATGACACGACCGTTCGGGTTCGTAATACGGTATGTACCTTTGCTATAGTAGTTTCGCGCGGACATTCCGTCGGCCCGCCATGGGCCACGAGGGTCACCATCCGGATTCTTGTAGTGGGCATCCTGTTCCGACGTCCGCGGCAGAGGCGCCGGCCTCCAGGATTCGGCCTTTCGCGCGTATGCTACAGCGTAATCGTGGTCCTCCGAGAAATGCTTGGCGCTGCTCTTGGGAGCGTAAACCTTCTGCCAGATGACAGTTGTGACGAAGTTCTCTGGCCCAAGGACACCATCCATGAGATACCTCAGCGCGTGGATCTCATGGTCGTCGATTGAGACAAATATTACGCTGTCCTCGTGGAAGAGCCTTACGCATGTAACGATTCGATCTTCGAGCATTGTGAGCCAGGAAGATCGCCCGAAGCCGTCCCGATAGATGAACCCGTCATTACCAGTGTTATATGGTGGATCGATGCAGGTACACGTGATTGACTGGGTGTACCTCTCAGTCAGCAACCTCAGGCCTTGCAGATTCTCCCCCCTCACCATCACCCCCGTCACCCTCTCGTCCACCCCCTTCCCCAGCGCCGCCAGCAGCCTCGCCGTGAACCCGCGGTCGAAGAACCGGGTCTCCACCACCAGTCCCCGGTTCCGCTTCAGGAACTCCGCCGTGACCGTCGCGCCCCGGGCGTCTCCG
>JAKLKS010000356.1 GCA_023150535.1 Planctomycetota bacterium
TGGCCCGCGGGGTCCACCCCGTTATCCACAGGAAACCGAGGAACCGAGGAGCGTCCCCATGATCGAGTTCGCGGACTTCGAGAAGGTGGAGTTGAAGACGGCGCGGGTGAAGACGGTGGACATCCACCCCAACGCCGATCGGCTCTACGTGATCCGGCTCGACCTCGGCGGCGAGGAGCGGACCGTCTGCGCGGGCATCCGGGCCTTCTACGCGCCGGAGCAGCTCCTCGGGAAGACGGTCATCGTCTGCGCCAACCTCGCCCCCCGCATGCTCCGGGGGGTCGAGTCCCAGGGGATGATCCTCGCGGTCCACGACGGCGAGAAGGTGAAGGTCCTCGGGGTGGACGGCGAGGCGACCCCCGGCCTGCGCGTCACCTAGCCTCCCCGTGCTCGCCGAGCTGGAGATCCGGGACCTCGCGCTCCTCGCGCGGGCACGGCTCTCGCTCCGGCCCGGCCTCGTCGCCCTGACGGGGGCGACCGGGGTCGGCAAGTCCCTCGTGCTGGAGGCCCTCGGGCTCCTCGCCGGGGACCGCGCGGACGCCGCCGTCATCCGCTCCGGCGCCTCCTCGGCCACGGTCCGCGGCCTCTTCCACCTCTCCCCGGAGCAGGCCCGCGAGGCGGCCGCGGCGCTCGGCATCGACGAGCCCGAGGGAGGGGAGCTCCTCGTCGAGCGGCGCGTGGAGCCCGGCGGCCGCGGGCGCGCCTCGGCCGACGGGTCCCCGGTCACCGTCGCCGGCCTCCGCGCGGCGGCCCGGCTCCTCGTCGAGATCCACGGCCAGAGCGAGCACCAGCGCCTGCTCGACCCCCGCGCCCAGGCCGATCTCCTCGACCGGGCCGGGAACTGCACCGCGGAGAGGGAGCGGTTCGCGGGGGCCCTGCGCGAGGCCCGCGCCGCCCGGGACCGCCGCGCCGGCCTCGAGGCGCGCCGCCGGGAGCGCCTCGCCCGCATCGACTACCTCGACCACGTCGCCGCCGCCGTCGGGGGCGCCCGGCTCCGCCCCGGCGAGAAGGCCGACCTCGAGCGGGAGCGCGCCCGCTTCGACGGCGCGGAGCGGTACCTCGCCGACCTCCACGCGGCGGTGGACGCCCTCCAGGAGGGGGAGGGCTCCGCCGGCGACCGGCTCGGCGCCGCCCGATCCGCCCTCGCCCGGGCCTCGGAGCTCGACCCCCGGCTCGCGGCCGCGCGGGACCTCGTCGACGAGGCCCTCGAGCGGGTGGACGCCGCCGCCCGGGAGGCGGCCCGCCTCCGCGACGCCTCCGACCTCGACCCGGAGCGCCGCGCCGCCGTCGAGGAGCGCCTGGAGGCCCTCGACCGGCTGCTCCGCGCCCACGGGCCCTCCGAGGAGGAGGCCCTCGCCGCCGGGGCCGCCGCCGCCGCGGAGTCCGCCTCGCTCCGCGCCGAGGAGGAGGACGCCGGGCGCGCCTCCGTCGTCGAGGCCGCCGCCGCCGCCGCGCTCGCCGCCGCGGGGAAGGCCCTCGCGAGGAAGCGCCGCGCCGCCGCCCGCGCCCTGGCCGCGGGGGTCCTCGCCGAGATGGCCGACCTCGCCCTCGGCGCCGCGCGCTTCGAGGTCCTCGTGGAGGAGGGGGAGGGGGACCTCCGGGACACGGCGACGGAGTCGGGCCCCGGCCGCGTGGAGTTCCTCTTCCAGGCGAACCCCGGGGAGCCCCTCCTCCCCCTCGCCCGCGTGGCCAGCGGCGGGGAGCTCGCGCGCGTCGCGCTGGCGCTCAAGACGCGCCTGGCGGACGCCGACCGCACCCCGGTGCTGGTCTTCGACGAGGTCGATGCCGAGGTCGGCGGACGCCTCGGGCCCGCCGTGGCCGCACGCCTGCGGGCGGTCGCCGCCGGCCGCCAGGTGCTGGTCGTCACCCACATCCCCGCCATCGCCGCGGCCGCCGACCAGCACCTGCGGGTGACGAAGGAGGTCTCCGGGGGCCGCACCACCGCCGCGGTGGAGGAGCTCTCGGGCGCCGCCCGCGAGCGGGAACTGGCCGAGATGCTCCGCGGCGAGGGGCTCGCCGAGCGCGGCCTCGAGGCCGCCCGGGATCTCCTCGCCGCGCCGCCGCCGGCGCGCCCCGCGCCCCGGCCGCCTTCGTCGTCCGCGCGCCGCCGCCGGCGGTAGCATCTCCCCCGTGACCGATCCCGCCGCCGCCCCCTACCCGATGCTCCTGGAGCCCCGCTACCTCGAGAAGCCCTGGGGCGGCCGGCGCCTGGAGCGGGCCTTCGGGCGGGTCCTCCCGGGGAGCGCGCCCGTGGGGGAGTCCTGGGAGCTCTTCGACCGGCCCGCGGGCTCCAGCGCCATCCGCAACGGGCCGCTCCGGGGCCGGACCCTCTCCTCGCTCCGCGGGGGCCGCGAACTCCCGCTCCTCCTCAAGATCCTCGACGTGCAGGACCGGCTCTCGCTCCAGGTCCACCCCGACGCCGCGGTCGCCCTCGGGCACGGCACGGAGGCGAAGAGCGAGGCATGGGTCGTCCTCGAGGCCGATCCCGGGGCCCGCATCTGGAAGGGGTTCCGGGACGGGGTGACGCCGGAGTCCCTCCGCGGGGCGCTGGCCGAGGGGAGGGCGGAGGAGTGCCTCCACTCCTTCGAGCCGCGCGCGGGGGACGTCGTCGTGGTCTCCGCCGGGACCGTCCACGCCGCGGGGGGCGGGCTCCTCCTCGCCGAGATCCAGCAGAGCAGCGAGACGACCTACCGCCTCCACGACTGGGGGAGGACCGGGAAGACGGGGGGGGCCCGGGAACTCCACCTCGACGCGGCGCTCGAGGCGGCCCGCTTCGGCCCGCGGGAGCCGGACCGGGTCGTGCCCCGGGAGCTGGAGGACGACGGGAACCTGCGGCGGCTCCTCCTCTTCTCGACGAGGTGGTTCTCCGCGGAGCACCTCACCCTCGGCGGCACGGCGACCCTGGAGACGGCGGGGGGCGGGGAGGAGGACGGCGGCCCCGGCTCCTGGAGCGCGGTCCTCTTCCTCTCCGGGGAGGGCCGCCTGCGGGCCTTCGACCGCCGCGCCGAGCCCGCCCCCTTCCGCCCCGGGGACAC
>JAKLKS010000357.1 GCA_023150535.1 Planctomycetota bacterium
GAAGCCGGTCATCATGAGGACGGGGACGAGCCCGTCCCGGGCGCGGATCCGCTCCAGCACCTCGCGGCCCCCCATGCCGGGGAGGCGGACGTCGAGGAGCACCGCGTCCGGCGGGGAGGCCTCGAACCGGGCGAGCCCCTCCGCGCCGTCCGCCGCGGTCTCCACCTCGAAGCCCCGCCGCGCGAGGGCCCGGCGGAGGAAGAACCGCATGCTCTCCTCGTCGTCCACGACGAGCACCCTCGGACGGAGTCCGCTCATGGCGCGCCTCCCGCGGGGATCCGGACCGTGAAGAGCGCCCCGCCCCGCGGATCGTTCGCCGCCTCGATGGAGCCGCCGTGGGCGCGCACGATTCCGTGGGAGACCGCCAGTCCGAGGCCGGTCCCCTCGGAGCCGCGGGTGGTGAAGAAGGGCTCGAAGATCCGCGGCAGGGCCTCCGGCGCGATGCCGGGGCCGGTGTCCCTCACCTCGAGCACGAAGGGGCTCCCCTCCGCGGACCGCAGGGAGGCCTCGACCCTGCCGCCCCGGGGGGTGAAGGCGACGGCGTTGGCCAGCAGGTTGAGCACCACCTGGTGGAACTCCGCGGGGTCGGCCCGCAGGCGGGGGGCCCCCTCGGCGCGGACCTCCAGGGCGACGCCGCGCGATCGCGCCTCGGCCTGCACGAGCGCGGCCGCGTCCCGGACCACGGAGGCGGCGTCCACGTCCTCGATCCGGGGCTCCCGGGGGCGGGCGAAGCGCAGGAGGTTCTCCGTCACCGCGCAGCCCCGCTTCGCCGTGCGGACCACGAGGTCGAGGGATTCCCGCGTCCCCTCGTCGGGGGCGTCCGCGAGGGCCTCCTCCGCGGTGCCGAGGATGCCGCCGAGGAGGTTGTTGAACTCGTGGGCGACCCCGCCGGCGAGCGTGCCGAGGCTCGCCAGCGTCTCCGCCCGCACGAGGGCGGCGCTCTTCTCGCGCACGCGCCGCTCCAGGCCCTCGTTGAGGGCCCGCACCTCCGCGGAGGATGCCTCCACGGAGGCGGCCATCCGGTTGAGGCCGGCGGCGAGGTCGGCCACCTCCCGGGAGCCCGCCTCCTCCACGCGGTGGGAGAGGTCCCCGGCGGCGATCCGCTCCGCTCCCTCGGCGATGCGGCGCACGGGCGCCACCACCGTCCGCCCGAGGAGGAGCCCCTGGAGCCCGAGGAGGGCCGCGAGGAGCCCGAGGAGGAGCAGGGAGGAGGAGAGGGCGAGGTCGGCGGCGGTGCGGCTCTCCGCGTCGGCGCGGAGCGCGCCGAGGGCGGCCTCGAGGCGGGCCATGCGGGCGTCGCTCCGCAGGCGCACCTCCGAGGCGAGGACCCGGGCGCTCTCCCGGGAGGCGGCGCCCACCTCCTCCGTGGCGGCCACGGCCAGGGCCCGGACGGCGGCGGGGTCCCCGGCCACGAGCTCGAAGGGGAGGTCCTCCATGTCCCTCCTCCAGCGCTCCACGAGGTGCTCGGTCCCGGCGCGCAGCACGCCGGCGGCGCGGTCGAGGTCCTCGCGGCGCGCGGCCGCGGTCTCCTCGAGGGCCGCCGAGACGAGGCGCTCCGACTCCGCCCCGATGCGGGACCGGAGCCAGGGCGCGTGGACGAACCAGACGAGGGCGCCGGCCCCGGCGAGCACGGCGGCGAGCAGGAGGGCCGAGAGGGCGCGCAGGCCGGGGAGGCGGCGGGAGGGGGCGGGGGCCACGGTCACCTCCCCCCCGCGACGCCGGCGAACTCGTCCGTGGCCGCGAGGAACTCCAGGGGCGGCTCCCAGCCGGAGCGCCGGGCCGCCTCCAGGTTGACGATCACGCCGTAGGAGCGGGGGAAGGGGACCTCCAGGGAGCCGGGGTCCCTCCCCGCGAGCGCCGCGCGCGCGAGGACGACGGAGGACCGGCCGAGGGCGCGGAAGTTGGCGGCCACGCAGACGGCGGCCGCGGTGCGGGAGGCCGCGGGGGCGGTGGCCAGGACCGGCCTCCGCGCCTCGGCCGCGGCGGCGCCGGCCTCCCCGGCGCGGGAGTAGACCTCGATGTCGATGGGGATCCAGAGGGCCCCGGCCCCCTCGAGGGCCCGCCGGGCCGCCTCGCGGAGCCCGCCCGGCGCGCGGAGCGCCGCGGCCGGGGTCGGCCGCTCGAGGAGGCGCAGCGGCGGGTCGAGCCTCGCGGCCGCCTCGCGGAGCGAGCGGACCTCGGCGGAGGAGACGGGGTTCTCCGGGTCGTGGACGACGGCGAGGGCGCGGAGGTCGGGGAGGGCGCGCCGGAAGACGGCCAGCGTGTCGGCGGCGGCCACGCCGCTGCCGTTCCCGCAGAGGTTCCGCCCGGAGCCCTTCAGGGAGGGGACGAGGCCGGAGCCCACGGGGTCGGTGACCGCGGTGAAGACCACGGGGATCCCCTCCACCTCCTCCTTCGCCCGCAGCGCCGCGCCGGTCCCCATGGCGTAGACAAGGTCCAGGCCGCGGGCCTCGAAGTCGCGCAGCGCCGCGCGGGCCGCGGCGTCCTCGCCCCGGGCCTCCACGATCTCGAAGATGGGCTCGCTCCCCGCCAGGGCGAAGCCGTCCCGCACCCCCTCGAAGGCGGCGCGGTCGTTGGGGGAATCGTGCCAGAACAGGACTCCCACCCGGGGCCGCTCCTCCCCCGCGGGACGCGCGGGGGCGGGGGCGGCGGCCAGGAGCACCAGGAGCGCGGCGGCGGGGTGCCTCACGGTGTTCCCTCCTCAGCACGAATCCTGCCGGACAAGTGTATCGGAAAGGAGACAGTGGGGCGGGCTTCGATGGTCCGGTCACCGGGCGCCGTCACGGCGGCGCCCGCCGGGGTCCCCGCGGGGACGGGGCGCGACCCCGCCCGTCACCCGGGGGAGATCCCCGTTCCGCCCCCATGACCCGGATGTACGATGGCGCTTTCGCGGCGGCGCCCCCGGCGCGCCCCGGCACCGGAGATCGAAGCCCATGAACCTCGTCGCCTGCCCCCGCTGCGGGGCCCAGTTCGACGTCTCCTCCTTCGCCCCCGGCAGCAGCTTCGTCTGCGGGGCCTGCCAG
>JAKLKS010000358.1 GCA_023150535.1 Planctomycetota bacterium
ACGGGCGGGCGGTGGAGGACCTCGCGCGGGAGGCGGCCGAGGGGGACCGGGCGCGGTGGGTCCTGACGCGGGAGCAGCGGATCACCTGGCGGGAGACGCTGCCGCCGGACAACCGGATCGTGGCGGGGGCGCTCTGGAGCGACCCGGCGCGGCCGGAGGTGAGCCTGGAGGAGCGGTTCGCGGGGGACCTCGGGGTCGGGGTGGGGGGGACGGTCGTCTTCGACGTGCAGGGGGTCCCCATGGAGTTCGCGGTGACCTCGCTCCGGTCGGTGGAGTGGACCTCCTTCGCCATCAACTTCTTCGTCGTGGTGGAGCCGGGCTCCATGGAGGGGGCGCCGGCCTTCGAGATCGCCAACGCCCGGCTCGAGGAGGGGGCGGAGCAGGGGGTGCAGGACCGGCTGGCGGCGTCCTTCCCCGGGGTGACGATGATCCGCGTGCGGCCGGTGATCGAGCGGGTGGTGGCGCTGGTGCGCCGGGTCGCCTTCGGGATCCGGGCGCTCGGCTCCTTCACGGTGTTCGCGGGGCTCGCCATCCTCGCGGGGGCGGTGAGCGCCTCGACGCTGCGGCGGACGCGGGAGACGGCGCTCCTCAAGACGCTGGGGGTGACGCGGGGGGGCGTGGCGGTCCTGCTCGGGGTCGAGTACGGCCTCTGCGGCCTCGTGGCGGGGGGGATCGGGGCGGGCGGAGCGCTGCTGCTCGCCTGGGGCTTCCTCGAGCGCGTGGCCGACCTGCCGGTCTCCCTCCCCTGGGCGATCCTCCCGGCGACGGCGGCCGCCTGCGCGGTGCTGACGGCGCTCTGCGGCCTCGCCGCGAGCGCCCGCGCCCTGACCGTGCGCCCGATGGAGAGCCTGCGGTAGCCATACCGCACCCGACCCGCCATTCCGCCATTCCGAACCCGACCCGGGTTGGCGGCGGAACCGGGGAAAGTCCGGCGGCAGGGGGGCGGGTGCGAGGGAAATCGATGGAATTCCCCTGATATCACAGGGTTCGTTGATGGAAACCTGGCAGGACGGGAGCCCCTCCCCGTCCGCCCCGGACCCTACTTCGGGGTTTCCGGCTTCGCCCGGATCGCCTCCATCGCGGCCGCGGCCGCCCCGGCCAGTTCCGCGTCCCCCGACTTCGTGGCCGCCTCCAGCGCGGGGAGGACCCCCCCGGCGGCCGGGCCGATGGAGCCGAGGGCGTTCGCCGCCTGGATCCGGAGCGTCGCGTCGCCCGAGGAGAGCAGGCCCGCCATCGCCGGTGCGGCGGCGGCGGCCTTCGGTCCGAGGTCGCGGACCCAGCCGACGGCGATGGACGCCCAGGGGTTGGCGGGGTCGGCGGCGAGGGCGGCCAGCCTCGCGACGGCCTCCGGCGCGAGCGGGGAATCGAGGGCGACCAGGGAGCCCGCGACCTCGGCCGGGGAGGCGGGGTCCTCCCGGAAGAAGGCGGTGAGGGCGGCCAGCGCCTCCCCGCCGCCGATCCGGCCGAGCGCCCGGGCCGCGTCCGCCCGCAGGAAGGGGTTCTCCTCCCCGTTCCGGACCACCGCCGCCAGGGCCTTCACCGCGGCGGAGGACCCCTTCCCCAGGATGCCGAGGGAGTTCGCGGCGTTGCGGGGCCCGAAACGGGTTCCGCTCCCGAGGACCTGGAGGAGGGCGTCGATGACGGGTTCCGATCCGTCCCCGATGCTGCCCAGGGCGACGGCGGCGGCGTCCCGCGTCTCCGGATCCGCATCCTCGAAGGCGGCGAGGATCGCCGGCACGGCGGGGCGGGCCTCCGCCCGGAGCCAGCCCAGCGCGAGGATCGCGGCGCGCTCCACCTCGGGCTCGTCGCAGTCCGTGGCCGCCGCGAGGAGCGGGACCACCTCCGGGGCGTGCTCCTTGAAGCGGGCGAGGCCGAAGGCCCCCGTCGCGCGGATGGCGGGCACCTTCTCCTTCTCCAGGATCCCGCGGAACACCGCCATCCACTCCGGGTGATCCCCGGCCCCTCCGAAGCCGGCGAAGTTGTCCAGCACGTGGACGGCCCAGCCCCGCACCTCCTCCGAGCGGTCCTTCGTGCAGAGGAGGACCCCCGCGAGGACTTCCGGCCTCTTCCATGCCCCCACCGTGGAGGGGGAGGAGGCGTCCCCCGACCAGTACTGGAGGGCCGCCAGCCGGACCTCCGGCCGCTCCGAGGAGAAGGCCGCGGACGGATCGATGCGGACGAGCGCCCTGGCCGACCAGGCGCGGACCGCCTCGTCCCGGTCGCCGAGGAGCCGGAGGATCTCCCCGAGGGCGGGCTTCGCCGCCCCCTCCGCGTTGCCGAGCGCGGCCGCAGCGTTGGCCCGCACGACGGGGTCCTCGGAAGCGAGCCCCTTCACCAGCCCGGGGACGACCCCGGCGGAGGCCGGCCCGAGGCGCCACAGGAGCGTGACCGCCTCCCGGCGCACCTCCTGCCGCGCGTCGAGGATCGCCGACGCGATCTCCGGGAGGACCGGCTCCAGGGCGGCCGCCCCGAGTCGCTCCAGGGCCCGGGCGGAGGTCGTCCGCACGTAGGCGTCCCCGTCCTCGAGGGCCCGCACGAGGGGAAGGGCGGCCTCGCCCGCCGAGGAACCGAGATTCCATAGCGCGTAGGCCGCCCGCTTCCTGGTGGCGATGTCCTCCGCCGCCAGGAGTCCCGCCCACTCGGTGGTCGTCCTCCCCTCGTATCGGGGGGGCGCCGGGGGAGCGGCCTCCTCGCCGGACCACGCGATGGCCGCCGGCGCCAGGGCCGCGGCGAGGGCCGCCCAACGGAGTCCGCGCACGGTTCCCGCCATGGGTCCTCCCCTCCCTCTCGGCCGACCCCATCCTATCAGGCGCCCGCCTGGCACTCCCTTCGCGCCCTTCCTCCCCGCCCTCCCCGGCCGGAGAGAGGCGAGCGCCCTGTCGGACTCCGGATCCGGGGAGACCGCCCACCCGCGAGCCTCCCCTTCAGGGGATCCCACAGGGCTTCCACCCCCCTTCGTCTCTCCAACGGTCCCGGAAGGGAGGCGTCCCGGGC
>JAKLKS010000359.1 GCA_023150535.1 Planctomycetota bacterium
GCTCGACCGGTGGGCGGCGCCGGACCGGGAGGGGGAGGCGTTCCTCGAGCGGGCGGCGGATCGGCTGCGGATGTCGGCGCGGGCGGTGGTGCGGGTGCGGCGCCTGGCGCGGACGGCGGCCGACCTCGAGGGGGCGGAGGGCATCGCGCGCCGCCACCTCGCGGAGGCGGTGTCGTTCCGGACGGGGGGGTGAAAGGGGGAGATGTGGTCCACTGTGTTGCATGGGGAACGCCACGGTGACCATCCGGCTCGACGCGGCCCTGAGGAAGGACCTCGACGCCCTCTGCCGGCGCCTCGGAAGGACCCGGAGCGAGGTGGTCCGCGAGGCCCTCGCGCGTCAGGTCGCGCTCCTGCGGTTCGAGAGGGCGCGGGAGTCCCTCCTCCCCCGCGGGGAGGCGAAGGGGGTGCTCACGGACGAGGACGTGGCCCGGTCCCTCGCCTGAGGTGGGCGCGAGGGTCCTCCTCGACGCCCACGTGCTCGTCTCCGCGTTCCTCGCCCGCGGGCTCCGCGCCGACCTGCCGCGGGAGGTGCTGTCGCGGCACGAGATCGCGACCGGGGAGGTCGTCCTCGAGGAACTGCGGCGGACGCAGGTCCGGAAGTTCGGCGCCACGCGCGCCGAGGCGGTGTCGGCGGCGGTGGAGGCGGACCTCCTGGTGACGAGGGACAGGGACCTCTAGGCCGTCGCCGGGTGGGCGCCGGTGACCATCGTGACGCCGCGGGAGGCCTGGGGGAGGCTGCGGGGAGGAAGGTAGCGCCGGAGAGTCCCCGGTTCCGCCGCCGACCCGGGTCGGGTCCGGTATGGCTACCCGCCGAGGGCGGCGCGGCCGGCCTTGAGGAAGGTCTCGGTCCAGAAGAGGAGCACGGCGGCGGGGACGCCGGTGTCGGCCGCCACCGCCTCGGTGGGTTCGCCGACGAGGATCCGCAGGACCGCCTCGACCCTGGCCTCCACGGGAAGCGCTCCGGACGCGGGCGGAGGACCGGGGCGCGGGGGGGCGGCGGGGGCGGGAGGAGGGGGGGGGAGGGCGGGCGCCGCCAGGCGCTCCTGCCGGAGGAGGCCCGTGGGCGCCGAATCCTCCGCCGCCGTCCCCGTCACCACCTGCCGGACGTTCGCGTTCACGACGAAGATGCGCAGGTTGTTCGAGTCCGCCTCCAGCGGGTAGGCGAAGAACCCCGGCCGCGACGGGCTGTAGGCCTCCGAGGAGGCCATCAGCACCTCGCCGTCCTTGAAGTGGATCCGCATCTTCACGCCCCGGACCCCGCGCGGGATGCGCTTCGGCCCCGCCCGGCGGGACGCCTCCCGCGCCGCCCGGTTCCCCTCATGGGTCCGCACGAAGAAGATCGCCTTGCAGTCCCTGAGTTCGACCAGCTTCGCGAACCGCTTGTCCGTCGAGTCCGAGGGGAAGAGGTGGAGGCTCTCGGCCCCGGGGCTGAAGTTGTAGACGTACCCCCGGTGCCGGGTCCCGTCCGTCATGGCGACGACCACCCTGTTGACGCCGGCGCGCTCGGGGAGCGGGGTGCTCAGGAGAAGAGGCTCCAGAGGAGGTCGAAGAGGTCGGGGCGGCGGCGGACCATGGTGGGGAGGAGGCCCCCCCTCCGCGGCGCCGGTCCGAGCGGGAGGTCCAAGGGGGCGGGCTTCGCCCTTCCCGCCTTCGGGTCCATGGCCCGGGTCGGCTCCGGGGCCCCGATGGCCGCCATCCCCCGGGTCCGCGCCACCACCTTCAACTGGCCGAGCTCGCCGCCGTCGCACCAGTCCCCGTGGGCGGGGCAGCGGTCCACGATGACCAGCGGCTTGCGCGCCAGGGGGACCCGGGACATCCCCCCGTCGCAGCGGGGGCAGCGGGCGTAGCGCACCGGCTCCACCCCCCCGTGGTCGGGGCCCCGCTCCCCCTCGCCCGGGGCGGGGGCGCGCTTCGAGGCGGTGCGGATCGCCTCCTCGAGCTGGCCCGGACCGAACCAGACCCCGTGGCAGCCCATGCAGAGGTCGGCCCGGATCCCGTCGTGCTCGAGGCCGCGGAGGCCGGGGCCGCCCTTGCAGCGGGGGCACTTGAGGTCGGAGGGGAGGAGCCTCCCGGCCACGCCGTCCACGAAGGCCGTGGCCCCGCAGAAGCCGCAGGCGCCCGTGGCGGCGGTCTCGGCTCCGCAGTTGGGGCACTTCACCTTGCGCTGGGCCATGGGGAGAGGGTACCGCGGGGGCGGCCGGGGGGGGGAGAAGTGAAGCGGTGCGGATCGCCTCCGTGACGACCCCTCCCCGGAAGTCGGTCCCGGGCCCGCGGGGCGGTAGGATGCCCGGATTCGGTCTCCCGGGCGGCCCGGGAACCCGCCACAGGAGCCCCCGTGCCCCGACGGAAGCCCCCCTCCGCCCCCGCCCTCAGCCACCTCGACGCCCGCGGCCGGGCCCGCATGGTGGACGTGGGGGCGAAGCCCGTCACCGACCGCAGGGCCGTCGCGGAGGCGGTCGTCCGGCTCTCGCCGGCCGCCCTCCGCCTCGTCCGCACGGGGGGGGGCCCGAAGGGGGACGTCCTCGGCACCGCCCGCCTCGCCGGCATCCAGGGGGCCAAGCGCACCTCCGACCTCGTCCCCCTCTGCCACCCCCTCTCCCTCGTGGACGTGGCCCTCGAGCCGACCCTCGCGCGGGGGGGGGTGCGCCTCCTCTGCACCGTCCGGGCGCTGGACCGCACCGGCGTCGAGATGGAGGCCATGACCGGGGCGGCCGTGGCCGCCCTCACCGTCTACGACATGGTGAAGGGGGCGGACCGCTCCGCCCGCATCGAGGGGGTGCGGCTCCTCTCCAAGTCCGGCGGGCGCTCCGGCGACTGGAGGCGGCCATCCGCGTCGCGATCCTGACCGTCTCCGACCGCGCGAGCCGCGGGGACTACGAGGACAAGGGGGGGCCCGCCGCCGAGGCGTGGATCCGTCGCGTCGTCACCTCGCCCGTCGTGGTCCTGCGCCGCATCGTGCCCGACGG
>JAKLKS010000035.1 GCA_023150535.1 Planctomycetota bacterium
AGGTCGATGCCGTCGAAGCCGGCCTTGAGCGCCTCCTCCATGGCCCTCGCGTTGAGCTCCGGGGGGAAGAGGAAGGAGGGAAGGGGCTTGCGGTTCTCCTTCCGGGCGGCCTCCTCCTCCGCGGTCCTCCACCCGGTGACCGCGGCCTTGAGGGTGTTGAAGTACCGGTCGAGGATGCCCTGGTACTTCGGCTCCTTCGTCGTCCGGAGGAACCAGATGAGCGACCAGCCCTGGGCGTAGTTCTGGAGGACGTCCCCCCCCTTGGAGGGATCCCCGCCCCGCTGGTAGTACTCGGCCTGGGAGAAGCGGAGGAACTTGTCCAGGGGGACGTGGCGGCGGCCCTTGATGGCCTCCTCGATCTTCTTCCGCCGCCACTCGAACTTCGCGGGCCGGTACTTCCCGTCCTTCCGGTCGAAGCCGGCGAAGTAGTCGCCGTGACCCTCGTTGAACCAGGAGTGGGGGGAGACCTGCCCCACGGAGTAGAAGATGTACTGATGGAAGGCCTCGTGGTTGAGGACGTCCAGCGTGAGGTCCACCTTCTCCCGCATGCAGAAGAAGACGAGCTCGCGCGAGGGCCAGGACCAGTAGCCGGCGGAGCCCTGCGGGGCCCCGTAGGCGAAGTACTGGGCCGGGTCCTGGGTGACCTTCACCACGGAGAGGGCCGTGACGGGCCGGTCCGGGGGGAAGAGGGGCTCGTAGACCTCCTTGCGCAGCGCCTCGAGCCGCACGGCGATCTTCTCGATGAGCCCGGGGACCCCGACGGCGGAGTTCTCGATGGACTTGTCGTGGACGATGACGTAGTTGGCGGTCTTCCTGTAGGTCCAGCCCGGCGGGAGGCCGTCGATGACCCGGGCCGCCCAGGCCGCCTCGTCCCCCCCGGCCTCGGCCAGCTTCTTCGCGAGGTCGGCCCGGGCCTTCTCCATCTGCCGCTGCGCGAGGATGCGCAGGGACTTCAGCGAATCGCGGAAGGTCCCCTTGAAGTCCCGGGCGAAGTACTTGTGGTCCCGGATGGAGTAGACGGCCGCCACCTCGAACTCCCCGCGGCGGACGGAGGCGGCCATGAGCTGGTAGGTGCGGCCGGAGAAGTCGCGGTAGGTCCCCTCGTAGAGGAACCCCTCGTCCTCCCCGAACTTCGCCTTCGAAGGGGAGAGGTCGAGGCTCCCGCCCCGCTTCGAGGCGCCGTCGCGCCACCCCTGGAGCCACTCCTCGAAGGACTTCGGCGCCTCGCCGAAGAGGTCCTTGAGGGAGGTGGGCGCCTTCGGGGCCGGGGGCTTCGGCTTCCCCCCGGGCTCCCCGCCGCCGGTCCCGGGCTCGTCGGGCTTCCCTCCCTCGGGGGGAGGGCCGTCCGCGGGGGGAGGCTCCTTTCCGGGGGGAGGGTCGGAGGGCGGGCCCGGGGGGGGATCCTCCCCGGGGGGCGGGTCGCCCCCGCCCCCCTCGGGACCGGGAGCGGGCGGGGCCCCGGACTCCGTGGGGACGGCGCGGGACTCCTCGGGGAAGAACTTCCCGAAGGCGAAGACCGAGACCTCGGCCTCGTTGGTCTCCTTCCCCTTCGCGTACCACCCCCCCACCAGGCAGCGGGCCGTGGGGTCGTCGGGGTTCTTCCGCGGGGAGGCCTCCCACCCGCTGATGGGCCGGATGGAGTAGCCGACGGCGTCGTCCACCGAGGGCTTCTCCCGCAGCGACGCCCCGAGGGCCGGGACGGGCGGCGGCGGCTGCAGGGCGGCCGCGAGGAGGACGGCGGCGGCGCCCGGGAGGAGGAGGCGGGGGGCTCTCATCGCGGCCGGATTGTACCCGGGAAGGCCGGCGGGATCGCCCCCCGGGGCGCACCTCCCCGTCCCCTCCCCCCGGGGGGAGGCGGCCCGCCGGGGATATAGAGGAAACGGAATCTTGATATCCGTCTGGTTGATTCCATACTGTGGACCCGCCGTCAGGAACCCAAAAGGAGGACCCAGGGCATGGGCCATCGCCGTCTCACCCCCATCGGGGGCATCGTCGCGGGGGGCGCGCTGCTCCTCGCCGGCGCCGCATCCGCCTTCGCCGACGAGTCGGGCACCGCCGCGCGGCTCCTCGAGGAGATCGAGGCGCTGCGCCGCTCCCAGAACGACCTGATGACGAAGGTCGAACTCCAGCAGAGGCGCATCACCGAGCTCGAGGCGAGCGCGGCCGTCCCGCAGGAGGGGGGCGACGCGTCCCTCTCGAAGCAGATCGAGGACTACCTCAAGGGCGGGATGCCGACGAAGAAGGGGAGCCGCTTCAAGTTCTACGGGTTCCTGCGCCTGGACGCGATCTGGGACGACTCCATGCCGAGCAACACCCAGACCATCGGCTGGGTCCGCTCCGAGGACCCGACGGTGCCGGGCGGCGTGAGCAAGAACCGGGGGGACTTCACCATGCACCCCCGCCTCACCCGCTTCGGCTTCGACCTCGACGGCGGGAAGCTCGCCGACCTCGGCGACGCGAAGGTGACCGGCAAGCTCGAGATCGACTTCTACAACAACGGGCTCTCCGGCCAGTCGGAGTCCCGCGCCGCGCTGCGCATGCGCCACGCCTTCCTCACCCTCGGCTGGGAGAAGGACACCCTCCTCGCCGGGCAGACCACCGACCTCATCGCTCCCCTGTGGCCCATCGTGAACCCCGACCTCGTCAACTGGGGGGCCGGCAACCTCGGCGACCGCAGGGCCCAGGTCCGGTGGACCCGCAACGAGAAGATCGGCAACGGCACCCTCACCCTCGCCGGCATGGCCGGCCTCACGGGCGCCCAGGACAACCAGAACCTCGACGGGGACGGCGTGCGCGACGGCGAGGCCTCGGGGCTGCCTTCCCTCCAGGCCCGCATCGGCTTCGGCGCCCCCCTCGACGGCCGCACCATCGAGATGGGCCTCTGGGGCCACCGCGCCCGCGAGAAGACCGCCGCCGACGTCGGCTCCCACGGCGACTTCTCCTCCACGGCCCTCGGCGTGGACCTGCACTTCCCCGTCACCGCCGAGATCTACGTGAAGGGTGAGGCCTACGTCGGCCGCAACATGGACGACGTCCGCGGCGGGATCTTCCAGGGCGTCAACGCGGCCGGCCAGGAGATCGCGGCGCAGGGCGGATGGCTCGAGGTCGGGTTCAAGGCCTCGAAGTCCCTCACCCTCGCGGCCGGTTTCAGCGAGGACAACCCGGACAGCGGGGACCTCGGCGTCGGCGGGCGCGACCGCAACCGGATCTGGTACGCCGCCGCCCACTGGAACTGGGACGTGATCGAGACGGGCGTCGACTTCATGCACTGGCACACGCAGTTCAAGGGTCAGAAGGGCGGCCTCGACAACCGCGTCCAGGCCTACATCGCCTACCACTTCTAGGAGGTCTCCATGACGGGACGCACCACGCTGCTCGCGGCGGCCCTCATGGCCGCCGCGGCGGGGGCCGGCTGCGCCTCCGCCGGCGCCCGGCCCGGCGCCTCGGCCACCTTCGAGGCCCGCCACGCCTTCACCGTCACCCCCCCCGCGGGGGCGAAGGACCTGCGCTGCTGGTTCGCCATGCCCCAGCAGGATCCCTTCCAGGAGGTCTCCGTCGTCCGGGTGACCTCCCCCCACCCCCACCGGGTCGTCCCCGACGTGGAGGAGTTCGGCATCACCCGGCGGGAGGTCCTCACCGACGTCGACCCCGCCGACACCCGCCCCCTCTTCCCCGGCGAGACCAGGGACATGGCGGCGTACCTCGGGTCCGACGCCCAGGTGCCCGTCAACGAGGAGTTCCGGAAGCTGGCCCTGGACATCACGGGCGGGGACCGCAACCCCGTCTCCGCCTCGCGCAAGCTCTACGACTGGACGCTGAAGAACGTGGAGTACTGGGTCAAGTACCCCGACCGCCTCAAGGCCTCCCCGGTCGGGAGCGCGGAGTACTGCCTCGCCTCGAAGACCGGCAACTGCACCGACTTCCACTCGCTCTGGACCGCCCTGGCCCGCTCGGCGGGGATCCCGACGCGCATGGTCTACGGCTCCTTCTTCAAGAAGTCCCTCGACGGCAAGGACGCCGACCAGTCCTACCACTGCTGGATCGAGTTCTGGGCGCCGGGGATCGGCTGGATCGTGCACGACGTCGCCGTGGCGGACCTCTTCGTCGGGGACTTCGCGCTGAACGACGGCAACCGCGAGAAGGTCGTCCTCACCACGGCCGCGGGTTACGAGAAGGGCGATCCGGCCATGGTCGACTACTATTTCGGGAACATCGACGCGCGGAGGGTCGTCTGGCACCGGGGCCGCGACCTCGTGCTGGAGGGGGCCTCCGCACCCGTGAACATGCTGGCCAAGGCCTGGATCGAGGCCGACGGGAAGCCGCTGAAGGAGAAGGAGGGCTGGACGCGCAAGCTCACCTTCCGGGAAGAAACCCGCTGATCGACTGAGAGGGGGGCGCGACCGTGTCGCTGGAAGTCGAGTACGACGCCGGCGACCTCTCCTGCGGGGAGCTGCTCATCGAGCTCCGGCGCAGGATGCTGGCCCTGGCGCCCGGCGACGTGCTCGCCGTTAAGGCCACCGACCCGGCCGCCCCCCTCGACATCCCCGCCTGGTGCTTCACCACCGGCCACCTGCTGGTGGAGGACCGCCATCCCCGGTACCGCATCCGCCGCAGGGAGGACTGACCATGGCCGAGAAGATGTGCGTGAGCCTCTCCTTCGCGAAGGACAACGCCGACAAGGCGACCGTCGCCTTCGTGGTCGCCAACGCCGCCGCGGCCTCCGGCAAGGAGACCCTCGTGTTCCTGAGCATCGAGGGGGTCCGCCTCAGCCAGAAGGGCTACGCCGACGACGTCCGCGAGGAGGGCTTCTCCCCCCTCAAGGACCTCATGGCCTCCTTCGTCGAGGCGGGCGGGAGGATCTGGGTCTGCTCCCCCTGCTTCAAGAAGAGGGGGCTCGCCGAGGGGAACCTCGTCCCGGGCGCCACCATCGTCGGGGGGGCGAAGCTCGTGGAATTCCTCTCCGGCGGGACCCCCTGCCTGTCCTACTAGGGGCGTGACGGACCCCGCCCCCCGCCCCGACGCCCTCTGCGACGGCGGCGACCTGGACTGCGGGAGCGGGCTCCTCCTCATCATCCGCCGGGCCATGGAGCCCCTCCCCCCGGGGGGGCTCCTCGAGGTGCGCAGCCGCGAGTCCTCCGTGAAGGAGGACCTCCCCGCCTGGTGCCGCATGGTCGGCCACGGGCTGGAGGGGGAGGCCCCCGGGGAGGGCGGGTCCACCTCCTTCTTCGTGCGCAAGCGGGCGGCCGACGGGAGCCTCGCCGCGGACCTCGAGAAGGCGCGCGCCTTCACCTGGACCGTGCGCACCCGCTGGACCGGGGGCATGGGGGCCCGCGCCTTCGCCCGCAACCACGCCATCCCCCTGGGCCAGCCCGCGAGCCTCGACACCGCCGACCCCGCCCCCTCGGCGGTGGAGCTGCTGCTCGCCTCCCTCGGCGGGTGCCTCGCGGTCGGCCTCCAGTGGAGGCTCTCGCGGGAGGGCGTGGCGGTGCGGAACCTGGAGATCACCCTCAGGGCCCGCTCCCGGAACCTCCTCGTCTTCCTCGGCGCCGAGGACGAGGGCTCCCCCGCGCTGGAGGGGGTCGAGGGGACCGCCTGGGTGGACGCCGACGCCGACGAGGATCGGCTGCGGCGCGCCTTCGACGAGACCCTCCGCCGCTCCCCCGTGGCCCGCTCCCTCCTCGGGGAGGTGCCGCTCTCCATCCAGGTGAAGACCGCATGAGCGCCCCGCTCCCCCTCTTCCCCGTGACGACGGTGGGCTCCTGGCCGAGGCCCCGCTGGCTGCTGGACGCGGTGAAGCGGAAGGACCCCGACCTGCCGGCGCTCCGCGACCGGGCCTGCCTGGAGGCGCTCCGCGCGCAGGAGGCGGCGGGGGTGGACATCCTCACGGACGGGGAGCAGCGGCGGGACAACTTCTACTCCTTCCTCTGCGAGCGGGTGGAGGGGATGACCCTCATGACCATGGCCGACCTCCTCGACTTCGTGGAGGACCGGGCCGGCTTCGAGGCCATGCTCTCGGCGCTCGACGTGCCTGCCTACGCGATGCGCAACCCCACGGTCACGGGGCCGCTCCGGGCGCGGGGGGCGCTGGTCCTCGACGACGTCCGCTTCCTCCGGAGGCACACGCGGGGCGCGCTCAAGGCGACCCTGCCGGGGCCCTACCTCCTCTCCCGCTCCACCTGGGTGAAGGGGCTGAGCGACGGGGCCTACCCGACCCGGGAGGCGCTCGCCGACGACATCGTGCGCCTCCTCAGGGCCGAGATCGAGGCCCTGGCCGCGGAGGGGGTGGCCTTCATCCAGATGGACGAGCCGGTCCTCTCGGAGGTGCTCTTCGCGGGGAGGTCGGCGACCCGGACCTTCATGTGCGCGGCGCTGGCGGCGAAGTCGAGCCCCGAGGGGGAGATGGAGCTGGCCGTGGACCTCCTGCGGCGGGTGACGGAGGGGATCCGCGGGCCGGTCCTCGGGATCCACGTCTGCCGGGGGAACTGGAGCCGGGACGACGGGGTCCTGCTGGCGGGGGACTACGACCCGCTCATGCCCTGGTTCGCGCGGATGGACCTCGGGCTCTACGCCCTGGAGTGGGCGACGCCGCGGGCGGGCCCGGTGGAGGTGCTGGCGGGGCTCCCGCGGGGCGCGATCCTCGGGTTCGGGGCGGTCAACCCGCGGACGACCGAGGTGGAGGACCCGGAGACCGTCGCGGCGCGGGTGCGGAGGGTGGCCGCGATCCTCGGCCCGGAGCGGGTCCAGTTGAACCCCGACTGCGGCTTCGGGACCTTCGCCGAGCGGCCGGTGAACGACGCCGACACGGCCCGTCGGAAGCTCGAGACCCTGGCCGCGGCGGCGGCGATCCTGCGGCGGGGATAGGTTCCCCCGGCGGCCGGGTCCCCGCCGGACGCGGACGGAATCCAGGGACACGGACGAGGCCCCGGAAAACGGAGGAAGGGGGCGGGGTCACAGGTCCCGCCCCCTCCCCGTGCGACCTTCTTCCACCTCGAGCGCTGCCATCCTCCCGCGGAGTTGCCCTCCATGAGGAGAAACGGAATCCGGGCCGAAATCCCGACACGAATTCCGGAAAAATTCTCTCGTCAGGACCCGCCGGAGCGAGCGAATTCGACGCAACCCGTTGCCGGATCAGGAGATGGAGTGAACGGCGAGGGCCCACTGGTTGGAGGAGACCCCGGTCCGGGCGACGACCCAGGCCTTGAAGTCGCCGGGGCCGGTGAAGGGGGCCGGGGAGCCCCCGGCATTGCGGGATTCCACGAAGGAGAACAGCATGGAGACGTCCCCCGAGGAGGGGGAGGGGTGGAGGAAGAGGTCGGAGCCGGACTGGCGCATGACCCACCACTCCTCCCGGGGGGAGTCCTGCTTGCAGATGTATCCGGTGATGACGGCGTCCTGGGCGATGGACCAGACGACGCAGTCATTCCCTTCGCCACTGAACTCGTTGATGAAGCGGAAAGAGCGTTTCTCCTCTCGACCCGACATCGACCACCTCTCTCTACCGGGAACGGCCGCCCGGTCTGTCCGCCCGCTCCGCCGGGAGCGGTTCGATCCCTGCATCCTCCTCGACCGCCCGGAGGGCCTCCCCCGCGGAGAGGACCTCCCTCCGGACCTCGAGATGCGCCTGGTCCAGCGCCCCCGCGCACTCCCGGGCCCTCTCCAACCACCGGCCCGAGGCCCCGGTTCGGAGGAGTCCCACGAGCCCGAGGACCTGGAGGGCGACCCCGGGCACCTGGATCCCCGCCCCCCGCTCCGCCAGGGACGCCGCCTCGCCGGGGTCCGGGGCGGCGCCGGCGGCCAGGGCGAGGCCCCGGGCCACCATCTCCGGCCCCCACCGGCCGCGGCTCGCCCGGAAGGCCTCCGCCGCCTCCTCCGCGAGGTCCGCGGCGCCGGGGAGCCCCCTCCTCCAGGCGAGCGCCGCCTCCTGCAGGAGGAGGACCCCGCCGTGGAAGTCCCCACGCTCCAGCGTCCTGGCCGCCTCCTGGAGGTCGGGATCGGGTGCGACTCCCTCGTCCCTCCGGTAGGCGAGGTACCTCCGCATGGTCTCCCAGTAGGCCTCGAGCAGCGGGATCCGGTGGGTCCGGAGAATCTCCCCGGACTCGCGCAGTCCTTCCTCCGCATGTTCCGGCTCGAAGGCCTCCAGGGCGTTCGAGGCCAGGGAGACGAGGTTCTGCGCCCGCCCCGCGAGGAAGTCGTTCAGGCGGGCACGGGCCCTCGCGCAACGCATCGCCGCGGAGAACCTCCCCTCCCTGTACCGGAAGCCGCCGAGGACCGAGTGGGCGAACCGGCGGGCGCGGGCCCCCTTCTTCCGTCGGGCCCACCGCAGGCAGAGGAGGGCGGCGGACCGGAAGGTGTCCAGGGAGGAGTTCCCCACCCGGATCGCCAGCCACCGTTCCGCCTGGATGCGGTAGTCGATATCGGGATCGAGCCCCTCCGGCACGGTCTCGACGAGGGCCAGGGCCCTCCCCCCCTCCCCCCGGAGGCTGAGGTTCCCGGCCCGCGCCAGCGCCTCCACGGCCTCGACCAGGGGCGTGCGGAGGGCGCACCGCCCGGCGTGGTAGATGAGCCGCTCCCCCCCCGCGAGGGTCGCGGTGTAGGCGGAGGTCTGCATGTAGGAGAGGAGCACCCGCTCCTCCAGGTCCGGCCGGGCCCCGCTCCGCCGCAGGAGGGCGAGCGCCTCCTCGTAGACCCCGAGGGCGTCCTCGACCCGCCCCTCCCCCTCGAGCCGCCTCCCGAGGGAGGCCGCCTCCCGGGCCGCCTCCTCCGCCTCCTCCGCCGCCGCGAGGAGGAAGAAGCGCTCCTCCGACAGCGGTTCCGCGGCGAGGGCCCGCCGCCGGATCCGCGCCCGCCCGTCCGCCGTCCCCGGGGATTCCCCCCCGAGCCAGGCCTCCCGCTCCCTCTCCGCCCGCAGGCGGACGAGCGATCCCCTCGGCACCGAGAGGACGCCGCCCGCGGACCGCGCGAGCCCCGATCGGACCCAGCGGGCGAGTTCCTCCTCGACCCTCCCCGGCTCCCCCCCGGTGCGCCCGTGGAGTTCCCGGGCCGCGTCCTCCCGCAGGTGGAAGATCCGGTCCGGGCCCGCGAAGAGGGGGCGGAGGGCCTCCTCCCCGAGGACCCCCGAACTCCCGCCCGGGAGGCGGCCCGAGAGGACCTCCCGCACCTCCGCCAGCACCGGGTCGGCCGCGGTCCCCGCGCCCGCGGGGAAGAGGGCCGCCGCGGCCGCCGCCGCCGAGGAGGGCCGCCGGGCGGGGTCGGGGGAGAGGAGGGCGTCCACCACGGAAGCGACGGACGGCGGGACCCCGGGGGCCGCCTCCCCGAGGGGTCGTGCCGCCCCCTCCCGCCGGGACGCGGCGAGGCGCGTCATCCGGTCCCCCTCGTGGGGCGGCCGCCCCGCGAGGGCCTCGTAGAGCATCACGCCGACCGCGTAGAGGTCGCTCCGCTCGTCCGGGGGCCCGCCCCCGAACCGCTCCGGCGCGAGCCAGGCCGGGGTCCCCGCGGCCAGCAGCATCTCCTCCGCCCGCTCCCGGGCGACGCCGAGGTCGAGCAGGGTCGGCACCCCGCGCCCGTCCACGAGCACGTTGGCCGGCTTGAGGTCCCCGTGGAAGACGCCGAGCCGATGGAGGGCCCCGAGGGCCTCGAGCATCGCGCGGGCCGTGGGGGCGAGCGTCCCCCAGGGGACCGGGGCGGGGCGGCCGGGGAAGGGGGTCCCCTCCACGAGGGTCAGGGCGATCCAGGCGTTCCCCTCCTCGACGCCGTCGTCCAGGAGGGCCGCCACCCCGGGGATGCGGACGAGGCGCAGGAGGGAGGCCTCGCGGCGGTAGGCGTCGAGGAGAGCGCCGCTCCCCGCGGCGAGCACCTTGAGGGCGACCGGTTCGCCCGTGATCCGGTCCTTCCCCCGGTGGACGGCGCCGAAGGAGCCGGCGCCGATCCGCTCCCCGACCTCGTAGCGGCCGGCGAGCACCGCGCCCGGCCGCAGTTCCGGGACCCTCCTCCGGGAGAAGGCGGCGCCGGGGGCGGTGGTCCCGCCCTCCGGGGGGCCGCCGAGGCCGGCCAGCGGGGGGGGCTCCAGGAACTCCCCGGCCCCCTCCTCGGCGGCCAGGAGGGCGCGCACCTCCGCGGCGAGTTCCGGGTCCCCCGCCGTCCGGGAGGCGACGAGGGCCTCGCGGTCGCCCTCCGAGGCCTCCAGCGCGTCGAGGAAGACCTCCTTCGCGCGGCGCCAGAGGTCGGAAGTCACCCCAGCGCCTTCCGGAGCCAGGCCCGGGCGAACCTCCAGTCCCTCTCCACGGACCGGCTCGTGATGTCGAGGGAGCGCGCGATCTGGTCGCTCGTCATCCCGCCGAAGAACCGGCACTCCACCACCCGCACCGCGCGCGGGTCCAGCGCCTCGAGGTCCCGGAGGGCGAGGTCGAGGACGGCGAGGTCCACCGAGCGCTCCTCGTAGAGCACCGTGACGGCGTCCAGGGGCTCCCGCTCCCGATCCCCCCCCGCCCGGGAGCTGTTCCGGGAGCGGGCGTGGTCCACGAGGACGTGGCGCATGGCGCGGGCCGCCACTCCCATGAAGTGGTCCCGGTTGCGGAAGGTGAACCCCTTGAGCGAGGAGAGCCGCAGCCAGGCCTCGTGGACGAGGGCGGTCGCCTGGAGGGTGTGGCCCGCGGGCTGGCCCTGGAACAGGTACCCCGCCACGTCGCGGAGCTCCCCGTAGAGCCGCTCGAAGACGGCGTCCCTGGCGGCGGAATCCCCGCCGCTCATCCGCTCCAGCAGGAGCGTGATCTGGAGTCCCGGCGCGTCGTCGGTCATGCCCTACCCCGGGCCGATGCGAACCGCGCAATTCTGGGGGACGGGGGGGGGGGACGGCCACCGGTTTTCCGGTTTGGTGCGGCGGGGGGGGCCCGGCCCCCCCGGTCCCGCGGGACGAGGTCACTCCCCCCGCCCGGGGCGGTCCGACCGGCGCCCGCGGGGCCGGTTAGTCTCGGGGGAGGCGCGCACCGGGAGGATCCCCCATGGCGGGCAGGTTCTGCGTGACGCTGCGGCACGCGGCGGACGACCCCGACGCGGCGACCATGGCCTTCGTGACGGCCTCCGCGGGGCCGGCCTCGGGGAAGGAGACCCTCGTCTTCCTCACCACCGAGGGGGTGCGCCTGGCGGTGAAGGGGGCGGCGGCGGCGATCCGCGAGCCGGGGCTCCCTCCCCTGGCGGAGGTGCTGGAGAACTACCTGGCCGCGGGAGGGAAGGTCCTCGCCTGCGGGACCTGCGTGAAGAAGCGAGGGCTCGCGGCGGAGGCCCTCGACCCGCGGATGCCCGTGGCCGGCGCGGCGTCGCTCGTCGCCTTCCTCTCGGAGGGGGCGGCGAGCGTGACCTTCTAGGCCATGGGCGACCCCGCGGCCCCCCCCTTCCCCCGCGTCGCCGAGGGGACGCTCCTCCTCTACCGTCTCTTCGACGTGGCCGGGGACATCGACCTCGACCGCGCCGAGGCACTGCTCGCGGGGGCCGGCGAGCGGCTGCGTCTCACCGGGGAGCGCACCGGCTTCCTCGACCTGCCGGAGCGGCCGCTCGACCTCGACCTCGGGCCGCGGGAAGTGCGGCTGGAGGACGGGACCGTCCTCGGCGGGCGGGCCTTCGTGCGGCTCTTCGGCATCGGCGTGGCCTCGGTGCGGTACGAGGTGGCGCTCCCGCCGGGGGCCGGCTCCGGGGAGATGGCGAGGCTCGTCCGTTCGGCCGCCGACAGCCGGGCGCTGCTCGCGGCCGCGCGCGCCGAGGCGGAGGCGCTGGCGGCCCGGGTCGCCCCCGCCCTCGACGAGCCCCTGGTCTCACCGCTCTTCGAGACCTACGCCATCCTCCTCCTCCGCTCCCTGGAGGGGGGGCGCGGGGCCGCGGACTGCGCCGGCCCCGACCTCGCCCGCGTCCTCCTCGGCGAGCCGCCGGGCGCGGGGCTCAGCGCCCGGACGGTCGAGGACGTGACCCGGCACCGGTTCTCCTACGGGGGGGACGACCTCTGCGTCCTCGACTGGGACACGGCGCTCGTCGTGGAGCCGGGGGGGGACCGGTCCGTGGCGGACGTGCTGGAGCTCGCCTCCGCCCAGCTCCTGGAGCTGCGCTGGTACGACGACCTCTTCGAGAAGGAGATGATGGCGGTCGCGGCGCTGCTCGGGCGGCCGCGCGCGGCCTTCGCCTGGCTCTTCGTGGGGCGCTACGGGCGGGTGACCCGCCGGATCCAGCACCGCGTCGTGGACAGCGTGGAGTTCATCTCCCGCGTGGAGAACGCCGTGCGCGTGGTGGGCGACCTCTACCTCGCCCGGGTCTACCGTGCGGCGGTGGAGCGGTTCCGCGTGGAGTCCTGGGTCGCCGAGGTCCTCCGCCGGCAGGAGGTCGCCGCCCGCGTCGCCACCCTCCTCCACGACGAGGCCGACTCCGCCCTCGGCCACGTCCTCGAGGCCACCATCATCCTCCTCATCGTCTGGGAAATCGCGATGGCGCTGTGGTAGGGGACGCTCCTCGGTTACTCGGTTTTCTGTGGATAACCCGGAGAGAAGGTCCGGGTTATCCACAGAAAACCGAGTAACCGAGGAGCGTCCCCTTTCTCTACTTCCCCGTCGCCGCGGCCTCGATCACGTCCCCGCACCTCGCCTCGAGGGCGAAGGCGTAGGCGGGGTCCTCGCGCTCCTCGCAGGAGCGGAGCAGGGTGCCGAGCCGCGCCTCGGGGCGGCCGCGGAACCGGGTCTTCCCGTCCACCGTGACCAGCACCTCGCGCGCCGGGTCGAGGACGCGCTCGTCGAGGTAGACCGAGAGGCCGCGCACGAAGGAGTCCCGCTCCGCCTCCGTCTTCCGCGGGTCGATGCTGCGGGGTGCCTTGATCACGACGTCCACGGCGTTGCGCGCGCGGTCGAGGGTCGCGACGAGTTCGGAGTTGATCCAGGGCTTCTCCCAGCGGAGCCAGTAGAAGGTGTTCTTCCACTCCCGGGTGGGCTGCCAGACGATCTTCTCCGGCCGGGAGTCGCGGACGTTGCCCGTGGTCCACTCGAGGCCGGGCTTCGGCCCCTTCTTCGGGAACCCGTGCCCGAGGCCGTCCACCTCCTCGTAGAGGAACTTCCACCCCTTCGGGTCGGACTCGTGGAGCTTCTTCAGCTCGCGGCAGGCGAAGACGTTGGCGGCGGCCTTCACGTTCTGATCGTCGAGGCTCTGGAACACGAAGAGCGGGAGGTTGTAGAGGTTCGGGAGGTACCCCTCGACCACCGCCTCGGCGGCGACGTCCTGCCGCCCGGGCTGCCAGTAGATCCGCGGCGCCCCCGCGAAGGCGGCCGCCCCGGCGAAGGCGTCGGCGTAGTGGGAGCCGAAGATCCAGGCCCCGAAGCCCCCCATGGAGTGCCCCGTGACGTAGATGCGGTCGGGGTCCACGCCCCAGGAGACCCGTGCCCTCTTGACGAGTTCCATGACCCACCGCTCCGTCTCGGGGGGGTCGATCCAGCCGCACTCGGTCTTCTCCAGCACCTCGGGGTAGATGCCGCTCAGTCCGAGGGATCCGACCACCCCCGAGAAGGCGCTCTGGGCGGAACCCGCGTCGCCGGACCCGACGCCGCCGCCGTGGAGCCCGAGGACCAGCCCCTTCGTTCCGTTGTGCTGGGAATAGAAGAGGCCGTTCCCCAGCTTCCTCTTCTCGCGCTCCTCCTGCTCCTTCTTCGGGAACTGGAACCACTCGTTCCGCCCCTTCGGCGGGACGCTCCTCCCGGCCTTCGCCATGGCCTTGAGGATGGATTCCCGCAGCGCCGGGATCCCCTTCGCCTCCAGCGGGGCGACCGCCTCGACGGCGGCCCGGGCCTTCGCCCGGTCCTCCTCCTTCTTCGCCTTGAAGAACGCCTGCAGGAGCTTCGCGGGATCCTCGGCGGGCGCAGGCGGCGCGCCGGCGGCGGGGACGGCGACGGCCAGCAGCAGGAGGAGCGGGGCGGCGCGCATGCCCCGAGGTTACAGCGGGGCGGGGTCCGCGGGCGCGTTTCGGCCGCCGGGGGATGTATCCTCGGGGGCGACCCGGGAGGACCCCCCCGTGCTCCACCACCAGCTCTGGACGGCCAACGCCGACCTCGCGAAGTCCTGCCTCCAGCACACCTTCGTCCGGGGGCTGGCCGACGGCTCGCTCCCTCCGGAGGCCTTCAAGCGCTACGTGGCGCAGGACGTCTTCTTCCTCGACGCCTTCTTCCGCGCCTACGCGCTGGCGGCGGCGCGGGTGACCGGGGACCCGGAGCGGGCCCGCACGCTCCACCGGCTCATGGGGGGGACGCTGGAGGAACTGCGGCTGCACGAGGAGTACGCGGCGAGCCTTGGCATCGACATCCGGCGGGTGCGGCCCTACCCCTGCGTGCAGGCCTACACCGACTTCCTCCTCCGGACCGCCTGGCACGAGGGGCCCGGCGAGACGGTGGCCGCGATGACGCCCTGCATGCGGCTCTACGCCTGGCTCGGGAAGGCGCTGCGCGCAGAGGCGAAGCCGGGGAACCCCTACGCCCGCTGGATCGAGGCCTACTCGAGCGACGCCTTCGAATCGCTGGCGAGGGACCTCGAGGGCCTCGTGGACCGGCTCTGCGAGGACGGGCCGGCGGTGCGGGACGCCTACCGGTACGCGCTCCAGTGCGAGGTGGAGTTCTTCACGGCCCCGCTGTAGGGCGGGAGCCCTAGTGTATCTCTATGTGATACACTAACCGGCGCGGGACCTGGCGGCCGGCGGGCGCCTACTCGGTCGGGAGCTCGATCGCGGCCTCCGCCTCCCCACCCGCCGCCGGCGGCCGGACCTCCGCCTCCCTCCACGCGCCCCCCTTCGCCCGCAGGGCCACCTTCACGGCCGCACCCGGCGCGTGGGGCCTCACGCGGATCCGGATCTCCCCCGCGGCGGGCGCTTCCTCCGCTTCCTCCGCGTACTCGAAGTGAGGCTCCCCCCGGCAGGCCGGCCCGGGGGTGAGGAGGCGCAGTTCGTACTCGCCCGGCAGCCCGGGCTTCCCCCCGGTCCGGACCCGGATCCGCAGGAGGAACTCGCGCCCCACCACCGCCTCCACGGACCCGTCCCCGGCCGTGAGATCGACCCGGGCCGCCTCGGCCCCTCCCCACTGCGTTCGGGCGAGGACGCAGACGGCCACGGTCTCCGGGAGGAGGCCGCGGAAGGTGATGCGGCCCTCCCCGTCCAGCTCCTGCGGATGGGCCAGGGACGCCCCCTGCGGCGTCAGCAGCGCCACGAGCCCGGGGACGTGCCTGCCGTCCTCGTCCCGGACGGAGACCGACAGTTTCCGGGGGGTGAAGAACCGCGCCGCGGGAGGGTCCGCCTCCCGCCCGGGCGGCGCCAGTCGCGCGAGGGCTCCGTCGGGGGCCCGGGCCACCGCGAAGGGGCCGATGTCCTCGACGCCGTCGAGGAGGAGCGACCCGCCCTCCACCCTCGCCTCCCGCACCTCCCCGTATCCGAGGAGGAGGATCCCGTCCATGGCGTCGTTCCCGAGGGCCACCTCCACCCGGCTCCCCTCCGGAGGAGGATCCCGATCGCCGAACGCCGGGGTCCACCGGAGCCGGATCCCCTGCGCGAGGGGCACGCGCACCCTCCCCTCCCCGGCGGCGACCTCCACCGGATCGACGCCGGCCTCGGGCTCCTCCTTCCCGGCGCGCACCGGGAAGAGGCGGAGCGGCCCCTCTCCCGCGTCGGCGATCAGGATCCTGCCGGCGGAGTCGGAGGGCGGGGACAGGAGCGGGGGGAAGTCGGTGCGCCAGGCGCCCTCCTCCGCGCCGGGAACGGGCCGGGAGACGAGGAGGCGGACCCCCTCGACGGGACTCTCCGTGGCCGCGTCCCTGACCTCGATCTCGAGAGGGCGGAGGGCGAGCGGAATCCGGATCGCATCCCCGGCCGGCACCCGCGCGAGGATGCGCCCGGTCCCCAGGCCGGAACCGCGGGCGCGCAGGATCCAGTCGCCCCCCGGGATCGACTCGAGCCGCGCCCGACCCTCCGGATCCGTCGGGAACTCCCCGGTCCCCGCCCGGCCGCCGGGTTCCTCCGCGGCCACGAGGGCCCCGCCCACGGGAACTCCCCCCGCCGTCACCAGGACCTCGACCGGGAACGCCTTCCGGAGCGTGAGGGTGCCCATGGACATGTGGGGGAGCATCACCGCTGCCCCCTCTCCGCTCCACTCGCCGGGATCCGTCGTCATCGTCACCATGGCCTGCGCGCGCGCCGCCCTCCCCTTCCCGTCGGCGGCCAGGAGGAGGTACCTGAAGTGGGTCGCACCCTCCGCCTCGATCGGGACGGGCGGGAGGAAGAACTCCCCCTCCCCGCCCGAGTCCGCACTCCCGAGGAGCCGACCCCCGAGGAGGAGGGTGACGGAGGCCCCCGCGACCGGCCGGCGCTCCTCGTCCACGAGGCGGCCGAACACGCCCCCGGAGTGGAGGCCGCCGGTGGTGGGGACGAAGCCGAAGGGGGACGCCGCCGCTCCTCCGGTCGCGGAGGCCAGGGGGACCCCCTCGGGAGCCTCCACCCCGGCGACCGCCGGGGTGGGCGGGACATGGACTCCCTGCAGGCGCGCGGCGTCGGTCCCTTCGGAGACGAGGATGGCGGGAGGCGCGGGGATCACAGGCGCCGGATCCCCCTCCCCCCCGGGCCGTGTCCACCAGAGGAGGATCGCGGCCAGGACCGCCGCCGCCATCGCCGCCTTCTTCCCCACGAGGATCCCTCCCGCGGCGATGGCCGCGCCACCGCCGGCGGCGGCGCCCGCCGTCTCCTCCGCCCGGGCTACGACCGCCTCCCGGATCGCTCCCAGCCCCCGCGGAGGCCGGACCCCCGCCGCCAGGACCACCGGCACCCCGGCGAGGGACCGCTTCAGCCGCTCCCGGGCCCTGGAGAGGAGCGACCAGACGGTCCCCGGCGGTTTCCCCAGCACCTCGGCGATCTCCGCAGGTTCGAGGCCGTGGGTCCACCGGAGGAGGGCCGCCTGCCGGTAGGCCTCCGGTAGCGCGAGGATCGCCCGCCGCACCTTCTCCGCCTCCTCCGACCGCTCCGCCGCGCGCACCGGGTCCTCGACGCGGAGGTCGGGGTCGGGGAGGCGCGCCGGGTCGGGAATGCGCCGATTCCGCGCCCGGCCCTTCTCCACCTTGTGCCGCAGGATGCCGACGAGGAAGGGGACGAGGGGCCGCGACAGGTCCACCCGCGGGGCGGCCTCCATGAGGGCGAGGAAGGTCTCCTGGAGGGCGTCCTCGGCGGTGGCCGGATCGGGGGCCGTGGCGAGGGCGATGCGGAAGAGGTCGGGCGCCGTCGCGTCGAAGAGCGCCGCCAGCGCCGCCGCGTCCCCGCCGCCCCGCCATCGCGCGAGGAGGGCCTCGGGGGTGTCGCCGCCGGCCGGGGGGACGAGTTCCATGCGCGGGATTCTCCCGCGAGGAGGGGCGTGCCTTGCAGGGAAGGCGGGAATTCCCGACCCCGCTACCAGGATCGCACAGCCTCCCTCAGGCCCGGCCGACCCTCCCGAGGTGGTCTAGGAATGCCCGCACCCCGAGGATCCGAATCCCCCCGATTTCCCGGAGGACGAGGAGGTCCCGGTCCCCCGTGACCAGCAGGTCTGCATCGGATCGCGACGCGCAGGCGATGACGACGGCATCGTCCGGGTCCCTCGGAATTACGGGCACCGAGCCGCCGTCCTCGACGACCCCGGAGAAGGAGAGGACCAGGGAGAGCACCTCCGCCGTCTCCGCGAGGGAGAGGCCGAAGTCCACTTCCAGCACGCCTTCCAGTTCGTCGAGGAGAGCGGGGGAGGTGAAAGTCTCGAACCGACCGGCCGCGGCAGCGCCGAGGACCGCGTGGGCGGGGCCCTGCCAGAAGAGCCCGGAGAGGATCACGTTGGTGTCGAGTACGACCCTCATCCGCTCCTGCGGCGGCGCTTCACGACGGCCACCACGTCGGACTCCCGCAGTCCCTTCTTCGCGGCGTGCTCACGAAGCCTCCCGAAGAGCCCCTGCCGCCTCTCCTCGTCCCACCCCGTGGCTCGCAGACGCAGCCACGCATCGACGAGGGACCGCGGGAACCGGATCGACCGGCCGATGCGGACCCCGGGGAGATCTCCCGCCCGGAATCGCCGGTAGACGGTCTGGGCGTTGATCTTGAGGTAGGAGGCCAGTTCCTCCACGGTGAGGATCTCTCCGTACACGGCTGTCGTCTCGCGTGCTTTCATGGACTTCAGTATACCTGATTGACAAGCCTTTTCCCTCATTCCGGGCCTTCCCCGCCCCCTGCCGCCCCCTGACGCCGGTCACGCCCGCCCCGACCCCGGGAACGCTCCGCCCCCGGCATCCGACCCTACCGTGGATGACCATGGAGCCCGCTCCCGGCGGTTTCCGCATCGAGGCCCTCCTCGCCCACCGCGCGTGGATGGAGAGGACGGCCCGGGCCCTCGTCCGCGGCGACGCGGAGGCCGGGGACCTCGTGCAGGACGCCTGGGTCGGGATCCTCGAGCGCCCCCCGGCCGACGCCCCCCGCTCCCCCCGGGCCTGGCTCGCCGCCGTCCTCCGGTTCCGGGCCGTGGACCGCACCCGGTCCGCGGCGGCCCGGCGCCGCCGTGAGGAGGCGTCCGCACCTCCCCCCGCCGCCGACCCCGGTCCCCCCGAGGTCGTCTCCCGGGCCGAGATCGCCGAGCGCGTCGCCCGCCTCGTCCTCGGACTGGAGGAGCCCTTCCGCACGACGATCCTCCTCCGCTACTACGAGGGCCTCCCGACCCCCGCCATCGCCGCGCGCATGGCCGTCCCCGCGGGGACCGTCCGGACCCGCCTCCACCGCGGCCTGGAGAGGCTGCGCGGGCACCTCGACGGGGAGTCCGGCGGGGAGCGGCGGCGCTGGGTGCTCCTGCTGGCGCCGATCCTCGGCGGCGCCCCATCGGGAACCGGCGCGAAGGGAGGACCTTCCATGCAAGGAGGAGCGAGGCTCGCCCTGGCGGGGGCGGCGGCCGCCCTGGGGATCGTGGCCTGGGCGGCGTGGGGGACGACGCGAGGCCCGTCCCCGGCCGGGCCGCCCGGGGACGGGATCGCGGCGGCGGCCGCGGCGGAGGCGCCTTCCGACCCGCGGGCGGCGCCCGGTCCCACTCCACCTGCGCCGTCGGATCCCCCCTCTCCTCCCGCGCCCCCGTCCCCGCCGGCCCCCGCCCCCCGGGGCCCCGACACCGCCCTCCTCGGCAGGCTGGAGGCCATCGCCTTCCCGGTGAGGTTCGACGGCGTATCCCTCGACGAGGTCCTCCTGTTCCTCTCCACCATGACCGGCGTCGAGTTCGCCCTCGAGGAGGATGCCGAGGAGCGCGTCCAACGGGCCATCGTCCGTCTGACGCGCGAGGAGTCGACGGTCCCCGCGCTCCTCGACGAACTCCTCTCCTTCGACCCCGAACTCCGGTGGGAGGCGCGGGAGGGGAAGGTGCGCATCCTCGGGAGGAAGCCATGAGGCCCAGGAACGCCGCCGCCCTCCTCCTCGTCGGGCTCGCGTCCGGCATCCTCGCCCCCGCCGCCCCCGCCGCCCCCGCCGCCGACGGGACCGACCTCCGCCGCGTCTACCGGGCGACGCTGGATTTCGAGGAGGGGGCCTTCTCCCTCGACTGGACCTGCGAGCCCGAGGACGTCTGGGAGATCTCCTCCTTCGAGTCGAGGCTCCCCGGGCACTTCGAACTCTCCCTCGGCCCCTCCACCGCGACCTTCGGGAAGCACGGGACCAACGCCCTCTGGGCCGTCGTCGTCCCCCGGGAGCCGGGCCGGATGAAGTCGACGGTCGGGGGCGAGGAGAAGGTGTCGAGCCTCTGGCTGCGGTTCCACCCCGCGGCGGTCGGCGACCTCTTCCCCGCGAGGACGGTGAAGGGCCGCGGCGACCCCCGGGCGATCCACTGGGCGAATCGGGTCTACTGGGCCCGCATCAACGACTGCTGGCAGGCCGAGGCCGCGCCGGTGATCCCCTGGAGGAGGACCCTCGTGGTCACCGCCGACACGACCTCCGGCGGCCGCCACCGGTTCATCATCGACACGCAGTCGAAGACCGCCGAGCACGACGGCGGCACGGCGGTCCCCCCGCCCCCCGCCGATCCCATCCAGCCGGCGGAGGCCCTCCAGGCCTTCGACGGGGCCTGGGCCGAGTTCGACCGCACCTACGCGAAGTTCGACCTCCGCCCCGAGGTGGACTGGGACGCGCTCAAGGCGAGGTACCGGCCCGTGGCCGCCGCCTCGACCACCGCCTGGGAGGCGGCGGGGGCGGTGGCGCTCCTCCTCTCGCCGCTGCGGGACCTCCACGTGAACGTCGAGGTCCGCGGGGAGTGGGTGCCCGGGTACTACCGGCCGCGGATGCTCAACGCGCACTGGAAGGCGACGCAGGACCTCCTCGGCGGGGCGGCCGCGGACGACGGGAAGGGGGTGGCGCGGGGCCGCACGAAGGACGGGATCGGGTACCTCTGCGTCTGGAGCCTTTCCGACCCGGGGGTGGTGGAGGCCTTCGACGCGGGGCTCGAGGCGCTGGCGGACGCCTGGGCGCTGGTGGTGGACCTCCGGTTCAACGGGGGCGGGGGGGAGGACCTCGCGCTCGCGATGGCGGGGCGGATCGTGGACGAGGAGCGGGTCTACTCGGTGAACCGGTACCGGTCGGGGCCGAAGCGAGGGGACCTCGGCCCCCTGCTGGAGCGGCGCTGTCCGCCGCGGGGGCCCTGGAGGTGGCGGGGGCCGGTGGTGGTGCTCCAGGGGCCGAAGACCTTCTCCTCGGCGGAGTCCTTCGCGCTCATGCTCTCGGTCTGCCCGGAGGTGACGAGCATGGGGGACCGGACGGGAGGCTCGAGCGCGAACCCGGTGCGGGTCGACCTGCCCGGGGGGATCACCGTGAACGTGCCGCGGTGGAACGACATGCTCCCGGACGGGACGCCGCTGGAGGATCGCGGGGCGCCGCCGGAGGTCCCGGTGCCGGGGGGCCTCAGGGACTTCGACGGGAAGGACCCGGTGATGGCGGCGGCGCTGGAGCGCCTGCGGAAGATCCCGAAGTCGAAGAGGCTTCCGGGGAAGCGGGAGAAGTGATCGGTACGGAGCCAGGCTCCCGTTCACCACCTCCCCACCGGGGGATGGCGAAGGGGCGGGGGGCGCGGTAGGTTGTCCTCGACCCCGGGCGTCCCCCGGGGATGGGGGCGACGGATGGGAGGGCGGGATCCGGCGAAGGGCGGCGGCCCGAGGACCGGCGGCTGGTCCTGGTGGACGGCGCGCATCCTCGTCCGGTGCCGCTGCGACGATCCCGCGGACGGGAACGACACCTGGGACCACGTGATGCTCCTCGTGAGGGCCCGGAACGGGGGCGAAGCCGCGAGGACGGCGGCCGCGAAGGCCCGCGAGCAGGACACGGAGTACTCGGGGGGAACCGGGTACCGCGTGCGATGGCGGTTCGAGAGGCTCCTCGAGGTCCACGAGACCGGGGAGGTCGACCTGGTCAGCGGGGTCGAGATCCACTCCCTCCTCGGCACCGGAAGGGGGAGGAAGCGCCCCGAGGACCCCCTGGCCGCATGGAGCGCCTTCCGGAGGCGGTCCCTCGCATCGCGCCGGAAGTGACCCCCCGCTTCACCTCAGGTCGAGCGCGAGGGGGATGACCCCGCTCCCCTCGGACTGGACATGCTCCGTGAGGAGCACCGTCCCCGGCGCACCTCCGGGGTGGACGGTGACCCGGTACCGACCGGGGCCGAGCCCCCGCAGCAGGACCTCCCCCTTCCCGTAGTAGTTGAGCCCGCGGGAGTGGGGCGGCCCGTCCTCGGACATGGCCAGCACGAAGAGGTTCGGCGGCGCGGCGCCGGGGCCGAGGGTGAGGTCGATGCGGACCGTCGCCCCCTCCTCCATGGGGAGGACGCCGAGGTCGTTGGCACCGCCGAAGAGGCGGACGCCGCGGAGGACCTTCGGCGCGCTCCCGGGGGCGTCGATCCAGAGGGTGAGGACCTCCGGGGGGAAGCCCCCGATCCGGAAGCGGCCGTCCACCTCCTCGGCGACCTGCGTGGAGAGCGGCTCCCCCGCGGGCTCCCCGCGGAACAGCCGGACCTCGGTCTGCGTGCGGTAGATGTCATCGCGCCGCACCGGGTCGAGGGTGAAGAGAGCGTGGGGCCCCTCCACCAGGCGGAGCACGAGACCGTCGGCGGCCTCCTGCACCTCGACGGTCCCGCCCGCGGGGTCCGGCACGAGGGAGGGGTGCCAGGCCCGCAGGCGCACGGGGCGGTCGCCGGGGATGCGGACGGAGAAGGTGCCGTCGGGGCCGACGGGCGCCCCGGGCACCCGGCCGCCCATCAGGATCCCTCCCTGCGCCTGCCCCCCCAGCCCCTCCCCCTCCACGAGGACGCTCGCCCTGCGCAGGTCGGACGACGCCGGTCCCTCGACGCGCCCGGTGACCCGCCGCGACTTCGACAGGTCGAGGGTCGCCCGGAACTCGTCCCCCTCCCCGGCGATGGTGAACTCCCCCGTGCCGAGGCCGCAGTCGGTGCGGAACTCGTACCTCCCCGCGGGGAGCCCCGGGAAGCGCTTGTTCTCCCAGGTCCCCTCGGGCTGACCGGTGTCGAAGGTCCGCCACGCGGACCCGAACAGGACACGAGGTCCCCCGGGCCCGTCGATACGTCGCAGTTCCCACTGGAACCTCCCGTCGGGAGGCTCGATCACCTTGAGAACGAGCGCTCCCCCGGCCCCCACCCGGTGCAGGTCGAGATCCACGGTCAGCCGCCCGCTCCCGTCCGCCGTCGAGGCCGCGTTCGCGGGCTGGAGGCCCTTCCCTCCGCCGTAGACCCGCACCACCGGCTCCTTCGAGGCCGGCCGCAGCAGGAACCGCACCGTCGAGGCGTCGGCGTCGTCCGTGCGCCCGAGGGGGAGCGCCCCCTGCACCGCGAGCGTCAGCCCCTCCGGGAGCCCCGGCTTCCCGTCCACGGTGACGCGCACGTCGAGGGGGACCGGAGGGCGGAGGACCACCTCCAGCCTCCCGTTCCCCGGCTCCAGGTCCACGGTCCCGAGTTCGAGGGGAACCTGCCCCGGTTCCCCCGCGACCAGGAGGACGATGGCCCTGCCAAGCGGCAGCCCCTCGAGGACGACCCGCCCCCCGGCGTCCGTGACGCCCGGCGCGCCGAGCGGGTTGTTCCCGGAGTTCCGCGCCTCCACCCGCGCCCCCGCCACAGCCGTTCCGTCCTCCTCCCGGAGGAGCACCTCCACCTGCCGCCCCTTCCGGAAGGTCGTCTCCCGCCCCGCCGTCTCCCCCGTCGGGACGAAGAGCGACGCGATCCCCCCCTCCGGCCCCAGGGCCTCCGCCCCCCACCACCCCTCCGCGGGGAGTCCCTCGACGACCAGTTCCCCGCCGACCATGCGCCCCGGCGGCGGGTCCCTCTCGGCGTCGTTCGCCCCCGGTCGCGCGCGCAGCGGGATCACCGTCCCCTCCGCGGGCACCGGGCACTCCCCCGCGACGACCGGCCACCGCACCGTGCGGTCCCCGCGGACGGCGGCGGGAGGCGTCGGAGCGGCCGGGGCCGACGGGGGCGGCGCCTCCGCCGCGACCGGCGCGGCCGCGGCC
>JAKLKS010000360.1 GCA_023150535.1 Planctomycetota bacterium
CCCCCCGGGGCCGTGGAGCAGGGGCGGACCCGATGCCCGGAGGGAACGGGAGTACCCGCACGAAACGGCGAGGATCCGTCCGCCGTTCCCCGGTCACAGGGACGGACGACCGATCCCCGCCCCCCCTCCTCCCGCCGGATAGAATCGACCGCTCCCCCCGGCATCCCTCCCCGGAAGGCCGTGAACCACCCCCACCTCGACGCCTTCTTCCGCCCCCGGCGCATCGCGATGCTCGGCGTCTCCCCCAACCCCGAGAGCGTCGGCGGCCGCATCCTCTCGAACCTCGTCGGCGGCGGCTTCCCCGGGGTCGTGTACCCGGTGAGCCCCTCGCAGGAGGCGGTGCTCGGGATCCCCTGCCACCGCTCGCTCTCCGCCCTCCCCCACCCCCCCGACCTGGCCATCCTCTGCGCCCCCGCCCCGGAGGTCCCCGACCTCGTGCGCGCCTGCGGGGAGGCCGGCGTGCGCGGCGCCATGGTCGTCTCCGCCGGGTTCCGGGAGACCGGGGCGGAGGGGCGCGCCCTGGAGGAGCGCCTGCGCGCCGAGGCGGCCCGCTTCGAGGGGATGCGCCTCATGGGGCCGAACTGCCTCGGGGTCCTCGTGCCCGGGTCGGGGCTCAACGCCTCCTTCGCCCCCGGGCTCCCGCGCCAGGGGGACATCGCCTTCCTCTCCCAGTCCGGCGCCCTCTGCGCCGCCGTCCTCGACTGGGCCCGCGAGGAGCGCATCGGCTTCTCCGCGGTCGTCTCCGTGGGCAACGCGCTCGACGTCGGCTTCGGCGACCTCATCGACTACTTCGGCGACGACGAGGGGACCCACTCCATCGTCCTGTACCTGGAGTCCATCGGGAACGCCCGGCGGTTCATGACCGCGGCCCGCGCCTTCGCCCGCTCCAAGCCCATCGTCGCCTACCGCGCCGGCCGGTTCCCCCGGTCCGCGGAGGCGGCCGCCTCCCACACCGGGGCGCTCGCCACGGGGGACGACGTCTACCAGGCCGCCTTCGACCGGGCCGGCATCGCCCGCGTCTTCGACATCGGGGAGATCTTCGCCTGCACCGAGCTCATCGGCCGCAGGCGCACCCCGAGGGGCTCCCGCCTCGCCGTCGTCACCAACGCCGGCGGCCCCGGCGTCATGGCCATGGACGCGCTCCTCGCCGCCGGGGGGGAGCCCGCGATCCTCTCCGAGGCGACCCGGGACGCCCTCCGGGAGGCCCTCCCCCCGGCCGCCTCCGTGGCCAACCCCGTGGACGTCCTGGGGGACGCCCGCCCGAAGAGGCTCGCCCGCGCCCTGGAGATCGTGCTGGCGGACAAGGGAGTGGACGCGGTCCTCGTCATCCTCACCCCCCAGGCCATGACCCGGGCCACCGCCGCGGCGGAGGCCGTGGGGAGGATGGCCGAGACCTCGCGCAAGCCGCTGCTCGCCTCCTGGCTCGGCGGGGAGAGCATGCGGGAGGGGATGCGGGTCCTCTCCGGCGCCGGGATCGCCACCTACGCGACGCCGGAGCAGGCGGTGCGGGCCTTCATGACCCTCGTGGCCTACGCACGCAACCTGGAGACGCTCTACGAGACCCCCCGGGACATCCCCGTGGAGTTCCCCCTCGACCGGAGGGAGGTCCGCGCGGAGTTCGACCGGCTCGTGGCCGACCAGGGGCCCATCCTCGGCGAGGAGGTCTCCAAGACGCTGCTCTCCGCCTTCGGCATCCCCTCCGCGCGGCCCCTGGCGGCGCGCAGTGCCGACGAGGCGGTGCGCTTCGCCCGCCACATCGGCTACCCGGTCGTCCTCAAGGTGCTCTCGCCCGACGTCACCCACAAGTCCGACCTCGGGGGGGTCGTGCTCGACCTCTGGGACGGGGGGGCGGTGCGGGCGGCCTGGGACCGCATCCACGCCGAGGCGGCGCGCCTGCGCCCGGGGGCCCGCGTCGAGGGGGTGACGGTCCAACCCATGATCCGCTCCCGCGGGGGCGTGGAGATGATCCTCGGCGCCCGCAAGGACCCGGTCTTCGGGACGGTGATCCTCGCGGGCCTCGGCGGGACGGCGGCGGAGGTCCTCCGGGACCGCGCGCTCGGCTTCCCGCCGCTCAACGAGCGGCTCGCGCGGCGCATGCTGGAATCGCTGCGCGCCTGGCCCCTGCTCCGCGGCTTCCGGGGGAGCCCGCCCCTCGCGGTGGACGCCCTCATCGAGGCGCTCATCCGCCTCTCCTACCTCTGCGCGGAGTACCCGGAGGTGCTGGAGCTCGACGTGAACCCGCTCCTCGTGACCGAGACCGGGGTGACCGCGCTCGACGCGCGGGTGGTGCTCGACCCCGCGGCGCGCGGGAGGACCGTGCCGCCCTACGACCACCTCGCGCTCCACCCCTACCCCGAGGAGCTGGTGCAGAAGGTGGCGCTCGGGGAGGCCTCCCTCGTGCTCCGTCCCATCCGGCCCGAGGACGAGCCGCTCTGGATGGAGATGCTCGGGGCCTGCTCCCGGGACACCATCTGGGCCCGCTTCCGCTACGCCTTCCCCTGGACGGTGCACGACGTGGCGACGCGGTTCTGCACCATCGACTACGCCCGGGAGATCGCGCTCGTGGCGGAGCACGACGGGGACGGGAGGCGGGAGCTGGTCGGGGTCGGGCGGCTCGTGGCCGGGCCCGACCCGACCGAGGTGGAGTACGCGGTGCTCGTGCGGGACGCCTGGCAGAACCGCGGGCTCGGGTCCCTCCTCACGGACGCCTGCATGCAGATCGCCCGGGGGCGCGGCTACCGGCGCGTGGTGGCCACGACGACGCCGGACAACCCGCGCATGCTGGCGGTGCTGCGCCGGCGGGGCTTCGACCTCCGGCCCGACCCCACGGGGGGGACGGTGGACGTGGAGAAGGCGCTGGAGCCGGAGGGGGGCGCGGTGCCGGCGGCCTCCTGAGTCACCGCCCTGGAGGAGGGGGACGGGCTTCGGTCTTTCGGTTTTCGGCCCCCGGGGGCCGAGA
>JAKLKS010000361.1 GCA_023150535.1 Planctomycetota bacterium
GCGTAGTCGGGGTCCACGGTGAACCGCCCCTCGGCGCGGGCGACGGCGAGGTCGAGGCGGAAGGCGGGGTCGGCGAGAAGGGCGGGGCGGAGGCGGGCGCACTCCCCGAGGACGGAGGCGGCGTCGGCGGCGCGGCCGAGGCGGAGGAGCGCGGTCCCGCGGATGGGGGCGACGGCCTCCCTCTCGGCGGCGGTCCCCTCGGCGTTGGCCGGGGCGGCGGCGGCCTCGCGGTCGAAAGTGTCGCACATTGTGATACACTCCGACCAGCGGCCCTGGCGCAGGAGGGCGGCGGCGGCCATGCGGGAGGCGGCGACGCGCCAGGCGGGCTCCTCGAGCCACCCGAGGCATTCGCGGGCGCGGCGGACGACCTCCGCGTCGTCGCGGGCGGTGTCGGCGTCGTTGAGCGCCTGGAGGGCGGCGTGGCGGGCGGCCTCGGTGGCGGGGCGGCGCGGGGCGTCCTGGGCGGGGGCGGGGTGGGGGAGGAGAGGGGAGAGGAGGGCGAGCGCCAGGCTCGCGGTCCCGATTGCACGGCACCACCCCATCGTCCACCTCCTGGAGCCCTTCCCGCGCATTGTCGCCCGTCCGGCCTCCGGCCGCGAATCCCCCCTCCGTCCGCCGGAGGACGGGGGTCATAAAATTGTGTCTGACACCCGACTTGCGAAACCCCCTCGCCCCGCCCGGTGTATCAGTAGCGTGGTCCATACCGAGGAGATCACCATGCGCGCCGCCCTCGCTGCCGCCGCCCTCGCCGCCCTGCTGTCCCTCCCCCTCCCCCCCGCCGCGGCCGCCTCGGGCGGGACCCAGGTCGTCCGCGGGCGCCTCCTCCCGACCGACGACGGGAGCGACGCCACCGGGAAGTTCGCCGTCGCCGTGACCACCCGCGGCGAGCGGGTGAAGGAGGCCCTCGCCGTGGACGCCTGGGGCCTCGACGCCACGAAGGGCGACGGCGGCAACCTCCCCTCCTACCGCGTCTTCCTCGTCAGCGCCGACGGGGAGACCGAGGCCGACTTCGGCGAGGCCTTCCTCTCCGCCCGCGGCCGCGCGAAGCTGCGGTTCTCCAGCGCCCGGCAGGACTACCCGGAGAACGCCGACCCCCTCGCGGACTTCGCCGGCGGCCGGGTCGAGGTCCGCCTCGAGGGCGACGTGGTGCTCGAGGGGGACATCCCCGATTTCCTCGGCATCGACGACGAGAACGGGAAGGGCTCCGGCGCCGCCGCCCGCGCCTGGGCCTCGACGCGCCTCCGCCACACCCGCGACGCGAAGGACGCCAAGGGGATCCTCTGGTGCCTCTACGCGAGCAAGCCCCGCGGCGAGGTCGAAGCCCTCGACATCGAGTGCCTCGCCGTCGGCGACCCCGGCGACGAGGTCACCGCCGTCGCCATCGACGACGAAGGGAACGAGACGGAACTCGGCGCCATGACCGTCCGCACCCGCTACGGCGTGGCCGTCCTGCGCCTCTCGACGAAGCGCGGGGAGGAGATCCCCGGCGGCGGCGTCCTCGCGCTGGCCGGGCAGGACGTCGAGGTCCGGGCCGCGGACGGGACGGTGCTCCTGACAGGGGTCTTCCCGAGCCTCGCCGCAGAGTAGGGTTGATCGGGTAGGTGTCTGACACCTACCTGCGCACTACCTCGACTCGCGCTGCAGCGAGAGCAGCTCCATGCACCCCTTGCGGGCCAGCGCGAGCATCGCCTCGAGCTCCGCCGGGGTGAAGGCCCGCTTCTCGCCGGTGCCCTGGATCTCGACGAAGTCGCCGGCCTCGGTCATCACCACGTTGAGGTCCACCTCGGCCCCGGCGTCCTCGTTGTAGGCGAGGTCGAGCATCGGCGTCCCGCCCACCACCCCCACGGACACCGCGGCCACCTGCCCGCGGAGCGGGTCGCCGGCGAGTTTCCCGTCCGCCCGCAGCCGCGCCACCGCGTCGGCGAGCGCGATCCAGGCCCCCGTCACTCCCGCCGTCCGGGTGCCCCCGTCGGCCTGGAGCACGTCCACGTCGATCCAGATCGTCCGCAGCCCGAGCGCCGGCAGGTCCGTCACCGCCCGCAGCGCGCGCCCGAGGATGCGCTGGATCTCCACCTCCCGCCCGTCCGGCCGCCCGCGGCTGGAGGCCCGCCGCTTGCGGCCCGGGGTGGAGGAGGGGAGCATCCCGTACTCGGCGGTGACCCAGCCGGTCCCCCGGCCCTCGAGGAACTCCGGCACCGCCTCCTCGACGGTGGCCGTGCAGAGGACGCGCGTCCGCCCGCACTCGTAGAGCACCGAGCCCGGGGCGAACTCGGTGTATCCCCTCGTGATGCGGACGGGGCGGAGGTCGTCGGCGGCTCGTCCGTCCCTGCGGGTTCCGGTCACGGCGGGAGGGTACGACGGAGGTCCGACGCGGCCCTACTCCCCCGCCGCCTCGATCCACAGCAGCAGCCGGGGCCGCGCGGCCGACCCCTCGAAGGGGTTCGGGAGGCCCGCGAAGAGCAGCGCCGTCCCGGGGGGGAGGGCGGTCCGCGCCGGGGGGTCGCGCCGCGCCTCCTGCTCCCCCGCCGCCCGCACCGCCACGTCCACCCAGAGGGCCGTCGCCCCGGGCGCCTCGCCGGGGAAGGGGCGGAGGCCGGCCTCCACGGCGGCCGGGAGCGGCCCCGCCCCCTCGGTCCGGGCGAAGGCGGTCCGCGCCGCCGGGAGGAGCGGCGCCTCCCCCCCGCCGAGGACCGAGCGGGTCCCGCTCCCCTCCAGGAGGAAGGTGCGCCGCCGCCGCTCCTCGCCGGAGACCCGCGCGAAGCGGAAGAGGGAGCCCGGGGCCGCCTCCTCGAGGGGGAGGCCGCGGAGCGCCGCCGCCTCGGTGCGCGCGTCCACGGCGTAGGCGCGCACGACCACGGAGGGCCCCGGCGCGGCGTTGCGCAGGCGCTCGAGGTCGGCCGCCACGAGGCCGGCCGCCGCCCCGGTCCCGGTCACCC
>JAKLKS010000362.1 GCA_023150535.1 Planctomycetota bacterium
CGCGGCGCCGGCCTCCGGCGCCGGCGCGGCCGCGGGATCCGCCGGGACGGGGGGGGCGTGGTAGACGAACTGCTCGTCCTCCCGTTCCGGCTTCTCCTCGACCTCGAGGACGGTCTTCTTCGGGATCTCGTCGGGGGTGCGGCGGAGGTTGCGGACGCGCTCCCAGTAGGTCCAGCGGAGGTAGTCGCGGAGGAGCTCGACGCGGGTGGACTCCATCTCGTCGAAGGGGACCGCGGAGGGGGGGCCCTCGCGGGGGACGAACTGGCGGCACTCCCGGCCGAGGAGGACGGGGCAGTCGTCCATGGAGAAGACGCCGAGGGGGTTGCGGCAGAGGGTCCCCGGGACCACCCGCGCGCGGCCGCGGGCGGACTCGTCCTCCGTGTGGAGGCAGTTGCGGCACTCGAAGGCGCGGTCGCGGCCGCCGGACAGGTCCATCTCCTTGCGCATGGCGGCGACTGTAACCGCGGGGGGGCGGGCGGCGGAGAAGGGGTGGGGGGCGGGGGGCGTCAACCGAGGCGTGGGAGGTTCGCGACCGGGGAGGGGAGCCGAGCCCACGCGTTGCGGGACTGACCGGACTTCAGGTCAGCCCCGCGGCCCCGCCACCTTGGACCTCACCCCCCTCCCTACCTCCCGTCCCCGGCGCCGCCTCCAACCCCCCGCGGAGGTCCCGATTCGTCCTCGGAATCTCGGCGATCCCGGTCCGGAGGGGGAACGGGTCGACATGGAGGGTGACCCTGGGGGCCCACTCGCGACCATCCATGAGCCCGGGATGCGTCCCACCCCTACTTCCCCGCTCCCGCCGGCTCGCCGAGGAGGTCCCTGTACTCCTCCCGCTCCTCGGGGGTGAAGTCCCGGGTGGCCAGTTCGTTCGCGAGACGGAGGAGGTCCTCGGCCTCCGTGCACCAGAGGACCGCCGTTCCGTCGGCGGCCGCCGTGACGACCTGGCGCCCGTCCGGGGAGAACGCCACCGAGTACCAGCGAGCCCCCTGTCCCGAGTACACGGCGATCAGCCTTCCCGTCGCATCCCAGAGCCTCGGGGGCTCCTCCTCGGCGAGGGTGACCACCCGGCGACCGTCGGGGGAGAAGGCGGCGGCCTCGATCGGGTAGAGGTGCCCCCGCAGGACCGCCACCTCGTTCCCCGCCTCGTCCCAGAGCCGTGCCGTCTTGTCCAGGGACGTGGTCAGGATCCGGCTGCCGTCCGGGGAGTAGCGGGCGGAAACGACCGGGCCGGTGTGTCCCCGCAGGCGGTTGCGGGCCTTCCCGGAGAGGTCCAGGAGCCAGGCCGTTCCGTCCACGGAGGCGGCCAGGATCGTCCGGCCGTCGGGGGAGAAGGTGGCGGTGGGGAACGGTCCCTTCTCGCCCCTGATCTGCAGCACCTCCCGCCCGTCCGTCGACCAGAGGCGGATCGTTCCGTCCATGGCCGTGGTCAGGACCCTCGCGCCGTCGGGGGAGAAGACCGCGGAGATCACCATGGAGAGGCGGGCGCCGGTGCCGTGCCCCCGGAGAACGGCGACCTCCGTCCCCCGGAGGTCCCAGATGCGGGCCGTGTTGTCCATCGAGGCCGTGGCCACGAGTCTTCCGTCCGGCGAGAAGTGCGCGGATTGGATGGCATCCTCGTGTCCCTTCAGGACGACCGCCTCTCCTCCGTCGAGAGGCCAGATGCGGGCCTCCTGGTCACCGCTCGTGAACATGTTCGTGGTGGCGGTGAGGAGCCTGCTCCCGTCAGGGGAGAACTCCAGGAAACGGACCGTTCCGTCGTGCCCGCGCAGGATGCGGCACTCCCCGGTGCCGGGATCCCACAGGCGCACCGACGTGTCGCGGTGCGCCCCGCCGGTGGCGATCCGCTTCCCGTCGGGGGAGAAGATCGCCCCGACGACCTCCTCTTCGTGTCCGCGAAGCGTGGTCCGAAGGACGCCACCCCAGTCCCAGAGCCGGGCGGTCCGGTCGCCACCCTGTGTGAGCAGCAGGCGGCCGTCAGGGGAGAAGACGGCGGAGTTGACCCAGGCCGTGTGCCCGCGAAGGACGGCGACCTCCCGCCCCTGCGGGTCCCACACCCGGGTGGTCCCGTCCGCGGAGGCCGTGGCGATCCAGCGGCCGTCCTGCGAGAAGTGCGCGGACGGCACGTAGCCCGAGTGGCCCCTCAGGACGGCGACCTTCTCGCCCTCGGCTGTCCAGAGGGACGCGGTCTCGTCCTGGCAGGCCGCCACGAGTCGTTCCCCGTCGGGGGAGAAGGAGAGGGCCATGATGGACTTCTCGTGCGCGCGGAGCAGGACGGGGGCTCCTCCGGGGGCCTTCCAGATGCGGATCGTCCCCTCGATGGTGCCCGTGGCGAATCGCCCGCCGGAGGCGGACACCGCGACGGCCGTAACGGTCCCGCCCTGTTGCCCGAGGTCGACCCGCTCCTTCCCCTCCGTGCTCCAGATCTTCGCCGTTCCGTCCTCGGAGCCCGTCAGGACCAGGGAGCCGTCCGCCGCGCCCGCGAGAGCGGTGACGTCCTGCCGGTGGCCCTGGAACAGGGCGATCTCCCTGCCCGCGAGGTCGGTCACCGCCACCGGACCTCCCTTGCGCGGCCAGATCGCCCTCGTCCCGTCCGGGGAGAAGAGCGGTGCCGCCAGTATCGGGTGGGTCGACCCGCCTCGGATGACGGCGCGCTCCTTGCCGTTCCGGTCCCACAGGCGGACGGTCCCGTCCCCGGACACCGTCATGATGGAGTCCCCCGCCGGAGAGAACACCCCGTGCCGGACGGTGTCCTCGTGGCCCCTGAGGACGGCGGTCTCCCTGCCCGAGAGATCCCAGAGGCGCGCCGTGCGGTCCCCGGAGGTCGTGAGGACGGCCTTCCCGTCGGGGGAGAAGACGGCATGCTCTGCTGAAAGGGTCATGCCGCCGCTCCGAGGAGCATCAGGTTGTGCGTGAGGACCTTGAGGAGGCACTCGC
>JAKLKS010000363.1 GCA_023150535.1 Planctomycetota bacterium
GGGGGGTGCGGGGGGTGCGGGGCGTCCTCGCGGGCGCGGGCCTCCCGCGCCCCCGCCGCCTTCCGGGGGCGGCCGGTCCTCCGCGCCGCCGAGGCCCCCGCGCGCCCCCGGGGCTTCGCGGCGGGCCTCGCCCGCGCCGCGGGCCGCCCGTCGCAGGCCCGGCGCAGGGCGTCGACCCGGGAGGGCTCCTCCCAGGTGCGGCCGCCCCCGGAGAGGCCGAAGTGGCCGTCCCGGGCGAGGCCGGAGTAGATGGGACGGCGGAGGTCGAGGGCCTCGATCATCCCCCGGGGGGAGAGGTCGAAGACCTCCATGACGGCCCTCTCGATGCGCCCCTCGGGGAGGCGGGAGGTGCCGAAGGTCTCCACCCGGACCGAGACCGGCCGGCTCACGCCGATGGCGTAGGCGAGCTGGATCTCGCAGCGGCGGGCGAGGCCCGCCGTCACGACCGTCTTGGCCACCCAGCGGGCGGCGTAGGCGGCGGAGCGATCCACCTTCGTCGGGTCCTTCCCGGAGAAGGCCCCTCCGCCGTGGCGGCCCATGCCGCCGTAGGTGTCCACGATGATCTTCCGGCCGGTGAGGCCGGAATCCCCGTGGGGCCCGCCGATGACGAACCGGCCCGTCGGGTTGATGTGCCACTTCGTGGAGGAGTCGATCATCCCCCGGGGGAAGACCGGGCCGACGATCTCCCGGCGCACGGCGCGGCGCAGCTCCTCCAGGGAGACCTCCTCGTCGTGCTGGGTGGAGACGACCACGGCGTCCACCCGGGCCGGCCGTCCGCCCCGGTACTCGACGGTCACCTGGGTCTTGCCGTCGGGCCGGAGCCAGGGGAGCGAGCCGGAGACGCGGGCCTCCACGAGCCGGTTCACGAGCCGGCGCGCCCACCAGGCGGGCGCGGGCATGGCCGCTTCGGTCTCGTCGCAGGCGTAGCCGAACATCATCCCCTGGTCGCCGGCGCCGATGTCCTTGCCCCCGGCGGCGTCGGCGTCCACGCCCATGGCGATGTCGGGGGACTGGGAGTGGAGGTAGACCCGGACCTCGGCGAGGTCGGCGCTGAAGAGGAGGGCGGGGTCGTCGTAGCCGATGGCCCTCACGGCGTCCCGGGCCACCCTCTCGTAGTCCGGCTTCGCCGTGGTGGTGATCTCCCCCGCGAGGACGAGGAGGTCCGTGGAGGCCAGGGTCTCGCAGGCGACGCGGCCGTGGGGATCCGCCGCGAGCACCGCGTCGAGGACCGCGTCCGAGACCTGGTCGCAGACCTTGTCCGGGTGGCCCGGCGTCACGCACTCCGAGGTGAACAGCGAACGACCCGCCATGCGGCCCTCCCGGGGGATGCCCCCCCTACGAAGCCCTGCCGAGACCGTCCGGCCTCTCGCGCCCGTCCAGCCTCTCCCGCCCGTCCAGCCGCTCGCGCAGCAGGGCGAGCGTGCGCCCCGTGGCGCCCTTCCCGGCGAGCACGGCCTCCCGCGCCGCCCTCCCGCGCCGCGCGGAGCCGTCGCGGTCGCCGTGCAGCCGGAGCACCGCGTCCCGGAGCGCCCCGGCGTCGGCGACCACCTCGAGGCCCCCCGAGGCGGCCAGCACCTCGACGACCTCCTCGAAGTTCCACGTGTGCGGCCCCGTCAGCACCGGCCGGGCCTTGCCCGCCGGCTCCATCATGTTCTGGCCCCCGTGGGGAACGAGGCTCCCCCCGACGAAGACGCAGTCGGCCACCGCGTACAGGGGGCCGAGCTCCCCCATCGTGTCGAGGATCACGACCGTCCCTCCGTCCCCCGCCGCATCCGGGAGGAGGGTCCGCCGCACCGGCACCAGGCCCGCCTGCCTCACGGCCGCCTCCACCGCCGCCACCCTCTCGGGGTGCCGGGGGGCGAGCACGAGGCGGGCCCGCGGGTCCCTCCCGAGGACGGCCAGGTAGGCGGCCAGCACCGCCTCCTCCTCGCCGTCGTGGGTGCTCCCCGCCACGAGGACCCAGTCGCCGGGGAGGAACCCGAGGGCCGCCGCGAACCTCCCGCGGAGGCCCTCCACGCCTTCCGTCTCCACGGTATCGAACTTCATGGTGCCGGTCACGAAAACCCGCTCCGGCGGGACCCCCACGGCGAGGAACCGGTCCCGGTAGGAGGGGGTCTGGACGCAGTAGAGGTGGATGCGGTCCATGGGCTCGGGGATGAACTTCTGGAGGACCCGGTACCCCCGGAGCGAGCGCTCCGTGATGCGCCCGTTCACCAGGAAGACCGGGATCCCCCGCCGGCTCGTGGAGAGCAGGAAGTTGGGCCAGATCTCCAGTTCGAGGAGGACCACCCCGTCGGGCCGGATCCGCCCGAGGACCCTCTCCGTCGAGAAGGAGAAGTCGAGCGGGTAGTAGAAGACCCGGGTGCCCGGGAAGGTCCGCCGGGCCACCTCGTTGCCCGTCCGGGTGGTGGTCGACAGGACGATCTCCCAGCCCGGCATCTCCTCCCGGATGCGGGCCACCAGCGTCCGCGCCGCCAGCACCTCCCCCACCGAGACCCCGTGGATCCAGAGGCAGGGGCGCGTCCCCTCCCGCGGGGCGACCCCCCCGAGCCGCTCGCGGAGCCCGGCCCGCCATCGCCGGCTGGTCAGCATCTTGAACAGGACCACCGGGGAGCCCAGGGCGAGGACGAGGAGGTAGAGGAGGTCGTAGAGCCGCTGGAGGAGGAGCGGGGGGACCGAGGAGCGCCCCGCCCTCCCCGGCCGCGCCGGGGAGGCGCCCTCCGGGACCTGCGGGGGTCGCCGGTCTCCCGTCAGGTCAGCCTCGGCCGTGGCACTTCTTGTACTTCCGGCCGCTCCCGCAGGGGCAGGGGTCGTTGCGGCCGACCTTGTCGTCCTTCCGGACGTCGGGCCGCGCCGCGGACCTCCGGGATTCCGCGCGGACGTTC
>JAKLKS010000364.1 GCA_023150535.1 Planctomycetota bacterium
GTCCTTCGGCGGGTCCTTCTTCGGAGGGGGACCGCCGCCTCCGCCGCCGCCGCCGCCTCCACCGCCGCCGCCGCGGGCGACGAGAGTGGGGCCCTCACCCGGCAGCAGCACCGGGCGCCCGGCCAGCGTCCACGCCGACCCCAGGGCGAGGACCGCTCCCGCGGCCATCCCCAGGGCGAAGCCCGTCCGGCGTCCCGTCATGGTGCCTCCTCTCCGCGGAAGTGCGCCGCGGACGGAGGGGAGTATGCGCCCCCCTCCTTTCGGGAATCCTAAGCCCGGATGCCTCTTGACCCCCGCTCCCGCGGGGGATAGGTACCGGTCGGATGCGGAGAGGGGTCCTGGCGGCGTGCGCGGCGGGGGTGCTGGCGGCGGCGGCCCACCTCCTCTCGGCGGGCTTCTCCGAGGCCCGCCTCGAGCCCGCCGGCGTCGTGAAGGAGGCCTGGATCTACCCGGCCGTGGACCTCCTCGCCTGGGCCTGCCTCCTCCTCGCGGCGGCGGTGCTCCTCGGGCGGCTCCTCCCGGAGGACGCGGTCCCGCGCCTGCGCGCCCTCCTCCTCCGCCCCCGCCCCGCCCTCTTCGCCGCCGCCGCGGGGCTCTGGGTGGCCCTCGCCGGGATGCTGGTCGCGCAGGTCCTCCTCTCCGGGGAGCCCTCGGACATCGACGACATCGCCCGCCTCCACCAGGCCCGCTGCTTCGGGGAGGGGCGGCTCTCCTTCGAGACCGGCCCGGAGCCCGACCCCTTCACCGTCTACGGCCTCGTCCGCCGCGACGGGCGGACCTTCTCCAAGTACGAGCCCGTCCCCGCCCTCCTCTACGCCGCCTCCTGGCGGACCCTCGGGAGGCCCACGGCGCTCAACCCGCTGCTCGGTGGGCTGCTCGTCGTCCTCGCCTACGGGGTCTTCCGCCGCGCCGGGGCGGAGGGGACGGCGCGGGCGGCGACGGTGCTGCTGTGCCTCTCCCCCTTCCTCCTGTTCATGAGCGGCTCCCTCCTCACCCACGTGCTCGCGGCGGCGCTGGTGGCGGGGGTCTGCCTGCTGCTGGCGCCACGGGGAGCCGGGGAGCCGGCGGCGGGGCCGGGGACGATCCCCCTCCTCCTCGCGGGGGCGCTCCTCTCCCTCGGTCTCGCCTCGCGGCCCTACACGACCTTCCTCGCGGGAGGGACGCTGGCCGCCTGGTGCGTGCTCCGGGACGGCCTCGCCCCCGCGCCGCGGCGGGCGGCGGCGATCCTCCTCGGGGCGGCGCCGGGGGTCGCGCTCCTCCTCCTCTACAACGACGCCCTCACCGGGGACCCGCTCCTCTCCCCCTTCCGCGCCTTCGACCCGCGGGAGGTCCCCTGGTTCGGGTACATGGGCCACACGCCGGCCGAGGGCCTGGCCAACGGGGGCCGGATGCTGCTCGTCCTCAACCAGCACCTCTTCGGCTGGCCCTCGAGCCTGCTGTTCCTGCCGCTCTTCCTCCTGCGGGAGCGGACCTGGCTCGACCGGGTCTCCGCGGCGGTGGCGCTCTCCCTCGTGCTCGGCCACCTCTCCTACTACTGGATCGACTTCCGCTTCGGGCCCCGGTACTGGTACGAGGCGGTCCCCTTCCTCGCCTGGCTGACGGCGCGGGGGATGGGGGGGCTCGACGCCTTCCTCCGGGGCATCGGGGTCCCGGCCACGGGACACCGGTCGGCGCTGGCGGCGCTCCTCCTCTTCACGCTCTTCGGCGCGGTCTTCTACCTCGGCTCCCTGCTGCGGCTCTACGGGAGGGACTACGGGCACATCGCCCCGGTGCCGGCGGCGGCGGTGCGGGAGGGGCTCCGGGAGGCGCCCACGCTGGTGCTCCTCCCCGAGGTGGACACCGCGGAGAACGGGGGGTTCTCCTCCGCCTTCCTCGCCAACCCGCTCGACCTCGCGGCGGTGGCGCGCCTCGACCGGGCGGCGGCCGCCCTCGGTCCGGGGGCGACGGAGGAGGCGCTGGGGCGCGCGGCGGCGGTGCCGGCGGCGGCGGTGGCGGGTATCCGGGCCTCGGGGCGGGTCCTCTTCGCGCGGGAACTGGACGCCTCCACGGAGGCCCGCCTCCGGGCGGCCTACCCGGGGCGGCGGGTCTGCCGGCTGGATCGCGACCCGGTGCAGGGGGGCGTCGTGGTGTGGACGCGGGACGGCGGGGAGGCGCTGCCGCGGGTCCTCCTGCGCGCGAAGTAGCGCGGCCTCCGGCGCGGATTCGCGGAGGATGGCCGGCACCGTCGCACCGCGAAACCGCGTCCGGCGCCGCGGGTCGCGCCCCTGCGGAGGTCACCATGAAGCCACGCCTCGAGGATCGCGCGGCCTTCCGGGTCGTCGGCCTGCGGGAGCGCTTCGAGCCCGGCAGGGTCGAGGGGATCCCGCTCCTCTGGGACCGGTTCCTCCGGCGCTCGGGGGAGATCGGGGGGGCCGTCCCCGGGGTCCACTTCGGCGTCTGCGAGGGGGACTGCGCGGCCGGGCGGCCCGGCTTCCACTACACCGCCGGCGAGGTCCGGGGCTCCGACCCCGTCCCCGCCGGCATGGCGGAGGTGCGGATCCCCGCGGGCCGCTACGCCGTCTTCCTCCACCGCGGGCCCATCGCGACCTTCGGGCAGACGCTGGCCTTCGTCTGGAAGGAGGGGATCCCGGCGGCGGGCCTGCGGCCGACGGGAGCGCCGGACTTCGAGTTCTACGACGACCGGTTCCGCGGGAACGAGCCGGACTCGGTGCTCGAGGTCTGGATCCCCGTGGAGCGGTAGGGGCCGGTCCGCTACCTCGGCTCCGGGAAGGCCACCTCCCCCTGGAGGACCGGCGGCGGGGCGACGTCCCCCTGGAGGGGCTCCGGGCAGGCGATCTTGCCCATGACC
>JAKLKS010000365.1 GCA_023150535.1 Planctomycetota bacterium
TGGACCCCCTCGCCGCGGGCGCCGACGGGGCCCCCGGGTCCCCTCCCCGCGCCGTGCTGTCCCTCCGGGGGGTCCGCAAGTCCTTCGGCGCGAAGACCGTCCTCGACGGCCTCGACCTCGAGGTCCGCCGCTCGGAGATCCTCGTCATCCTCGGCCGCTCCGGCGCGGGGAAGAGCGTCACCCTGAAGGTCGCCTGCGGCCTCCTCCGGCCCGACGCCGGCACCGTGACCGCCTTCCAGCAGGACGTGACCGCGCTGGACGAGCGGAAGCTCCGCCGGCTCCGCTCCCGCTTCGGCTACGTCTTCCAGAGCGGGGCGCTGCTCAACTGGATGACGGCGCGGGAGAACGTCGCCCTCCCCCTCGTGGAGAACGAGATCTGCCCCCCCGGCGAGGTGGAGGGGCGGGTCGTCGACGCCTTCAGGGCGGTGGACCTCCCCGACGCGCTCGACCTCTATCCCGACCAGATGTCGGGGGGGATGCGCAAGCGGGTCTCCCTCGCCCGGGCGCTGGTGGCCGAGCCCTGGGCGGTCCTCTACGACGAGCCGACCACGGGCCTCGATCCCATCGGCACCGCCGCCATCGACAAGCTCATCGTGGGGACGCGGGACCGCACGCGCGTGGCCTCGGTGGTGATCTCCCACGACCTGGACTCCGCCTTCCGCATCGCCGACCGCGTCGCCATGCTGCACCGGGGGAGGATCCTCGCCTGCCTCCCCCCGGAGGAGTTCCGCGAGTCGCGGATCGAGGAGATCCGCCACTTCCTGCAGGCCGATCCGAACTACGACCAGGAGGCCCAAGGTGCGTGACCACACACGGGAGTACATCGTCGGCGTCGTGTTCTTCTCGCTCATGGGGGCGCTGGCCGTCCTCACGCTCGTGCTCGGGGCGGACGTGTTCCGGGCGAGCGAGGAGGTCACCTTCCGCTTCAACGACGTCGCGGGGCTGAAGGAGGGGGACGACGTCTGGCTGAACGGCCTCCCCGCGGGGACGGTCAAGGCCGTCGAGATCCTCCCCGACGGGACGCTGGCGGCGACGGCCCGGATGCGCCACGCACTCTCCGACCTGAGCCTCGATTCCGGGGCGACGGTCTCGGTCAAGTCGAAGAGCGCCCTGGGGGGCTCCATCGTCTCCGTCGAGACGGGGAAGGGCGCGGAGAAGGGGGCGACGGACATGAAGGACCTCCTCTCCCGCACCTGGAAGGCGAAGAGGGACGCCTTCGAGGCCATCGGGGACGAGGTCGGCGGCGTCGGGGAGAAGGTGACGGGCACGCTGGAGGAGGTCCGGGAGCTGGCCCGGGAGGCCCGCACGGGGGAGGGGCTCCTCGGGAGGCTCATCCGGGACCCGAAAATCGCCTCCGACTTCGAGCAGGCGCTGGCGAACCTGCGCCGGGCCACGGAGGACCTGGCGGAGGGGCGCGGGACGCTGGGCAAGCTCCTGAAGGAGGACGGGCTCCACGAGGATCTCAAGGCCGCCGTCGCCGACATCCGGGCCTTCACGCGGGAGGTCAACGACGGGAACGGGCTCCTCCACCGGCTCGCCTACGACGGGAAGCTGGCCGACGACCTCGGGGGGGCGGTGGCGGACCTCCGGGGGATCACGGCCGACCTCCGGGCGGGGAAGGGGACGCTGGGGCAGCTCTTCGCGGACGACGCGCTCTACCGGGACCTCAGGAGCGCCGCCTCGGACATCTCCGCCTTCACGCGGGAGGTGAACCAGGGCGACGGGCTCCTCCACCGGCTCGCCTACGACGAGCAGCTCGCCGCGGACCTCCAGGGGACGGTGGCCGACCTCCGGGGGATGTTCGGGGACATCCGGGCGGGGAAGGGGAGCCTCGGCAAGCTCATGAGCGACGACACGCTCTACTACGACGTGCGGGACGCGGTGCGGTCGGTCCAGCGCTCCTTCGAGGAGGCCCGGGAGAACGCCCCGGTGCTCACCTTCGCGGGGTTCCTCTTCCGCACCTTCTAGGAGCCGAAGCCCTCGGCCTCCAGGCGCTCCCGCGTGAGGGACGGGGGGGCCGCCGCCGCGCCGCCCCGCTCCTCGAGGATCCGCCGCACCCACTTGCCGATGAGGTCGGCCTCGAGGTTGACGCGGGAGCCCGGGCGGAGGGCGCCGAAGGTGGTGACCTCCAGGGTGTGGGGGATGATGGCCACGGTGAACCCCGCGTCGTCCAGCGAGGCGACGGTGAGGGAGACGCCGTCCACGGCCACGGACCCCTTGTGGAGGAGGTTGCGCAGGATCGCGGGCGGCGCGGCCACCGACAGGACCCAGTCCCCCTCCACCCCCCCCGCCGAGCGGACCACCCCCACCCCGTCGATGTGCCCCTGCACGAAGTGTCCGCCGAGCCGGTCCCCCGCCCGGAGGGCCCGCTCGAGGTGGACCCGGCTCCCGGGGCGGAGGTCCCCGAGATTGGTGAGATTCAGCGTCTCCCGGACCGCCTCGAAGGACCCCGCCCCCCCCTCCGGGTCGGCGACGAGGGTGAGGCAGCAGCCGTTGAGGGCGACGGAGTCCCCGGCGCGGCAGCCGTCGGCCAGCGGGCCGAGGTCGACCCGGAGGAGGGTCCTCTCGCCGCGGGGCTCCACGGCGCGGACGGTGCCGGAGCGTTCGACGATGCCGGTGAACATCCGGGGGACGATACCGGAAAGGACGGACCCGGACCGTTCTTTCGGCCGCTCGCGGGCCCGGCGGGCGTGACGATCCCGGACCGGGGTCCGCACCGAGGCCCCCCGACGGTCCCGGGTCGGGTCGGGCACCGAGGCTCTTCGCTGTTCCGTGTGGGTGATGCCTCTCCGCCCTCGCACGGCCGCTCGCCCCTGCGGTTCCGCGCCTCCTT
>JAKLKS010000366.1 GCA_023150535.1 Planctomycetota bacterium
CGGAGCGAGCGGCGCGGGAGGCGAGGCTCCGGCTCGCGGAGGCCCGCGCCGCGGCTCGCGCCGCCCTCGAGGCCGCCTCCGCCTGGTGCGCGGCCCGCGGGATGCCGGCGGCGGCGGCGGTCCTCCTCGAGGACGCCGCGCGCGCGATCCCGGGATCCCCGATCCCCGCGGAGCGCCACGCCGCCCTCGTCCCCCCGGAGTTCCCGGGGCGGGGGAGCCCGGAGGCGGCCGACCTCTGGAGGCGGTGGGCCCCGGTCCTCGCCGACGCCGACGCCGCCTTCGTCGGACCCGACCACCCCGCGCTCCGGGGCACCCTGCGCCCGCCCTGGGACCGGGAGACGATCCACCTCGCGACCCCCTTCCTCCTCCTCTCCTCGAGGGTGGCCGATCCCGGCCTCGTCGGCCCGCTCCTCGTCCGCGGCGAGCGGACCCTGCGCGCCCTGGAGGGGCTCCTCGGCGCCGACCAGGTCATCCCGGTGCGGGACCACCACGACCTCCTCGACGTGCGCCTCCACCGCACCCGGGAGGAGTACCTGGCGGAGCGGCTCGTCTCCGCCTTCCCCATGCCCTGGAGCAGCGGGTGCTACTCGCCCGCGGAGGGGAGTTCCCGGTTCTTCGTCCCGGAGGGCGGCGACGCCGACGCGCTGGGGCGGGGGCTCGCGCAGACCCTCTCCCACGAGCTCGTCCACCACTTCCTCGACCGGCGGTGGAAGGGGAAGGGGCGGGGGCTCGGGTCGGGGGAGCGGGCGGCGGGGTACTGGTGCGTGGAGGGGATCGCCCGGTTCGTCGAGGACCAGATGGACCGGCCGGGGCCGGGGATCCCGCGCCTCGACGACCCGACCGCCCCCTGCGTGGACGCCTCGGCGCAGGCCGCGGCGGCGGGCCTCGGGTTCCGGGCGGGCGCCCTCACGGCGATCTCCGGGCGGGAGTTCGCGGCGCTGCGGGACGAGCCCCGCGCGGCGGTGCGCCTGCGGAACACCGCCGTCACGCGGTCCGTCGGGCCGCGGCAGTTCTTCTACGAGAACTCCGGCGCCCTGGTCTTCTTCCTGCTCCACCGGAGGGGGGAGAGGGGAAGGGAGGACTTCCTGCGCTACCTCTCGAACCACTACTCCGGGCGGGCGAACGGGCCCGCGGGGATCGCGCTGGGGTTCGGGGGAGACGCGGCCATGGACGCCGCCTTCGCGGAGTTCCTGCGGTCGGTCCGGTAGGGGGCCCCGCGCGGATTCCCCGCCCCTTCGCCGGTCGGCGCGGCCGTTCCGCCCGCGACTGTGCTAGAACTCGGACCGGGAAAGCGCATCCCCCGCCGGGCAGGCGGGGAGGGAAGGGAGGGACTCCGTGGACGATTCCCCGCCGACGCCGGGCGTGGAGGACGTGGAGAGGGCCTACGAGGAGGGGAAGCGGAGGCTCGCGGGGCTGCGGCGCACCGCCCGCATGGGGTCCATCCTGCTCGCCTGCCTCGTCCTCGGCTTCCTCGCCTCCATCGTGCTCCTGGCCCGCGACCTCTACGCCTGGGAGCGGTTCGAGCCCCACGTGGCGGCGGAGGCGGAGCGCCTCCTCCCCGAGGCCCAGCGCGCCATGAACGCCGTGGTCGCGCGGGCGGGGCCCGTCTACGCGCGCCTGGCCCAGGAGAAGATGGAGGCCTCCCTGCCGGCCCTGCAGGAATCGATGCGGCGGGAGATCGAGAACCTCGGCGGCCACCTGAAGGAGCGCCTCGAGCCCGAGGTGCGGGGCGCCCTGGAGCGGCTGGAGGCGAGGCAGTGGGAGCGGCTGCGCTTCCACTTCCCGTCCCTCGCCTTCGAGAAGGGGCGGCAGGAGTTCACGGAGAAGTGGTCGAAGGTGATCATCGACGACCACCGCGCCCTGCTGGCGGACTTCGACCTCCGCTACGGCCTGCACGTCGTGGAGCTGCGGAAGACGATGGAGGGGTTCCGCCCGAACCGGTTCGAGTCCTGGGACCGGGAGCGGCTGTCCCGGCACTTCGTCCACCTGTGGCTCCAGCTCCTGGACCGCCACGTGCTCAACCTCGACGCCCCCGCGGAGGAGGTGACCGATGGCCGCTGAGAACGCGGGCGCGGCGGCGCGGCTGCTCGCGACCGTCGTCGCCGACCACGAGGCCGCGGCGAGGCGGACGAGGGCGTCCATCGTCGTCCTCCTCCTCCTCAACCTCTTCGTCGTGGGCTACATGACCTGGATCCGGTCGAGCCTCCGGAAGCTCGACGCGAGGGAACTCACCCTCATCGCCGGGCAGCAGGCGGAGGCGCGCCTCCCGGACCTCGAGCGGGACCTCGGGGACTTCCTGGTGGAGTCCGCGCCGGCGGTGACCGACCGGGGGCGGGAGATCCTGCTGGCGGCGCCGGCGGCGGTCCGGGAGCAGATGGAGGTGGTGCTGGAGAGGCGCATCCGGGAGGAGATCGCGAACCTGGAGCAGACCTTCGACGCCGGGTTCCAGGCGGCGCTCGAGGGGAGGATCGCCGACCTGCGCGCGGCCTACCCCGCCGGCAGCGACGAGGCGCGGCTGCACGCGTTCCTCGACGACGTGCTCTCGGAGTACCGCATCCGCATGGAGGCGATGATCGACTCCCTCTACGGCTCCTTCCGCTCCGAGGTCCAGAAGCTCGACGCGAAGTTCCGCCGCTTCCAGACCGCCCGGGACCTCACCGAGCAGGAGGCCCTCCAGAAGGAGATCCTCGAGGCCTGGGTGGTCCTCGTCGAGAAGCACCGGATCACCGAAGAAGAATAGGGGCCCGCAGAGAATGGGGACGCTCCTCGGTTACTCGG
>JAKLKS010000367.1 GCA_023150535.1 Planctomycetota bacterium
GCCGTCCCCTTCGTGCTGGCCGCCTGGGAGGTCGCCGGGGGGGAGGCGGGGGTCCCCCTCCGCGCGCGGGCCGCGGCGGCCCTCCGCCGCGCGGCCCCGATGATGGCCGTCGCCGCCGCCGGCGCCGCCCTCAACGCCTGGCACCAGGCCGCGGCCTCCGTCCACGCGCCCTGGCGCGGGGGGAACTGGCTGACGAACCTCTTCGTCATGGCCGGCGTCCACCTGCGCTACCTCCGCCAGTCGGTCCTCCCCTTCGGGCTGGCGGCGGACTACGACGTGCGCGGCGACGACCCCGCGGCCGCGGCGAACCTCCTCGGGCTCGCGGTCCTCGCGGCGGGGCTGGCGGGGACCGCCTGGCTCCTCCTCCGCCGCCCGCGGCCGGGCGCGGCCGCGCTCTGGTGGTTCGCCGTGCTCGCGCCGGTGTCCAACGTGTTCGTGCCCATCACCAACGTCTCCGCGGATCGCTACCTCCTCCTGCCCTCCCTCGGTCTCGCCGCCCTCGCCGGCCTCGGGTACGCGCGCCTCCTCGAGGCGGGGCCGGCCGCGGCCCGTGCGGCGCGGTGGGGGCTCGCCGCGGCCGCCTGCGCCCTGGCGGTCCTCTCCGCGCGGCAGGCGCTCGTCTGGCGGGACGCGACGACCCTCTGGGACCACTGCGTCGCCGTCTCCCCCGGCGCCGCCCGCGCCTGGATGAACCGCGGGGAGGCCCTCGCGCAGGAGGGGAGGGGCGAGGAGGCCCTCGCCTCCTTCCGGCGCATGGTCGAGGCGGAGCCCGGGAACTCCCTCTGGTGGGTCCACGCGGGGAACCGCCTCCACCAGATCGGCGGCCCCGGGCGGCGCGACGAGGTGGAGCGCTTCCTCCGCACCGGGGTCGAGAAGGCCGATCGGAAGTCGGGGGGGCCCCACGTGGCGCTCGCCTGGCTCCTCAACGAGGAGGGGCGGACGGAGGAGGCGGTGGCGCTGCTGCGCGAGGCGGTGCGCCGCCAGCCCGATCTCCCCCACGCCCACCTCAACCTCGGGCTGTGGCACCTCGCCGGCGGCCGGTGGGTGGCGGCCCTGGAGGAGATCGAGACGGCGCTCCGGGTCGGGATGCCGCTCCACGACGAGATCGCGGCCCACGACGCGGCCTTCCGCGCCGCGGAGAGGATCCGGGACCCGGAGCGGGCGCGGTTCCACCGGGGGCAGCGGGAGCGGAAGAAGGCGCTCAGCCGCGGCGAGTGAGGGGGCGGGTCGAGGCCTCCACCCACGCGGCGTAGGGGCCGAGGGAGGCGGCGACGGGGAGCGCCAGGCCCTCGGGCACCTCGTAGGGGTGCAGTCCGCGCAGGGCCGCGAGGAGGGCGGGCACGCGGCGGGCCGCGGTCTTCGCCACGAGCATCGTCTCCCGCGCCTCCTCGACGCGCCCCTCCCACCGGTAGACGCTCCGCACCCCGGGCAGGAGGTTCACGCAGGCGGCGACGCGCCGCTCCACGAGGGCCCGGGCGAGGGCGCGGGCGGCCCGGGGCGGGGCCGTGGCGAGGACGACCCGCAGGGCCGGGGCGGAACGGCGCCGGCTCACCGGGTCTCCCCCCCCGCGGGCGGGGGAGCGGCCTCCCGGTCCGCCGGGGCCTTCACGCCGAGGAGCGCCGCCCCGTCGAGGTCGGTCATCGGGCGCCGGGAGGCGGGAGGCCTCCCCAGGGCCGCGCGCGCCCGCAGCCTCGCGGGCTCGAGCACGCAGCACTGCAGGTTCATGGCCGCCGCCATGGGGTGGGAGGAGGCGGCCCGCATGGCCTTCTCCATGGAGTCCGCGTCCACCTTCGCCCCCCCCGCGGGGGCGAGTTCCGTGCAGATGCCCGCGTAGCGGAGGTCGAACTCCTGGGGGGAGTCGACCTCGTCGTAGTAGTTGGTGACGGCCACGAGGCCGTCCCGCTGCCGCCGCTCGACGCAGCGCGCGGGGCCGCACTCGAGCACGAGCCCCTCGCGCGGGTCGGCGAGGAGGAGGTTCTGGGCCACGGTGCGCGGGGAGTCCTTCACGACCTTCGCCGCCTCCGCGGCGGAGCCGCACTCCTCGAGGAGCATCCGCTGGAGCACGGGCCAGGGGATCCCGCGGAGCGCGGCCTCGCGGTCGAGGGGGGGCGCGTTCATGACGACGAGCTGGGAGGTGACGAGGCCGTCCCCGTTCATGCCCGTCACGACGCCGGCGAAGGCGGGGAACCCCAGCGAGAGGAAGGGGCGCCGCCCCTCGGGCCGGAAGGCGAGGACGAGGCCGTACTGGCCGAGGATCCCCCGGTCGGGCCACTCCAGGTTGCGCCCCACGAGGGTGCGGCCGTCGGCGGTGGCCGGGCCCGAGGCGGCGGCCGCGGAGCAGAAGTTCAGCCCGAAGAGCTCGACGACCACGGACCCCAGCAGGATGTCGTCGTAGGGGACCCCCGCGGCGGCGGCCAGCGCCCTCATCTCCCGCAGGAACCGCTCCGGGATCCGCTTCTCCAGGACCCGCGCCTTCGCCAGGGCGTCCTCGCGGCTCCCCCGGAGGATCCCCGGGAGGTAGTCCTTCACCAGGGCCCCGACCGCCTCCCGGAGGAGCGTCCCGTGCTGGGTCCCCATCTCCTCCGGGGTGCCCTCCAGGTGGAGCACGGCGAGGCCCGAGGGGAGCACCTCGAGGCGCCCCTTCCCGTGGGAGGCGGCCCGCCAGGGGAGGCCGGGGGGGGAGGGATTCGCGGGCGCCGCGGGCGCGGGGGCGGGGGCGGGCGCCGGGGCCGGCTCC
>JAKLKS010000368.1 GCA_023150535.1 Planctomycetota bacterium
GTGTCGAGAGCGGGCTCTCGTCCTCGCTGCAGTCGGCCTCGTCGGCGATCGGCGACCTTGAGAACACCCTGAAGTCCACACCGCCGGCCAGCCCGGAGATCGTGGACACCGGCCACAGCCACGACGTCGTCTCCGACCTCCTCGACAAGCAGCGGGTGAAGGAGGTCCGGGCCGAGGAGGAGACCATCCAGCACAACGCGCGGGTGCTGGAGCAGACCCTGCAGGACTTCAAGATCGAGGCCCGGGTCGTGGGCTACACCCGGGGCCCGGTCGTCACGATGTTCGAGATCGCGCTCGCCGCGGGCACCAAGGTGACCCGCATCCACGCGCTGGCCGACGACCTCTCCATGGCGCTCAAGGCCCAGACGGTCCGGGTCGTGGCCCCCATCCCCGGGAAGTCCACGGTCGGCGTCGAGGTCCCGAACCTCGTGCGGGAGGACGTCCGCCTCCGCGGCCTGCTGGAGACCGAGACCTTCCAGCGCTCCAAGGCCCACCTCCCCCTCCTCCTCGGCGTGGACGCGGGCGGCGCCCACCGCATCGAGGACCTCGCCGCCATGCCCCACCTGCTCATCGCCGGCGCCACGGGGAGCGGCAAGTCGGTCTGCATCAACTCCATCATCATGTCCTTCCTGATGTGCCGCACCCCCGACGACGTGCGGCTCATCCTGGTGGACCCCAAGCAGGTGGAGCTCTCCTTCTTCTCGAGGATCCCCCACCTCCTCTCCCCCGTGGTGACGGACATGAAGCGGGCCGTCAACGTGCTGGAGTGGGCGGTGAACCAGATGGAGGAGCGCTACGACCTGCTGGCCCTCATGCAGGTGCGCTCCATCGCCTCCTACAACGAGCTGGGGCCGAAGGCCATCAAGGCCCGCCTCGAGGAGCTGGAGGACACCGACCGCGAGGTCCCCCCCCGGCTCCCCTACGTGGTCATCGTCGTGGACGAGCTGGCCGACCTCATGATGACGGCGGGGAAGGACATCGAGGTCCTCATCACCCGCCTCGCGCAGAAGTCCCGCGCCGTGGGCATCCACGTGGTGCTCGCCACCCAGCGGCCCTCCACGGACGTCATCACCGGCCTCATCAAGGCCAACATGCCGACCCGCATCTGCTTCAAGGTCACGAGCAAGGTGGACAGCCGCGTGGTCATGGACCAGAACGGCGGCGACCGCCTCCTCGGCCAGGGGGACATGCTCTACCTGCCCCCCCGCACGGCGAGCCTCATCCGCGCCCAGGCGACCTTCGTGTCGGACGCCGAGGTGAAGCGGGTGGTGGAGTTCCTCGCCGGGCGCCACGAGCCCCAGTTCAACCGGGAGCTCACCCAGGTCTGCACCGGGGCGCTCCTCTCCGAGGACGAGAAGGACGAGCTCTACGACCAGGCCGTGCGGGTCGTGCTGGAGGAGCAGCGCGGGAGCGCCTCGCTCCTCCAGCGCGCCCTCGAGATCGGCTACACGCGGGCCTCCCGCCTCCTCGACCTCATGCGCAAGGAGGGGATCGTCGGGGCCTACAAGGGCAGCAAGGCGAGCGAGGTGGTCGTGACGCTGGAGGAGTACGAGGCGCGCGTCGCGGCGGCCCGGGCGGCCGCCGCGGAGGAAGACGAAGTCGAGGAATGACGCCCGGCGCGCGAGCCCGGGCAAGGGAGGTAGGAACCCCATGAAACTGCGCCTGGGACGCGGGGCGGCCTTCGCCGCCGCCGCCGTCGCCGCGAGCCTCTTCTTCCTGCTCTGCATGGCCTTCTACGGGCGGGAGGACTACCTCGCCCCCGAGAAGGTCCTCGAGAGGGGGGACGCGGTGCGGTTCCGCATCGCCACCGCCTTCGTCCAGCCCTTCGGCGCCGGGGCGTTCCTCGGCTTCGGGATGCTCTTCGCCTGGAGCGTCATCGCCTACTTCCGCGAGAGCGTGGGCGCCGTCCTCCCCCGGGTGGTGGGGCTGGCGGCCTGCATCCCCTCCTTCTGCGCCATGACCTCCCTCGCCTCCGACCCGACGGAGTTCTGGGCGGGCTCCGTGGGGACCTGGATGGGGGACGTGGTCTACCGCGGCTTCGGCCCCGTCCTCGGCTGGGCGGTGGTGGGGACCCTCTTCCTCGTCTCCTTCGCCCTGGCCACGGAGTTCGGCTTCTACTCCCACCTGAAGTCGCTGCGGGGGACCCTCTCCTTCCCGCTGCTCCCGCCGGAGTCCCCGGAGGAGGCGGCCGGCACCGCCGTCCTGGAGCCCGGCGCGGCCGAGCCGGTCGAGTCCTGGAAGTCCGGGGCCCCCTTCGAGCCCGCCCCCGACCTCTCCCCCGCCGACGACGCCCCCTTCGCCCCCGACGCCGCCCCCTCCTCCGACGCCGTCCTCGTGGACCGCGGCGAGCACCTGGCCGACATCCGGCGCCGCCTCTCCTCCGGGGAGCCGGTGACCGAGGCGGAGCGCGCCCTCGTCTCCGACGCCGAGGATCGCGCGGCCGTGGCCGACGCCATCGACGCCCTCTTCGCCGCCCCGGCGGTCGAGACGCCCCCCGCCGCCCCCGTCGCCCCCCTGCCGGCCGTCGAGCCGGCCCCGGCCGCCTCGGCCCCGGAGGCCGCCGCCGCGCCGGCCACGGAGCCGGACCTCCTCCCCGACCTGCCGCCCTTCCTCCTCTCCCCCGGGGCGCTCCACCCCCTGATGCAGCAGCAGGTGGAATCCGACGGGCTCTCCATGCCCGCCCCGGCGCCGGCCTCCCCGGCGCCGCCCGCGGCCCTCCCC
>JAKLKS010000369.1 GCA_023150535.1 Planctomycetota bacterium
GGAGGGGGCCTGCGACGGCGGGCCGCGGCCCTGGGGTCCGTGGCCATCGCCCTCGCGGCGGGGGCGGGGGGCACCTTCCTCCTCGGGTGGGCGTTCAAGGACTTCCTCGTGCAGAGCGAGAGGGTCGCGGACCGTGCGCGGGGCGAGGACGCGGGCACGGACGTGGTGGCCGTCGTAGCGATCATGGCCAGCATGGGTCTCTTCTCCCTCCTCGGCGCCTGGTTCGGACGGTGGGTGGGGGACGGGGTCCACGAGGCCTGGGGAGGCCGGCCCCGCCGCCCCTGCGGGTGGCCACGGACCCCGGGGCGGCGGTTCCTCGCGGTCTGCAAGGCGGGGTTCGCGGGGTACGCGGCGGGGGTGGCCTTCGGGCTCCTCGGGATGGCGCTGGCGGATGCGCGGATCGTCGGTGGGTACACGACCGCGGCGCTGTTCCTCGCCGCGCCGACCCTCGGGATCATCGTGACGAGGGCGGTGCAGAGGAGGTCGGCGGCGGCGGGCCCCGCGGGTTCCCCGGGAGCGGCGGCGGCGGGGGATCCTCCGGCGGCGGCCGCGGAGGGTGCGGGGACCCCGGCCCCGGCGGGATCCGCATGACCGCGGGGGGCGAGGAGGAGGTGCCGCCCCCGCCGATCCCGGATCCGGGGGTCCCGTGGCGGCGGCGGGCGGCGGCCCTCGGGGCGGTCCTCCTGGCGCTCGCGACGGGGGCGGTCGGGGCCTTCCTGGCTATCGTGGTCTTCTCCGTCCTCGTGATCGCGCTGGGAGCGGACGTCCCCGCCTTCGAGAAGAGATCGGATCCCGCGTGGTGGCGCACCTGGCCCTGGCTTCTCCTCGCCCATGCCACCCTGCAGTGCCTGGCCGCCGGCGCCGCCCGGTGGGTGGGGGATCGATGCCACGAGAGGCTCGGCGGGGCCCCGCGGCGGAGGTCCACCCGTCCGGTTCCCCTCGCTAGACGCCTCGACTACGGCCTCCGCGCCTGGATGGCGGGGAGCGCGGCGGGCGTGGGAACGGTCTGGGCCGGGTTCCTCCTTGCGGGAGTGAAGGAGGCTTCTCCCGCACCCCTTCTCCTCCTCTTCCTCCTCTTCTTCTCCGCTCCCACCCTCGGCATTCTCGTCGCCCGCGCCGTCCAGAGGCGCGCCGCCCCGCCGGAACCCCCTCCGTCCGCCATGGCCGGGACGATCGGCACCCCTTCCCCTGCGCCCTCGCGGGCGCCGCGGGACCGAGTCGAGGCCGACCCGCCGAATGCCTCCGCAGGGGTCACCCCGTGAGTGGGGCGCCCGGGTCCCCCGGCCCCCGCGGCCCGGCCCTCCCCCGGGCCGTGGCCGTCCTCTCCGCCGTCCTCGCCGCGGGCCTCGCCGGAGGGCTGGCCACGGGGGGCGTTCTCCACCTGTTCCAATGGTTCGTCCGCCCCCTCGGGCCGTACAGCTACCTGCCGGTTGACGAGAGGTTCCCGATCACCGTCGGCCTCGTCCTCCTCGTCTTCCCCGCCGCCCTCCTCGGCGCCTGGTGCGGCGAGGCCCTCCTCGCTCGGGCGGGATTCCCCCCCCGGACCTTCCATCGCCGCGCCGTCCCCGCCTGGAGGCGGCTCCTCTTCGGCGTCCTCGCCTTCCTCGCCGGGGTCCTCGTCGCCCTGGCCGGGTTCTTCGTCTTCGCGGGAACATGGCCCCCGCAGGACCGCCGGCCAACCCTCCCCCTCCTGCTGGCCGTCCCGGCCCTGGCCCTCCTGGCGACGAGGGCCGTGGAGCGGCTGGCGGCGCCGCCGCCGGGGGAGGCCCCCCCCGCGGGAGGAGGGGGAGCGCCGCCGTGACGGAAACGGGTCGGGTTCAGTACTGATCAGGAGGAGGCTGCTCCCGTGGGCGGGGGGGGAGCGCCGCCGTGACGGAAACGGGTCGGGTTGGGTACTGATCACCGCCGTGACGGAAACGGGTCGGGTTGGGTACTGATCACCGCCGTGACGGAAACGGGTCGGGTTGGGTACTGATCAGCCGTGACGGAAACGGGTCGGGTTGGGTACTGATCAGCGGTTACTCTCGGGGGGAGGAACCGTCGAGGAGGAACGGCCATGTTCTGTCCGCAGTGCGGGTCGCAGCTGGGCGAGGGGGCGAAGGGCTGCGCGGCCTGCGGCTGGACCTCCTCGAGGAAGACCCTCTGGATCGTCCTCGGTTCCATCTTCGGCGTCCTGTTCCTGCTCTGCTGCGGCGGTGCGACCTGGGTCTTCTTCAAGGCGAAGAAGGCCGTCGAGATCGCCCAGGAGAAGGCCACCCCCATCACCGTGTGCTACCACCGCGTCTCCGTCATCAACTACGCCAAGGCCCGCGGGAAGCTCCCGGAGTCCCTCGCCGAGGCGGCGAAGGAGACCCTGGTCATCGAGAAGGACAAGGGGGAGGACGGGAGCTCCGGGACGGTCAAGATCGACATGAAGAGCGGCGGCCAGGACGCCGACACCTGGCAGCGCCCCCTCCGCTACACGAAGAACGACGGGGACGGCTCCTTCGAGGTGCGGTCCGCCGGGCCCGACGGCGTCTTCGACAACGCCGACGACATCGTCGAGAGGGGGAACCTCTCCGACGACCTGGAGGCGGCGAAGAAGGACTTCGAGCGGAAGGCGAAGGAGTTCGGGAGGGAGATGGTCCGGGGCTTCGGGTTCAACCCCGACAACGTGGAGGGGCTGGAGGTGGAGCCCGCCCCCCTCGAGAC
>JAKLKS010000036.1 GCA_023150535.1 Planctomycetota bacterium
CGCGCTTCCTGGAGGGCGGGGGCGGGTTGGGCAGGGAGCGCCTCGCGGCTATGATCGCCGCCTACGATTCCGCCCGGGGGTGGAGCGCCGAAGGCGTCCCGACCCCCGGGACCCTCCGGCGGCTGGGGCTCGACGCCCTCGCCGCGGGGGGGAACCACCCGAGGGAGGCCTCCCCGTGACGCCGGTTTCCGCCCCCGACGCCCCCGCCGCGAAGCCCGCGACCCGGATGGTCACGCTCGCCGTGGACGGGCGGTCGATCACCGTGCCCGAGGGGACCTCCGTCTGGGAGGCGGCGCGCCGCCTCGGCATCGACATCCCCGTCCTCTGCCACGATCCGCGCATGAAGCCCGTCGGGGTCTGCCGCCTGTGCGTCGTGGACGCGAAGGGCCAGCGCGTGAACCCGGCCTCCTGCGTGCGCGGCTGCGAGGAGGGGATGGAGGTCCGCACGGACACCCCGGACCTCGAGCGGCGGCGGAAGGTCCTCGTGGAACTCCTCCTGGCCGACCACCCCTCGCCCTGCGAGAGGCAGCGGGCCACGGGGGACTGCGACCTCGAGGCCCTGGGGGCCCGCTACGGCGTGCTGGAGAGGCAGCGCTGGCACCGGGGCGGCGGCGGGCCGGCGAAGCCCGCCGACCCCTCCTCGAAGGTCATCTCCGTCGACCACGCCTCCTGCATCCTCTGCGACCGGTGCATCCGCGGCTGCGACGACCTCCAGTCCAACGAGGTCATCGGCCGCAACGGGAAGGGGTTCCTCGCCCGCATCGGGTTCGACGACGACCGGCCCATGGGGGATTCCACCTGCGTCTCCTGCGGGGAGTGCGCGGCGGTCTGCCCGACGGGGGCGCTCGTGAGCCGGCCGGTGGGCGCGACGGAGGCGCCCCGCGCCTCGCTGAAGGCCGTGAAGTCGGTCTGCCCCTACTGCGGCGTCGGCTGCGCCATCACCTACTTCACCGACGGGAGGACCGTGGTGAGCGCGGAGGGCCGGGAGAGCCCCGTCAACCACGGGAGGCTCTGCGTCAAGGGGCGCTACGGCTTCGACTACTCCCTCCACCCCCAGCGCCTGCGGAGGCCGCTGATCCGGATCTCCCGCCCCCGGGGGGCGCTCTCGGGGGAGGTCAAGGACTCCTCCGCGGGGACGCGCCGCCGGAAGGTCGTGGACTACGCCGAGATCCTCCCCCACTTCCGCGAGGCGAGCTGGGAGGAGGCGCTCGACCTCGTGGCGAAGCGGTTCGGGGAGATCCGCGCGGCGTCCGGACCGGGATCCCTCGCGGGCTTCGGGTCGGCGAAGTGCTCCAACGAGGAGGCCTACCTCTTCCAGAAGCTCGTGCGGGCGGTCTTCGGCACGAACAACGTGGACCACTGCACCCGCCTCTGCCACGCCTCCTCGGTGGCGGCGCTGCTGGAGGGGATCGGCTCCGGGGCGGTGTCGAACGTCTTCGCCGACGTGAAGCACGCCGACGTGGCGATGCTCATCGGGACGAACACCACGGAGAACCACCCCGTCGCCGCGACCTTCTTCAAGGAGGCGGCGAAGAACGGGACGAAGCTCATCGTCATCGACCCGCGGCGCCCCCACACCGCGGACTTCGCGACCCACTACGTGCGCTTCCGGCCGGGGACCGACGTGGCCTTCCTCAACGCCATGCTCCACGTGATCGTCGCCGAGGGCATGGTGGACGAGGCCTTCGTGGCCGCCCGCACGACGGGGTTCGAGGCCCTGAAGGCGACGGTGGCGAAGTACACGCCCGAGTTCGCCGCGGAGATCTGCGGCGTGACGGCGGAGGAGATCCGGGCCGTCGCCCGCACCTACGGCTCCGCGAAGGCGGCCATCATGTTCTGGGGGATGGGCATCTCCCAGCACACCACCGGGACCGACAACGCCCGCTGCCTCATCGCGCTCTGCCTGGCGACGGGGAACATCGGGCGGCCGGGGACGGGGCTCCACCCGCTGCGGGGGCAGAACAACGTTCAGGGGGCCTCCGACGCGGGGCTCATCCCCATGGTCTTCCCGGACTACCAGCCGGTGGAGGACGCGGGGATCCGCGCCCGCTTCGAGAAGGCCTGGGGCCGGACGCTCGACCCGAAGCGCGGGCTCACGGTGGTCGAGATCATGAAGGCGGCGCTCGAGGGGCGCGTGAAGGGGATGTACATGATGGGGGAGAACCCCTTCATGTCGGACCCCAACCAGAACAAGGTCCGCAGGGCCCTCTCCAGCCTCGACTTCCTGGTGGTGCAGGACATCTTCCTCACGGAGACCGCGGAGTTCGCGGACGTGATCCTCCCGGCCTCCACCGCGCTGGAGAAGGACGGGACCTACACCAACTCCGACCGGCGCGTGCAGGTGGGCAGGAAGGTCGTCGAGCCGCCGGGCGAGGCCCGGGAGGACTGGCGCATCCTCTGCGACGTCGCGACCCGCATGGGCTACCCGATGCGCTACGGGAGCGCGGCGGAGGTGTTCGACGAGCTGGCGTCGCTGTCCCCCGCCCTCCGCGGGCTCAGCCACGCGAACCTCGGGGACGCGGGGAAGCTCTGGCCCTGCCCCGACCCGGAGACGGACGGGATCAACGTGCTCTTCGACGCGGACTTCCCGACCCCCGACGGGCGGGGGAGGTTCGTGCCGGCGGAGTGGATGCCCGCGGCGGAGCTGCCCGACGGGGAGTACCCCATGGTGCTCAACACCGGCCGCGTGCTCGAGCACTGGCACACGGGGTCGATGACGCGGCGGTCGAAGGCCCTCGACGCCCTCGAGCCGGCCGCCTTCGCGGAGATCCACCCGGAGGACGCGGCGCGCCTGGGGATCGCCGACGGGGACGCCATCCGGGTGACCACGCGGCGGGGGACCATCGCGACGACGGCCCGCGTCGGGGACCGGACGCACCCGGGGAGCCTCTTCATCCCCTTCCACTTCCGCGAGGCCCCGGCCAACTGCCTCACCAACGACGCGCTCGACCCCTTCGGGAAGATCCCGGAGTTCAAGTTCTGCGCGGTGAGGGTGGAGAGGATCGTCCCGGGCTCCTGAGCCCCTCCCGTCACGCCGCCGCCGCCGCCCCCGCGAGGAGCTCCCGCACCGCCTCCACGAGGTCCCTGTAGTCGAAGGACTTCGGGAAGGCTCGGTCCGCGCCCAGGGTCAGGGCGAGGTGGAGCGGGTCGGCCGCCCCCGGCGCGTCGGTGTCGAAGATGGCGACGAGCGGGATCCCCGAGACCTCCGGGTCCAGCTCCCGGACGAGCCCCGGGCCGTCGAGCCCGTGCACGAAGAGCCCGAGGATCACGAGGTCGAAGCCCCCCTCGCGGAAGCGGGCCAGCCCCTCCTCCCCGTTGGGGGCGGTCTCCACCACCCATCCCTCCGCCTCGAGGAGGTACCGGTAGAACTCGCGGGCGAAGAGGTCGTCGTCGATGGCGAGGATGCGCTTCATGGCCGCCTCCGTTTCTCATTCCGGGATCCGCGTCGCTGCGGAGGGGGAGAACGCAGACGGCGTGCCGGTCGGCGGGAACGCCCCGTGACGGGGGGGCGGGGAGGGGGGGGGGACCGGGGGCGGTTGGGGGGGAGGGGGTGCCGGCGCCCGCTACTCCGCGGGGCGGGCCCGGCGGAGGCCGTACTTCTCGATCTTCCGGTAGATGGTCGCCCGTCCGATCCCCAGCCGGGCGGCCGCCTCCTGGAAGTTCCAGCCGGTGCGCTCCAGGGCGCGCAGGAGGATCCGCCGCTCCTCCTCCTCCATGGGGAGGATCTCCTCCTCCCCGCGCTCCAGGCGCTCCAGCATCGCGGGGGCGTAGAAGGAGCCCGTCATGGAGGGGACGGGGCCGGGCCCCTCGGCCTTCGCGGGGTCCACCTTCACGTACACCCCGGGCCGCGACCCCGGGGGGAGTTCGGTGGTCGGCAGCTCCAGGCCGTGGGACGCCACGAGGTCGTCGGGGAGGCTCGCGAGGCTCAGGCGGTCGCCGTCCTCGAGGATGGCGGCCCTCTCGATGACGTTCTCCAGCTCCCGCACGTTCCCCGGCCAGGCGTGGGCCCGGAGCACCCTCATGGCCTCGGCGGTGATGCCCGCGATGGGCCTCCGGTGGCGATCGGCGAAGCGCCGGAGGAAGGCCTCCGCGAGGAGCGGCACGTCGTCCCCCCGCTCCCTCAGGGGGGGCAGGCGGACGGGGAAGACCGCGAGCCTGTAGTAGAGGTCCTCCCGGAACCGGCCCGCGGCGGCCTCGGCCTTGAGGTCGCGGTTCGTGGCGGCCACGACCCGCACGTCCACGGGGAGCGCCTTCGCGCCGCCGACCCTCTGGACCACCCGCTCCTGGAGGACGCGCAGCAGCCGCACCTGCTGGTCGGGGGGAAGCTCGCCGACCTCGTCGAGGAAGAGGGTCCCCCCGTCGGCCTGCTCGAAGAACCCCCGGTGCACCCCCGCGGCGCCCGTGAAGGAGCCCTTCTCGTGGCCGAAGAGCTGGCTCTCGACGAGCCCCTCGGGGAGGGCCCCGCAGTTGACGCCGACGAAGGGGCCTGTGCGGCGCTGCCCCTCGGCGTGGATCGCCCGGGCGGCGACCTCCTTGCCCGTGCCGCTCTCCCCCTCGAGGAGGACGGTCACCTCCGTGTCCGCCGCCCGCCGCAGGGAGGCGACGAGCCGCTTCACCGCGGGGGAGCCTCCCACGATGGAATCGAACCCCTCCCCCCGGCGCAGCTCCGTGGCGAGGGAGCGGACCCGGGAGTGGAGGAGGCGGCGGTCCCGGGCGTTGCGCAGGACCGCCACGAGGCGGGCCCGGTCGTAGGGCTTCTCGAGGTAGTCCAGGGCCCCGAGGCGGAGGCACTCCACCACGGGGGAGGCGTCCTCCTGCGCCGAGAGGATGACGACGGGGAGGTCGGGGCGCGTCCGCCGGATGGCCCGCAGCACCTCCTGCCCGGTGGTGTCGGGGAGGAGGAGGTCGAGGATGACCGCGTCGGGGTCCTCGCGGGCGATGGCCTCGAGGGCCGCGCTCCCCGTGCCGGCGGTGAGGGACTCGTACCCCTCCTCCGCGAGATCCCGTGCGAGGATGGCGAGGACGGTGGCGTCGTCGTCCACGAGGAGGATGCGTCCGTCCATGGCAGGCCCCCGGGCCCGCCGGGAGGGCACGCCCCCCCGGGTGCGCCCATCCTGCCATCGGGGCCCCCCTCCGGGCACGAAGGAAGCCCATCCCGGGGGGCGGGGGGGGACGGGGGGGCAGGGGGGGGGCCGGAGGGGCGAATCCCGGTTTGATACGGCCGGGACGGCCGGGGCCCCGGCGGGCAGGCGGGATGCCGGGGGGGCCGATCGGCACGCCCCGTGCGAATCCCTCCCCCGTTCCCGCCCGCCGCGGGAGAGAGGAGGAGGCCGTGAAGGACGACCGCGGATGCCGGGGAGTGGACGACGACTGCGAGGAGCCCGCGGAGGGCCCTACCTCGTGACCTCGACCTGGAGCGCGTTGGCGAGGCGGTTGTACATGGCGAAGGCGCCCGCCACCGCCGCCACCTCCACGACGGCCGCCTCCGACCAGTGCGCGCGGAGGTCGGCGTAGACGTCGTCCGGCACCCGCCCCCCGGGGGCGGTCATCGCGGAGGCGAAGAGGAGGGCCGCCCGCTCCCCGGCGGGGAGCGCCCCGCAGGCCGGGTCGGCCGCCGCCGCGAGGTCCTCCTCCGTCGCGCCCGCCCCCCGGGCGAGCCTCGTGTGGGAGGCGATTCAGTAGTCGCAGCCGTTGATCGCGGAGACGCGCACCGCGATCAGCTCCTTGAGGCGCACCGGGACCTCGCCCGGGGCGAGGACCTCGCGGAGGAGGGCGGCCGCCGCGCGCATGAGGGCGGGGCGGCGCGCGAGGGTGGCGAAGAGGTTGGGGACGTTCCCCCGGGCCTTCAGGAAGGCGTCGAAGTCGGGGCGCACCGAGGGATCGACCTCGCCGGCCCCGAGCGCGCGGAGCCGGGGCTTCACGGCTTCTTCGCGGGCTTCTTCCGCGCCGCCGCCCGGGCCCCGCGCCGGTCCTTCTCGGAGAGGGAGACCGTCCCCCTGATGGAGAAGGCCTTGTGCGGCTTCTCCGCCCGGGCCGTCGCCGCGGCCCGGTGCTCGGCGTCGATGAGCCAGGCCTGGCTGCGCAGGACCGGCTCCCCGTCCCGGGGCTTGACCTGCTCGTAGGTCCCGTCCGCCCGCAGCGACCAGGACTTGCGGTTGTCGTTGAAGGAGGCGTGGAGGATCTCCTCCATGATCCGCTTCCGGAGCGCGGGGTCCTTCACCGGCCAGCACAGCTCCACCCGGCGGAGGAAGTTCCTCGGCATCCAGTCGGCGCTGGAGAGGAACATCCGCATCCTCTCCCCGGTGCCGAAGACGAAGACCCGCTCGTGCTCGAGGAACCGGTCCACGACGCTGCGGATGCGGAGGTTCTCGCTCACCCCCTCGACGCCGGGGCGGACGCAGCAGATCCCGCGCACCACGAGGTCCACGGGGACGCCCGCGCGGCAGGCCTGCAGGAGGGCCTTGATGACCTCCCGGTCCACGAGGGAGTTCATCTTGGCCATGATGCGCGCGGGCCGCCCCTCCTCGGCCTCCTTCCGCTCGCCGTCGATGAGCTCGATCATCCGCTCCTTGAGGCCCTGCGGCGCCACGACGATGGACCGCCACTTGGGGGGGCGGGCGTAGCCGGTGAGGAGGTTGAAGAGGTCGCTGATGTCCGCCGTGATGTCGGGGTCGGCGGTGAGCATCCCGATGTCGGTGTAGAGCCGCGCGGTCACCGGGTTGTAGTTCCCCGTGGAGAGGTGGGCGTAGCGGCGCAGCCCCCCGTCCTCCCTCCTCACGACGAGGGTGTGCTTGCAGTGGGTCTTGAGCCCCACGAGCCCGTAGATCACGTGGGCGCCCGCCCGCTCCAGCGCCCGGGCCCAGGCGATGTTGGAGCCCTCGTCGAAGCGGGCCCTGAGCTCGATGATGGCCGTGACCTGCTTCCCGTTCTCGGCGGCCTTCGCGAGGGCGGCCACCACGGGGGAATCGCCGCTCGTGCGGTACAGGGTCTGCTTGATGGCCAGCACCCCGGGGTCCTCGGCCGCCTCGCGGACGAAGCGCACCACGGTGTCGAAGGACTCGTAGGGGTGGTGGAGGAGCACGTCCCCGCGGGAGACGAGCGTGAAGACGTCCTCCTCGTTCCGGAGGGGGGCGCGCACGCCGGGCGAGAAGGGGGGGTCCTTCAGGGCGGGGAGGTGGCCCAGCGAGGCCACGGACATGAGGTCGGTGACCTGGAGGGGGCCCTGCACGGTGTAGACGTCGAGGGGGTCCACGTCCACCGCCTCGATCACGACCTTCTGCACGGCCTCCGGCATGCCGTGCTCGACCTCCAGGCGCACCGCGATGCCCCATTCCCTCTGGCGGAGCTGGCGCTCGATGGCGTAGAGGAGCGGGTCGTCCTCCTCCTCCTCGATGGCGAGGTCCCCGTCGCGGGTGACGCGGAAGGCGTGGGCGCTCTTCACCGTGTAGCCGGGGAACAGCTCCGCGAGGTGCATGCGGATGATGCCGCCGAGGAAGAGGAAGTGGTGCTCCCCCTCGGGGGCGGGGAGCCGCACGAGGCGGTCCAGGGTCCTCGGCACCTGGACGATGCCGAAGTGCTCCGACCCGTCCTCGCGCACGAGCACGACGGCGAGGTTGATGGTCTTGTTGAAGAGGTGGGGGAAGGGGTGGCCGGGGTCCACCGCCAGCGGCGTCAGGACCGGGAAGACGTCCCGGTGGAAGAACTGGGACACCTGGGTCCTCTGGGCCTCGTCCAGCTCGTCCACGTCGAGGATGCGGATGCCGTGGCGGGCGAGGGCCGGCCGGATCTCCTCCCGGTAGACCCTCATCGCCTCCGCGGTCATGCGGTGGACCTCGGCGGAGATCTCCTCCCGCTGCCGCTGGGGGCTGCGCCCGTCCGGCGAGGCGGAGGTGTCCCCGGAGAGGACCGCCCGCAGGAGCCCCGCCACCCGGATCATGAAGAACTCGTCCAGGTTGCTGGAGAGGATGGCGAGGAACTTCACCCGCTCCAGGAGGGGGACCTCGGGGTCCCTCGCCTCGGCGAGGACGCGGTCGTTGAAGGCGAGCCAGGAGAGCTCCCGGTTGAGGAGGTACTCCGGCTTCTTCAGGGGGATCTTGGCGGGTTTCGGGGCGTCGGGGGTCATGGGGGAGACCCTAGGGTAGGCGCGCCCCCCCCCCGGCGCCAAGGGAGGCGCGGTGGCCCCTGTGAGCATTCCGTAGAATTCCCTGAGGATTCCGGGCCTCCGCGGGCCCGCCCCGGGACCCCGCCGCGGCGGGGGAGGGGAGGGGGGCCGCCACCAGGTCACGCTCCCCTGCACCGGGGGTGGCGGGTGGTGGATCCCCGGACCCCCACCGGCGAGAATGGCGGGATGATCCCCCGGGGCTCCGTCGCCCTCGTCACCGGCGCCGCCCGCCGCATCGGGCGCGCCGTCGCGCTCCGCCTCGCCCGGGGGGGCTGCCGCGTGGCGGTCCACTGCCGGGACTCCCGCCGCGAGGGCGCCGAGGTCGTCCGCGCCGTCCGGGCCGCGGGGGGGGAGGCCCGCCTCTTCGCCGCCGACCTCTCCCGGCCGAAGGCCGTCGAGCGCCTCGTCCGCTCCGTGGAGCGCTCCCTCGGCCCGGTCTCCGTCCTCGTGAACAACGCCTCGGTGTTCCGCGCGACCCCCTTCCTCCGCTCGACCCCGGCGGACCTCGAAGACCACCTCGCCGTCAACCTCCGCGCCCCCTGGCTCCTCTGCCGGGCGGTGGCGCCGGGGATGGTGGAGCGGGGGGCCGGGAAGATCGTCAACCTCGGCGACATCCACGCCGAGCGCCCCCTCGCCGACCACCCCGCCTACGCGGCCTCCAAGGCGGCGCTCCACGCGCTCACCCTCGCGCTGGCGCGGGACCTCGCCCCCGCGGTCCAGGTGAACGCCGTCGCGCCCGGCGCCGTGCTCCTCCCCGAGGGGGCCCCGGCGTCCCGCGCCCGCGCCCTCGCGCGGCTCATCCCCGCGGGCCGACTCGGCACCCCGGAAGAGGTCGCCGAGGCGGTCGCCTTCCTCGTGGAGGGGCCCGACTTCGTCACGGGGGAGATCCTGCGGGTCGACGGCGGGCGGCACTGCCGGGGCTGAGGGGCGGGACGCTCCCGCCCCGTCCCTCCCGCCCCCCCCCGGGGGGGCAGGTCACCCTCCGCGCGGCCCCCGCGGGAGGGCGGAGTTTTCCCGGGCGCCCGCGGGGATCTAGGATGCCCTCCCCATGACCTCCCCCGCCCCCCGCACCGTCTCCCTGACCCCCGGGAAGCGCGTCCTTTTCCTCACCAAGGACCCCGAGACCATCCGCCGCCAGCTCCGCGGGGAGCTCGACCTGACCATGGACGCGGTGAAGGTCGAGGATCTCCTCGACGACGTGAACACCGACGCCATGACGCCGGCCTGGGTCTGCTTCGACTACCGGCCGGAGGACATCGCGCGCAACGCCTACGCCGGGCTCGTCGTGGACGGGAAGCGGCTCTTCGAGCAGGACGCGCTCCGGAACGGGAACTTCGAGGTCATCGTGTCGGGCTTCCGCAAGGGGACCGGCTCCTCCCGCGAGACGGCGGTGCAGGCGGAGAAGTGGTCCGGCATCCGCATCGCCATCGCCGCCTCCTTCGCCCCCATCCACGCCCGCAACAACATCAGCCAGGGCGTGCTCATGGCCGACCACGCGGTCCTCCGGCGCCTCCAGGCCGGCGAGGCGGTCCCCCTCGCGGAGTTCACGAAGGGGATGGACCCGGTGGAGAAGCTCATCGTCGAGCACGGCGGGCTCTTCCCCTTCAGCAAGGCGCTGGCCGAGGGGAGGGTGAAGGTCCCGGCCCTGCCGCACCGCGCCCCGAGGCCGCGCACCATGGCGGAGAAGATCCTCGCCCGCCACCTCGTCGGGCTCCCGGAGTCCACGGTCCTCGAGCCCGGGGACGCGGTGATGGTGAACGTGGACGCCGGCTACTCCCACGAGTTCACCACGGCCCAGGTCCACCACTTCCTCCGCGAGGAGCACGGGCCCGGGTACGCCGTGAAGAACGCCTCCAAGCTCGCGGTCTTCGAGGACCACCTCATCTACGCCGACGGGGTGCCGCGCATGGCCCCCTTCTCCGCGAAGATCCAGCTCCTCCGCGACCTCCAGAACGAGTTCCGGCGGCACACCGGGGTGCGCGACTACGCGGCGAAGGACGGGGTCTCGCCGGGCATCTGCCACCAGGTGGCGCGGGAGAAGTTCCTCGACCCGGGCGACCTCGTGCAGGCGACCGACTCCCACACCTGCATGGGGGGCGGCAACAACGCGCTCGCCTGGGGGGTGGGGGCGACGGAGTACGCGGCGCTGGCCCACGCGGGGTTCACGAACGTGACGGTGCCGGAGTCGATCCGGTTCGAGCTGCACGGCAGGTTCCGGCCCGGCGTCGCCGCCAAGGACCTCATCCTCCACATCCTCGCGACCTTCGCGCGGCGGCAGGAGACGCTCGACCGGGTGATGGAGTTCGGGGGGCCGGGGCTCGCCTCCATCTCCATGGACGAGCGGGCGACGCTCACGAACATGGCGACCGAGTGCACGGCGAAGACGGGGATCTGCGAGGCGGACGAGGTGGCGCTCGCCTGGCTCGCTGAGCGGCGCCCGGGGCTCGACCTCGCGGCGATCCGGAAGCGGGCGGTCTCCCCCGACGCGGGGGCGACCTACCACGGGGGGGTGCACCGCATCGACCTCGGGTCCATCAAGCCGATGGTGGCGACGCCCGGCGACCCGGACCGGGGGACCCCCTCGGACCCGACGAACGGCGCGGACGTGGACGCCATCGGGGACGTGAGGATCGACATCGCCTACGGCGGTTCCTGCACGGCGGGGAAGCGGGACGACCTCGACATGTACGCCCGGGTCATGAAGGCGGCGCTCGACGCGGGGAAGCGGGTGGCGCCGGGGGTGGCCTTCTACATCCAGTACGGGTCGGAGGACGTGGCGGCCTACGCGAAGGCGAAGGGGTACGTGGAGATCTTCGAGAGGACCGGGGTCACCGTGATCCCGCCCGGCTGCGGGGCCTGCATCGGCTGCGGGCCGGGGGTGTCGGCCACGGCGGACCAGGTGACGGTCTCGGCCATCAACCGCAACTTCAAGGGCAGGTCCGGTCCGGGGAAGCTCTGGCTGGCGTCGCCGCTCACCGTGGCCGCGAGCGCGGTCGCGGGGAGGATCGTGGCGTTCGAGTCTTAAGAATGTACCCGTCCCCTTTTTATGATTATCGAGGGATTCGGGGCGGGGACCTTGCGGGAGCGAGGATCCACGGTTAGATTCCTCGCATGACCGAATACCGGCTGGGCGAGGCGGCCGCCCTCCTCGGGGTGTCCGACGACACGGTGCGGCGGCTCGCGGACGCGGGGACGCTGAAGTCCCGGCGGACCAGGGGGAGCCAGCGGCTCATCGACGGGAGGTCGCTCGCGCGCTACGCGGCGGCGCAGCGGCCCTCGGGGGACCCGGAGACGCGGCGGGAATCGGCGCGGAACCGGTTCCCGGGGATCGTGGTCCGGGTGGTGAAGGACCGGGTGAGCGCGCAGGTGGAGGTCCGGGCCGGGCCCTTCCGGGTGGTGTCGCTGCTGACGCGGGAGGCGGTGGAGGAGCTGGGGCTCGAGCCCGGGGTGGCGGTGTCGGCGGTCGTGAAGGCGACGAACGTCGTCGTGGAGCGGGCGCGGTGAGACGGCTGGCGGCCGGGATCCTCGCGCTGGCCGCGCTCGGGGCGGGGTGCGGGGAGGAGGGGCCGGAGGTCCGCGTCTTCGCGGCGTCGAGCCTGACGGACGTGCTGGGGACCCTCGCGGCCGACTTCGAGGAGGAGACCGGGACCCGGGTCCGGCTCAACCTCGCCTCCTCCTCCACCCTCGCGAAGCAGATCGTCGAGGGGGCCCGCTGCGACCTGTTCCTGTCGGCGGACGAGGAGTGGGCGGCGTTCGTGCGGAGGGAGGAGCGGGCGGGGACGGGAGCGGCGGAGGTGCTGCTCGCCAATCGCATGGTGGTCGTGCTGGCGGATCCCTCCCTGCATCCCTACTACCTCGGCGGAGACCTCGACGAGGCCCGGTGGGGAGACGAGTCCCTCCGCCGGGCCCTCACCGCTCCCGGGATCCGGCGGATCGCCGTCGGGGACCCGGAGCACGTCCCCGCGGGGCGCTACGCCCGCAAGGGGCTGGAAGCCCTGGGGATCTGGGACGCGTGCCGGGATCGCCTCGTCCCCTGCGAGTCGGTCCGCGCCGCCCTCGCGCTGGTGAAGAGGGGAGAGGCCGACGCCGGCATCGTCTACCGGACCGACGCCCTGGCGTCGGGTCTGCCGGTGGTCGTGAACGGCGTACTCGACTACTCGGAGTTCGTTTCTGCGGCGACGCCGCAGGCGCTCCACGGCCAGGCGCTCCACGGCCAGGAACTCCCCGGCGTCGAGGCCCGCGTCCTGGCCGTCCCCTGCTCCGGCGTAACCGGATCTCCGGGCGCCCTCTTCCTCTCCTTCCTCAGGACCGATCGGGCGACCGCCGTCTTCACGAAGGCCGGCTTCCTCGTCCCCGGCCGCTCCCGATGACCCCCCTCCTCCTCAGCCTCACGGTCGGCGTCCTCGCCACGGTCCTCGCGCTCCCCTTCGCCATCGCCGGGGGGTGGTTCCTCGCCCGCCGCTCCTTCCCGGGCAAGGTCCTCGTCGAGACGTTCCTCATGCTCCCCCTCGTCCTCCCCCCCGTCGTCACCGGGTGGGCCCTCCTCCTCGTCTTCGGCCGCCGCGGATTCCTCGGTCCCGTGCTCGAGGACGCCGGCCTCGACATCGCCTTCACGACGGCCGCCGCCGTCCTCGCCGCCGCCGTCATGGGATTCCCCCTCGCGCTCCGCGCCTGCCGCCTCGCCTTCGAGCAGGTCGACCCCCGCCTCGAATCCGTCGCCCGCACCCTCGGCGCCGGCCGCCTCCGCGCCTTCCTCACCGTCTCCCTCCCCCTCGCCCGCGGGGGCGTCGTCGCCGCCGCCGTCCTCGCCTTCGCCCGCAGCCTCGGCGAGTTCGGCGCCACCATGGTCTTCGCCGGGAACGTCGAGGGCGAGACCCGCACCCTCCCGCTCCAGGTCTGGACCCTCCTCCAGGCCCCCGGCGGCTTCGAGGACGCCTGGCGCCCCGCCGCCCTCTCCGTCGCGCTCGCGCTGGCGCTCCTCGCCGTCGGCGAGTGGGCCCTCCGGAGGCCCCCCGCGTGACCACCCTCGACGTCCTCGCCCGCCGGCAGGTGTCGAAGGAGTTCCTCCTCGACGCCGACTTCGAGATCGCGTTCGAGGACGCCCTCCCCGTCGCCGCCCTCTTCGGCCCCACCGGGTGCGGCAAGAGCACCACGCTGGCCGCCGTCGCCGGCGTCCCCGACCCCGACCGCGGCCGCATCGCGATCGGGGAGGAGGTCCTCTTCGACTGGAACCGGAACTGGTCCCTCCCCGCGGACCGCCGCCGCGTCGGCTGGGTCCCGCAGGACGGCCTCCTCTTCCCCCACCTCACCGTGGAGGCGAACCTCCGGTACGGGATGCGCCGCCGCGGGGCGGAGGAGGCCCCCTCCTTCGACCGCGTCGTCGCCGTGCTGGAGGCGGGGCCGCTCCTCGCCCGATCCCCTGCGTCGCTCTCGGGCGGCGAGAGGCAGCGCGCGGCCCTGGGGAGGGCGATCCTCTCCGGACCCCGCCTGCTGCTCCTCGACGAACCGGTCTCCGCGCTGGACGAGGCCGCGCGCCTCCGCGCGCTCGCCTTCCTCGAGCGGGTCGCCGGGGAGTTCCGCATCCCGGCCCTCTTCGTCAGCCACCAGCGCACCGAGGTCCTCCGCCTCGCCCGCACCGTCGTCCGCATGGAGGGGGGGAGGGCCGTCGAGACCGGGCCGGCCGCGGAGGTCCTCGGCCACGGGCCCATCCACGGGAGCGTGGACAACCTGCTCCGTCTCGAGCCCCCCGCGGGCGGGCCGGCGCCGGGCCGGGCGGCGGTCTCCGGGCGGGAGGTCGCCGTCGCCGAGGGGGCCGTCGTCGCGGGCCCGTGCTGGGCCCGCCTCCCCTCGGCCGCCGTCCTCCTCGCGCGCCACGCCCCGACCGACCTCTCCGCCCGCAACGCCCTTCCCGGCCGCGTCCTCGCGGTGGCCGCGGCCGGGCCGGTCGTCCGCGTGCACGTGGACGCCGGGCAGGCGGTCTGCGCCGACCTCACGGAGGCGGCCGTCCGCGACCTCGGCATCGCGCCGGGGGCGGAGGTCGTCTGCGTCTTCAAGGCCCAGGCGCTGGAGGTCCTCCCGTGAGCGACGGGCGGCGGGACGTGATCGTGATCGGCGCGGGGGCCGCGGGGATCTTCGCGGCGCTCGCGGCGCGCGGGGCGCTCGACGCGAAGGGGGCGTTCGCGGTCCCCGGCCCGGGGGCGCCCTCCGTCCTCCTCCTCGACGGGAAGGAGCGGCCGGGCCGGAAGATCCTCGTGAGCGGCGGCGGGCGCTGCAACGTCACCAACGTCCTCGTGCGGGACCGGGACTACGACACCGACGCGCCGGCCGTGGTGCGCGGGACGCTGGCGGGGTTCCCGGTCGCATCGGTGCGGGAGTTCTTCCGTTCACGGGGCGTGCACCTCGCCGAGGAGCCGGTGGGGAAACTCTTCCCCGTGGAGGGGGGCGCGAAGGCGGTGCTCGCCGCGCTCTTCGCGGCGCTGGAGGAGGCGGGGGTCGAGCGGGCCTTCGGCGCGGAGGCGGGGGCGGTGGCGCGCGACGGGGAGGGTTGGCTCGTGGACGGGCGGCCGGCGCGGCGGATCGTGATCGCCACGGGAGGGAAGTCGGTGCCGGCCACGGGGTCGACGGGCTTCGCCTACGGGCTCGCGGCGGGGCTCGGGCACGCGGTGGTGGAGACGGTGCCGGCGCTGGCGGCGCTGCGGTGCGGGACGCCGGAGCGGCTCGCCGGGGTGACGGTGCCGGCGATCCTCACCGTCGAGGACGGGGAGGGGCGGGCGCTCGGGCGCTCGGCGGGGAGCCTGCTGTTCACCCACGGCGGCGTCAGCGGGCCGGCGGCGCTCGACGCCTCCCTCTGGTGGGCGCGGGCGCGGCGCGGCGCGGAGGGGTGCCGGGTGCGGGCCGACTTCTGGACGCTGGCCGACCCCTCGGGGCCCTGGGGCGGGTTCCTCCGGCTCGCGAAGGCGCCGGGCTCCTGCATGGCGGATCCCCCTTCCCCCGCGGACCCGCGGGCCGTGGAGGAGTTCCTGCTGGCGGCGGCGAGGCGGATGCCGAAGGGGACGGCGGGGACGGCGCTGGCGGAGCGGGTCCCGAGGCGCCTCCTGGAGTGCCTGGTGCGCGGGGAGGGGACGCCGCTCTCCCGGCTGACGCGGGAGGAGAGGCGGGCGGCGGGGGAGGCGCTCTGCCGGCTCGACCTCGGCGTCCTCGGGTCCGAGGGGTTCGCGAAGGCGGAGGTCACCGCGGGGGGCGTGCCGCTGCGGGAACTCGACCGGCGGACGCTCGAGAGCCGGCTCGCGCCGGGGCTCCACTTCTGCGGCGAGGCCTGCCACGCCACCGGGAGGCTCGGGGGGTTCAACTTCCAGTGGGCCTGGTCGAGCGGGTTCGCGGCGGGGAGGGGGGCGGGGGCCGCGGCGATGGGGGCGGGCTAGAGGTTCCTCTCCCCCCCGAGCGCCGCCAGCGATCGCCGGAGCAGGTCCCCGACCTCCGGCAGGCGCGCGCGGGCCCCCTCCAGGTCCCCCTCCCGCGCCGCCCGCTCCGCCGCCGCCGCCGCCCGCGCGAGGGCGACGGCGCCGACGTTGCCCGCGCTCCCCTTGAGCGTGTGGGCGAGGCGCCGCAGGAGCGGCGCGTCCCCGGCCGCGGCCGCCGCGCCGAGGTCCTCGACGAGGCGCGGGCCGTTCCGCGCGAACAGGTCGAGGATCTCCCGGAAGAGGTCCCCGCTCCCCTTCATCGAGAGCGCGCGCAGGCCCTCGAGCACCGCCCGGTCGAGGAGCGCCTCCTCCCCCGTCCCTCCTCCCGGGCCGCCGAGGACCGCCGCCGCCCGCTCGAGAGCCTCCCGCAGCTCCGCGGCCCGGATCGGCTTCGCCACGAAGTCCTCCATCCCCGCCGCCTCGCAGGCGGCCCGGTCCGCGGCCGTGGACCCCGCGGTCAGGGCGATGACCCGGGGCCGGGAGCCGGGCCTCCGCCCGCGCCGCAGGAGGCGCGTCGCCTCGAGCCCGTCCATCCCCGGCATCTGGACGTCCATGAGGACGACGTCGTACTCCGCGCGCCGCAGGGCCTCCAGCACGCCGCGCCCGTCGGCCACGGTGTCGGCCCGCGCCCCGAACCGCGCGAGCATGCCGAGGCAGACCTCCCGGTTCACGGGGTTGTCCTCGGCCAGGAGGATGCGCAGGGGGGGGAGGGGGCCGCCGCGGCCCGCCGCGGCCTCCGGCCGGGGGACGGGGCCCCCCTTCGCCACGGCCGCCAGCACCTCGTCCACCCGGGCGTGGCGGAGGGGCACGGAGAGGACCGCGTCGCAGCGCGCCCCGAGGGGGCCGGGATCCTCCGCCCCCGCCAGGGGCGCGAGGAGGACGAGGGGGATCCGCGCCCCCCCCGGGGCGCCGCGGAGGAGGGACTCCGCCACCCCGCCCCCCGGCGCGTCCCGGTCGAGGAGGAGGAGGTCCGGGGGGGGCCCGGACCGGATCCCCTCGGCCGCCGCGGGGACGTCGGGCGCCTCGAGGACCTCGGCGCCGCGGGCGCGGAGGAGGTCGCGGAGGACCCGCCCGGTCCCGGGGGCGCGGGTGACGAGGAGGACGCGCCGCCCCCGGAGGAAGGGGCCCCGGGCGGTGGCGGAGGGGAGGGCGCAGGCGTCCACCCTCCTCGCGGGGACGTGGAACCGGAAGGTGGAGCCGCGTCCCGGCTCGCTCTCCACCGAGATGCCACCGCCCATGAGTTCGCAGAGGCCGTGGCAGATGGCGAGCCCGAGCCCGGTCCCGCCGAAGCGGCGCGTCGTGCTCGCGTCCACCTGGCTGAAGGAGCGGAAGAGGCGGTCGCGGCGGTCCGCGGGGATCCCGATCCCGGTGTCCCGGACCTCGAACCGCAGCTCCACGAGCCCCTCCCCCGCGTCCGCCGCGGAGAGGCGGACCTCGACGGACCCCCTCTCCGTGAACTTCACGGCGTTCCCGACGAGGTTCACGAGGACCTGCCGGAGGCGGGTGGGGTCGCCGAGGGCGACCTCGGGAGTCCCCGGCTCGACCTCGTGCGAGAGGTCGAGCCCCTTGCCCGCGGCGCGGGCGGCGCAGAGTTCCAGGGCGTCCTCCACGCAGGAGGCCGGCGCGAAGGGCCCCTCCTCGAGCTCGAGACGGCCGGACTCGATCTTGGAGAAGTCGAGGATGTCGTTCACGAGGTCGAGCAGGGTGTCGGCCCCGCGGCGGATCACCTCGGCGTAGCCGCGCTGCGCCGGGGAGAGGTCGGTGTCGGCGAGGAGGTCGGCCATCCCGATGACGGCGTTGAGCGGCGTGCGGATCTCGTGGCTCATGTTGGCGAGGAACGCGGACTTGACCCGGGTGGCCCGCTCGGCGGTCTCCTTGGCCTCGCGCAGCTCCCTCTCCGCGGCCCTCCGGGCGGTCACGTCCCGCCCGACCGCATGGAGGAGCCCGGTCTCGGGGGCGAGGGTCGCGGTCCACTCCATCCACCGGGCGTCCCCGTCGCGGGCGAGGAAGCGGTTCTCGAACCCGACGAGGGGGGCGCCCGCCGCGACCCGGGCGGCGGCCTCCTCGGTGCGGGCGCGGTCCTCGGGGTGGACGAAGTCGAGGAAGGAGCGCCCGGCGAGGGACGCGGGGTCGTGGCCCAGGACCTGCGCGAAGGCGAAGTTCACGCGGTGGATCCTCCCCGCCGCGTCGGCCACGCAGAGGAAGTCCATGGACATGCCGAAGAACCGGTCCCGCTCGCGCTCGGCCTCCGCCGCGGCGCGGCGGAGGGAGCGGTTCTCCTCCTCGAGGCGGGCGATGCGCCCGGGGTCGCGGCCGGGTGCGGGGGGGACGGGATCGGGAAGGGGGTCCAGGGGGGGCCTCGGGGGGACGGGGGTGGCGGGGCTTGACGGGACCTCATGGTCCACGATGGACCCCGAGGGAGGGAAGGGGGATCCACCCCCCCGGTTGCGTTGCAGGGGACCGTGACGTGCGTCATAGTGTCCGCGGACACTCGATTCCGCCATTCACGGAGGTCGAAGATGAGGAAGGGCGTCCTGGCGCTGGCCATCCTGCTGGCAGGGGCCTACTCCGGCACGGCGTTCGCGCACGGCGTGGGGGTCGAAGGGCTCGATCTCTCGGCCCTCCAGGATCTCGCCACCGACCGGGCGGCCGAGACCCCGGTGTCGGAGAAGAAGGCCAGGAAGGCCTGGGTCAAGCTCGCCTCCACCCTCGCGAAGGAGGGGAAGAAGGGGCTGGCCGACGACGCGAAGAAGCTCTCCGTCGTCCTCAAGCTGGTGGAGGGCCCCTTCGCCTCGGACCTCGAGCTGGCGGAGGCCCTCGACGAGGCCGTGGCCGCCCTGGACGGGACCCTCTCCGACCTCCCCGGGGAATCGGAGAAGTGGATCGACCACGTGGAGTCGGAGAAGGACCGGGCCGCCGTGGCGAAGCTGTCCATCGCCGCGCGGGGCCACCACCTCGAGGGGCGCACCCTGGGGAACGGCGGGGACGGGAAGGGCCGTCTCGCCTCCTTCCGCAAGTCCGCCCTCGGCTTCCTCAAGACCTGGGGCAGGGCCGACAAGGCCATCGACAGGCAGGGCGGTCCGCTTCCCGTCGAGGTCGCCGCCGAGGCCGGGAAGATCTACACCGTCGTGGGCACGGGCACGGGCGGCTTCAACGGCGACGGCCGCGAGGCCCGCCGCTCCTCCCTCTACTGGGTCGAGGAGGTCAAGTTCGGGCCCGACGGGCGCCTCTACATCCTCGACTGGAACAACCACATGGTGCGCCGCCTCGAGGCCGACGGGACCGTCTCCCGGCTCTTCGGGAAGGGCGTGCCCGGGGACTCCGAGGGGACCCCGGAGGACACCGAGCTCAACCACCCCTCCTCCATCGACTTCGGCCCCGACGGGAGGATCTTCGTCGGCGCCTGGCACAACCACAAGGTGAAGGTCTACGACCCCAACGGCGGCACCCCCACGGTGTACACCATCGCAGGCACGATCCAGGGCAACAGCGGCGACGGCGCCTCCGCCGCCCAGGCGAAGTTCAACCTGCTCCCGGGCGTCCTCCTCCTGCCCCCGGACCACCCCTTCGGAGGCGGCGACCTCCTCTGCACCGACGCCGGCAACCAGTGCGTGCGGATCGTGAAGCTCGCCTCGGACCCCCTGACGGACACCAACGTGGCCGGCGTGTCGGTGCCGACCGGGAAGGTGGAGCGGTTCTGGGGGACGGGGGTCCAGGGCCACGACGGGAACGGCGGCCAGGCCTCCGCCGCCCGGCTCGGGTTCAGCAAGGCCCAGAACGCCGAGAGCGACGGCCGCATGACCATGGACGCCGCGGGGAACGTCTTCCTCGTCAACGGCGTCGAGAACGTCATCCGCCGCATCGCGCTCGACGGGACCATCACCATCGTCGCCGGCACCGGCGAGGCCGGGTACTCGGGGGACGGCGGCCCCGCCACCTCGGCGAAGCTCAACTTCCCCTCCGACGTCGCCGTCGCCCCCGACGGCACCCTCTTCATCTCCGACCAGCTGAACAACGTCGTGCGGAAGGTGACCCCCGGCGGGACCATCTCGACCTTCGTCGGCGACGGGACCGGCGCCTCCGGGTACACAGGGGACGGCGGCGCACCGGGCGCCGCGCGGCTCCACCGGCCCACGGGCCTCGAGCTCGACGCCGAGGGCAACCTCTGGATCTGCGACAAGGAGAACAGCGTCATCCGCGTCGTGACCTCGGCGACCACCTCCCTCATGGTCCCGCGCGAGCCCTTCGTCCTCCCCGTGCCGACCTTCGGCGCGCCCCCGGAGAAGGGGCTGCCCGGCACCATCGACACCTTCGCGGGGACGGGGATCGCCGCCTTCACCGGGGACGGGAAGCCGGCCCGCGAGACCGACTTCTACTGGCCCCAGGACGTCACCGTCGAGCCCTCCTCCGGCCTCCTCTCCATCGTGGACTGGAACAACCACCGCATCCGCCGCGTCGAGGACGACGGCACCGTGAAGACCATCCTCGGCATCGGGGAGCTCGGAGACACCAACGGACCGGCCCTCGAGGTGCGGCTGAACCACCCGACCGACATCGCCTTCAACCCCGTCGACGGCAACCTCTACATGGCCACATGGCACACCGACAAGGTGAAGATGCTGGACGGCTCCACGAACATGCTCTCCGCGGTCAACAAGGCCGACGGGCGCCGCTTCTTCTCCGGCGACGAGGGGAACGTGAACATGGCCGAGCTCAACCTCCCCTCGAGCGTGAAGTTCACCTCGACGGGAGTCATGTACATCGCCGACGCCGGCAACCGGCGCGTGCGGAGGGTGGACCCGGAGACGCGCATCATCACCACCATCGCCGGCACCGGCAACGCCGGCTTCTCCGGCGACGACGGCGACGCGAAGCTCGCCATGTTCAACCTCCCCGTCGGCCAGTCGGCCCAGCCCGCGGGGCGCATCTGCATCGACCCCACGGACACCTTCCTCTACGTCGCCGACACCGACAACCACCGCGTCCGCCGCATCCACCTCGGGACGAACGTCATCACGACCGTCGCGGGCAACGGCACCCCCGGGTTCACCGGCGACGGCGCCGCGGCGACGGCGGCCTCCCTCTACTCGCCCGTGGACGTGGACTGCGACGCGCAGGGCAACCTCTACATCGCCGACCGGGACAACCACGCCGTGCGCCGGGTGGACAAGGTCACGGGGATCATCACCACCGTGGCGGGCACCGGGGCCCAGGGCTATGCCGGGGACGGCGGCCCGGGGACCGGCGCGACGCTCAACTACCCCTGCGGGGTCTTCGTGGACCGCTCCAACGGCCGCCTCTACATCGCCGACACCTTCAACGGGGTCGTGCGGGTGGTCTGGGAGTAGGGATGGACCTCCGCCGGGCCTCCGCGCCGCTCCTGCGCGCCGCGCGCGCCGCTTCGGCCGCCGTGGTCCTCGCCGTCCTTTCCTCCTCCGCCGCCGCCGCGGAGGAGGGGAGGGTGGACCTCGGGCCGGTGGCCGCGAAGGTGGACGAGGGCGCCGCCGCGACGGAGGGCGGCGACGCGAAGCTGCACAGGGCCTACCTCTCCCTCCGGAAGGCCCTCGCGAAGGCCGCCCCCGGCGGACTTCCCGGCGACTTCGCGGCCCTGAAGAAGGCGGCGAAGGCCTGCACGACCGTGCTCTCGGGGGACGCTCCGCTCCGCTCCGCCGTGGGGGCAGCCCTCGACGAGGGGGCCCTCCTCCTCCGCTCCGCCGACGCCGACCTCCTGGGGGCGGCGAGCCTCCTGGCGATCGAGAAGAACCGGGAGAAGGTCCTCCGGTCCGGCTCGGGCGCCCGGGCGAAGTCTCGGGCCGCGGAGATGGACCTCGCCCTCGGCGAGGACGCCGACGCGGCGGGGGGGTTCGCGGCCTCCGCGAAGGGGTTCGCGAAGGCCCTCGCCCTGGCGGAGAGGCTCCTCGCGAAGGAGACCCCCTCCTCCCCCGTCTGGAGCGCCCCGCTCACGGGCCTCGGCGGCGCGCTGCTCGGGGCCTGGGGGGAGTCCGGCCCCTCGCCGAGGCTCTACGCCGTCGGCGCCGACGACGGGGAGGGTGCGCTGTTCCTCGTCCTCCACCCGGGCGCCGAGGCCTGGGTGCGGGTCGACGCCGGCGCGCCGGGGACGACGCTGCGCTGGGTCGCCGGCGTGCCGGGGGACGGCGTCTGGGCCTGCGGGGACGACGGGCTCGTCGTCCGCTACGACCCGGCGACAGGGGACCTCGACGACCGGAGCACGGACATCCCCGCGGTCCTCTACGGGCTCTGGGGGAGCGGGCCGAACGACGTCTGGGTCGTCGGCGGCTCCCTCACCGGCGAGGGGCCGCCCGCGGTGATCGCCCACTGGGACGGGGAGGGCTGGACGGAGTCTGTCCTTCCCGAGGCCGTGGGCAACCGCACGATCTACAAGGTCTGGGGGCTCGGATCCGACGACCTCTACGTCGTGGGGCAGGGCGGCCTCCTCCTCCGCGGGGACGGGACGAACTGGACGCCGGGGACCTCGGGGACCTCCTCCACGCTCATCACCGTCCACGGGGCCGATCCCGTGGTGGCCGTGGGCGGGGGGGCCTCGGCGGTGGCCGTGGAGAGCGCGGACGGGGGCGCCTTCGCGACGGTCTCCGTCAAGGGGGCGGGGTCCGGGAGCGGGGGGCAGTTCCCCGGCCCGGTGCAGGCCCTGCTCGGCGTCCACGTGACCCCCGCGGGCGAGGGCTACGCCGTGGGCATGGGGCGGGGCTTCGTCCGGCGCACGGCGACGGGCTGGGTCGGCGTGTCCGGGGTGCCGGCGGCGGCCAAGGACCTCCACGCGGTGTGGATGGACGACGAGGGGAACGCGGTGGCCGTGGGCGGGGACCTGTCGGATCTCGACTCGGGGGTCCTCGTGGCCTACGGGAAGCGGCGCATCCCCGCGGAGATCGTCCGCTCGGCGAAGCTCCGGGGAGCGCTCGCGGACCTCCTCTACGCCTCCTGCGCCCACTCCGGCTGCCACCTCCCCCCCTTCGCCAACGCGGGCGTGCACTTCTCGACGCCCGAGGCGATCCACGCCCTCACCGTCGGGGTCCCGAGCGAGCAGTCCCCGCTCCTGCGGGTGAGCCCCGGCCGGCCCTCCCAGAGCTACCTCTGGCACAAGCTCCTGGGGACCCACCTCGAGGTCGGCGGGAGCGGCGTCAGGATGCCGGACTTCCACCTGCCCGGCGACCGCTTCTTCGACGAGGAGGAGCTGGCCCTCGTCCGCGGCTGGATCCTCGACGGCGCGCGGGACGACTGACCGGTACGGCGGCGGTACGGAGCCAGGCTCCGATCCGCTAGGATCGCTCGACTTCCGGCCTCCCGGGCGGCGGAAGATGCTAGTGGATTTTGGCCTGGCTCCGTACCGCTAACGTCGGAGGATCCAGGCGGGATTCGCGTA
>JAKLKS010000370.1 GCA_023150535.1 Planctomycetota bacterium
GGAAGCACCACGAGGCCCTCGAGAAGTACGAGAAGGAGCAGAAGGAGTACGAGAAGGCGAAGGGGGAGTACGAGGCGGCGAAGAGGAAGCGGGACGAGGAGGCCGCGAAGGGGAAGGAGGCCGGGAAGCCGCCGGCCCCCGCTCCCGCCCCCGGCGAGGGGAAGAAGGAGGAGCCGAAGAAGGAGGAGCCGAAGAAGGAGGAGAAGAAGCCCGACCTCGTCGAGCCGAAGGAGCCGGCGAAGCCCGGCCCGAACCCCGCCCTCGAGGCCTGGAGGCCGGTGCTGCTCGGGAAGGCCCGCCTCTTCTGCCGGGCCGCCTCCGCCGCCGAGATCCAGGGGGCGCTCAAGGTCCTCAAGGAGGAGGGGAAGCTCGACCTCGTCCTCGTGCAGGGGGACGAATCCTGGAAGGTCGCCGGGGCGCTGAAGAAGGCCGGCGTCGGCGTCCTCCTCGGGCCCCGGGTCACCTTCCCCTCCGAGGGGAGGCTGGTGAACGCCGCCCGGGTCCTCGCCGCCGAGGGGGTCCCCTTCGCCTTCGCCAGCGACGCCGGCATGGGCTCCCGGGACCTCCCCCTGCTGGCGGCCTGGGCGGTGCGCCACGGGCTCGGCCCCTCGGCCGCGGTCCGGGCCCTCACCCTGGACGCGGCGCGCCTCCTCGGCGTGGAGGACCGGGTCGGGTCGCTGGAGCCGGGCAAGGACGCGGACCTGGTCCTCCTCTCCGGGGAGCCCTTCCGCGCGGGGACCCGGGTGCGGGGGGTCTGGATCGGCGGGAAGGAGGTGCCCCTTGCGGAGTAGCCTCCCGGGCGGACTCCTCGCGCTCGCCGCCCTCCTCTCCCCCGCCCTCCCGGGGTCCGGCGGCGCGGCCCTCGCCGCGGAGGAACCCGCCGCCGCCCCCTCCGTCTTCGCGGTCCGCGCCGGCAAGATCCTCACCCAGGGCCCGGCCGGGGTGGTGGACGACGGCCTCGTCGTCGTGCGCGACGGGAAGTTCGCCTTCGTGGGGAAGTTCGACCCCTCGAAGGTCCCCGCGGGGGCGCCGCTGGAGGACCTCCGCCCCCGCTGGCTCGTCCCGGGGTTCATCGACCTCCACTCCCACGTCGGGGGCGGGGACATCAACGACATGACCTACCCGGTCAATCCCGACCTCCGCACGCTGGACAACGTGACGCCGGACAGCGAGCGCCTGCGGGACGCCCGGGCGGGCGGGGTCACGACCATCAACTTCATCCCCGGCTCCGGGACGAACTCCGGCGGCTGGGGCACCCTCATGAAGACCCGCGGGACGACCCTCGAGGAGGTGCTCGTCCGCTTCCCCGGGGCCCTCAAGATCGCCCAGCTCGGCAATCCCGAGCGGCGCGGCGACGTCGGTTCGGGGCGCATGGGCATGAACTGGCTCATCCGCTCCATGCTGGAGAGGGGCCGCGACTACGCGAAGGCCTGGGAGGAGTTCGAGGCGGGGCGCTCGAAGGAGAAGCCGGCCTTCGACGCGCGCATGGAGAACTTCCGGGGGCTCTTCGCGCGGAAGTGGCCCATCATCGTCCACACGGCCCACGTGCAGGGCGTCCAGGCCTCCATGCGCATCCTGCTGGACGAGATGGGGCTCGACGTAATCCTCACCCACGGGGACTTCCTCGGCTTCAAGGGGGCGGAGCCGCTGGGGGAGAGGAACATGAAGGTGAACATCGGTCCCCGCAACTACTGGTACGACGCCGAGACCTCCCGCCTCCACGGGCAGGCCGCGGAGTGGTACCGCCGGGGGACGACCGACCTCTCCCTCTGCACCGACGCCCCCGTCGTGCCCCAGGAGGAGCTGCTCACGCAGGTCGCCATGGCGGTGCGCTACGGGCTCCCCCCGGACCACGCCCTCGCCTCGGTGACCTCCGTCCCGGCGCGGCAGATCGGGATGGGGGACCGGCTCGGCTCCATCGAGGCCGGCAAGGACGCCGACTTCTCCTGCTTCCCCGGGGACCCCTTCGACCTCCGCAACGGGGCGGTGAGGGTCTGGGTGGACGGGAAGGTCGCCTACGACCCGGCGAGGGACGGGAGGCGGTTCTGATCCGGCCCATCCTCCCGGCGATCCTCCTCCTCGCGGCGGCCGCCGCGGCGGCCCCCGCTCCCGCGGCCCCCGCCGCGGGGGAGCCCCCGCCCCCCGCCGGCTCCTTCGTCCTGCGGGGGGTCCGCATGATCGCCCCCGACGGGACGGAGACGCCGGACGCGGTGGTGGTGGTGCGCGCCGGCCGCATCGAGGCCGCCGGCCCCGCCTCCGCGACGAAGGTGCCCGCCGACCTCCCCGCCGTCGAGGGGGGGGGCGGGTGGGCCGCGCCCTCCGTCGTCCTCCCCCTCTCCCGCCTCGGGATGCCCGGCGAGGTCGGGGCCCGGGACCGCCCGGTCCCCGCGGAATCGGCGCTCGAGAGCCTGCCCCCTTCCCATCCCCTCTACCGGCTCGCGGCGGAGGCGGGGGTGGGGATCCTCGGGATCCTCCCGGGCCCCGGCGCCCCGGGAGGCGAGGGGCGGGCGGTGCGGCCGGCGGCCGCGGGCGGGGCCGTCGAGGTCCTCCCCGAGGGGGGGCGCTTCCTCCGGGTGGACGTGGACCCCACCACGGGCTGGCTCCGCAACCTCGTCGGGGCCCTCGAGAAGGCGAGGAAGGAGGTCGAGGCGGAGGACCGCCACGCGAAGGAG
>JAKLKS010000371.1 GCA_023150535.1 Planctomycetota bacterium
AGGGCGGTGCCGACCCCGAGCGCGACGGCGGGGCCCCGCGCGCGGGCGAAGGCGGCGGCGGCGGCGCAGAGGCGGTCGGCGCCGGTCTCCCCCGGGCGGCGGGTCCGGTTCTCCATGCCGAGGGGCAGGTCGCGCCCGAGGACGGCGAGGGGGCCGAGGGCCTCCTCGAGGAGGGCGAGGTGGCCCCCGTGGACGCTGACGACGACGGAGGGGCGGGGGCGGGAGGCGAACCAGAGGCGGAGCGACCGGGCGGAGGCGCCCCGCGCCAGGGGGAGGCGCCCGGCCCCCCGCGCCGCGCCCCGGGGGCCGAAGGAGACGACCTTGAGGGCGGTGTTCCCGATGTCGGCGACGACGAGGGGGGGGGCGGTCATGCCGCCCCCCATTGTCGCCGCGGGGGGGAGGGGGGCGCGCCTACTTCCGGCCGCCGCCCCCGCGGCCGCCGCGGTCCCCGCCCTTCCTCGTGGCGTGGAAGGTGTACTTCACTTCCTTCCCCTTGCGGATGCCGCGGATCTCGAAGGTGCTCGCGCCCTCGGCGTGCTGCCGCCTGCCCTTGGCCAGGGCGTCCTCGGTGGAGGTCACCTTCTCCCCGTTCACGGAGATGACCCGGTCCTCCGACCGGAACCCGAGGTCGTAGGCCCGGCTGTTCACGGGGACCGCCTTGAGGACGATGCCGTCGGGCCCGCCCTGCACGCCCAGCTTCGCCGCCTCCTCGTCGGAGTAGGCGTCGAGCCACACCCCGTCCTCCTCCGGGATCCGGTACTCGTACTCCCCCTTCTCGTGGTCCTCCTTCACCGGGACGACCTGGAGGCGCCGCTTGCGGTCGGGTTTGCCGACGACCGAGTCCTCCGCCCCGCCGATGTCGTTCCCGCCCTGCATGTCCTTCGTGAAGTCCTTCACCGGCGCCAGGACGGCGCTCAGGGTCTTCACCTCCAGGGTGTCCAGGTTCCGGAAGGAGGCCGAGGCCGGCTTCCCGCCGCCGCCCTCGCTCACGCCGATGAGGCGCCACAGGGTCATGGCATCGCTCTTGGGATCCTCGGGGACCTCGGGGATGCGCCCCCCCACGCCGATGCTGAAGGCCTCCCCCGCCCCGATCTTGAGCTGGGCGAAGCAGTCCTCGACGAGGGCGCCGACCTGGACCCAGTTGAGCCGGTACTTCGATTCGAAGGGATCGACCTTCGGCGCCTCGACCTTCGCGGCGGCGGGGTCCACCTTGGGGGGCAGCTCCCCCTGGGGCCACTTCGTGGCCTCGACGTATTCGGGGAGCGGCCCCGGCCCCTTGGCCCCGAGGTCCACCCCGCTCCCGGCCTTCACGGGGAAGAGCTTCGGCCACTCCTCGGCGGGGCGGGGGGAGGCCTTGGCCTGGAAGGAGAACCAGGCCGCGCCCCCGGCGGCGCCGAGGGAGAGGAGGGTCCCGGACATCACGAGGCGGCGGAGCGCGGTGAGGGTCATGTTCCCCTTGGACGAGCGGGGAGGCCCCCCGCTTCCCTTCCCTGTCCCTGCTAGGTGAAGCTCTTCCCGCCCTTCCCGCCCTTGCTGATGCCCCGGATCTCGAGCTTCAGCTCGTCGGGGTTGTCGGCGTTGGCGATGGCGTCCTCGTAGGAGATGAGCCCCCCCTTGTAGAGGATGTGGAGCGCCTGGTTGAAGGTCTGGGTCCCGTAGTGCTCCCTGCCCTCGTAGACCGCCTGGCCGATGGCCTTCGTGTTCCCCTCGAGCAGGAGCTCCTTGATGCGCGGGGTGTCGAAGAGGATCTCGATGGCCGGCACCCGCCCGAAGCCCTCCATGCGGGGGATGAGGCGCATGGACATGATGGCCTTCAGCGTCAGCGACATCTGCTGGCGGATGAGGGAGTGCTGGTGCGGCGGGAAGAAGGAGAGGATGCGCTCCACGGTCTGGATGGCGTTGACCGTGTGGAGGGTCGTGAAGACCAGGTGCCCCGTCTCGGCGGCGGCCAGCGCGGCCTCCATCGTCTCGGTGTCGCGGCACTCGCCGATGAGGATGACGTCGGGGTTCTGGCGGACGACGTTGCGGAGGCCGAGCTTGAAGTCCATCGTGTCGGCGCCGATGTTGCGCTGGTTGATCAGGCTCTTCTCGTTGCGGTAGACGAACTCGATGGGGTCCTCGAGCGTCACGATGTGCTTCTGCATGTTCTTGTTGATGTGGTTGACGATGGAGGCGAGCGTCGTCGTCTTCCCGGACCCGGTGATCCCCGTGGCGAAGACGATGCCGCGCTTGAGGCCGGCGATCCTCTCGGTCTGCTGGAGGGGGAGCTTCAGGTCCTCCATGGAGGGGATCTCCCCCTTCACGTGGCGGAAGACGAAGGACATGCGCCCGCGGGCCTGGAAGATGTTGGCGCGGAAGCGCCCGACCCCGTCGATCTCGTAGGAGGTGTCGATCTCCCCGTCGCGGTAGAAGACCTCCTGCTGCCTCTTGCTGAGGATCTTCTCGAAGAGCTTCTTCGAGTAGGAGGCCGGCATGGCGGACTCGTGGAGGCCCTGCACCGCGCCGTTGATGCGCGCCATGGGCTGGTGGCCGGTCTGGAGGAACAGGTCGGACCCGCCCCTCTCGACGCAGAACTTGAAGTAGATGTCGAGGTCGTCCTCGGAGATGGTCGTCCCGAGGGCCTCGAGATTGCCGAGCCCGGCCCCTTCCGCAGCAC
>JAKLKS010000372.1 GCA_023150535.1 Planctomycetota bacterium
TCTCGTCCTCGATGACCCCCGCCATGACCCGCCGGGCGTACTCGTACTCCTCGTAGCAGACCGAGTCCTGGTCGTCGCCCGCCGTCGTGATGAGGACCACGATGGGCTGGCGCCGTGCGGCGATGCCCTTGGAGAGCGTGTCGTAGAGCTCGCGGCTCGGCTGCGTGTGGAACTCGTCGAAAAGGAGCGCGTGGATGTTCGGGCCGTGGCGCCCCTTGACGTCGGAGGAGACCACCTTGAAGGACGACCGCGTCTCGGGCACGACGATGGCGCGCCGGTAGGTCTCCGAGCGCCGGGCGAGTCGCCGGCTCGCGGCGTTCATGTCGCGGGCCTCGTTGAACACGATGCCGGCCTGTTCGCGGTCCGCTGCGGCCGCCACGACCTCGGCGCCAGCCTCGCGGTCGCAGTGGAGGAGGTAGAGCCCGAGGCCCGAGATGCAGGCCGACTTCCCATTCTTCTTCCCGATGACGATGAAGACCTTCCGGAAGCGCCGGAGGCCGTCCGCCGTCCGCTTCCAGCCGAAGAGGGGGCGGACGAGGAGCTCCCGCTGCCAGTCCAGGAGCTCGAAGGGCTTCCCCGCGAACTCCCCGGTGAGGTGGCGGAGGAAGGTGGGGAAGAAGTCGACCGCCCGGGCAGCCGCCTCCTCGTCGAAGACGAACCGTCCGTCGTGGTCGTGGATGGGGAGGGTGACGCCGGGCCAACGCTCGAGGGCGGCGGCGTTCCAGGGGGCGGGAGACGGGGGCGGTGGGGAGGGCGGAGGCGGCGCGGCCATCCCCGGAGGGTGAGGGGGCGCGGAGGCTCGATCGACCGGCCTCGCGCGCCCCCCGTGCGGCGGTCTACTTCAGCGCGGCGCGGAGGCGGTTCGAGAGCGACCCGCCCTTGTTGCCGACCTTCTCGCGGGGCCCGACGTGCTTGTCGGTGTAGGCGTAGGCCGCCTTGTTGACCGACTCCTTGAGGTCCGCGAGCGGGATCACCTCCTCGGTCTCGGGCTTCCCCTTGACCTGGACGCGGATCCCCTTGGCGACCTTCTCGACCTCGAAGGAGACCTTCTCGGAGACGTTGGCCCCGCGGCCGCCCTCGAACTCGCAGGCGACCCCGGCCTTCTTGCAGGCGTCCCGGTACGGGGTGAGGACCCTCCGGAACGCGTCCTTCGCCTCCGCGACCCGGGTCTTGGCCTTCTCCACCGCCTCGTGCGCCTCGGCCTCCGCCACCGTGAGGGCGGTGAGGGCCTCATCGACCGGCGCGCGGAGCGCCGCGAGGTCCGGGGCCGGGGCCTTGGGCTCGGCCGCCTGGGGCGCCTTCTTCGGGGCCTCCCCCTTTCGCGTCCCCTTCCCCTTCGCGACCGCCTTCTTCGCCTTCGCCATGGTGCAACCTCCTGTCGAGCGGGCTGTCCGTCCGGTGCGTCGTCGTCCTCGGGCCGGGTCCCGCTCGACCCCCGGCCTTCCGGCGACGGGCGCATGAGGGCGAGGGTCTCGGGACACCTCAAGTCACTTCCGCCGGCCGAGAGCGACTACCCGGCGCCGAAGAACCGCTCCTCCACCTCGGCGGCTTCGGGGTTCGTGGAGCCGGGGCCGCCCGCCGCGTGGACCCGGGAGCGGCTCGAGGGGGTCATCCCGAACTCGACGAGCATCGAACGCATCTGGTCCAGCGCGCGATTCGCGATGGCCAGGTAGGGGCTGTGGGAGAGGTAGCCGCTCGGCGCCTTCACGACGGCCCCGTACTGACGGAGCTTCTGCTCGGCGTCGAGGAGCCGGTCGTAGGCAAGGCAGTAGGCCATGAGCGCCGGCCCGTCGATCTCGGTGAGGAGCCCGGCGTCGAAGAGCTTCCGCGCGATGCGGTGCCACTCGCGGCGGGCCTCTCCCTCGAGGATGGCGGGGCAGGAGGGGATCCGCCGGCGGGGCGCGGCCTCGCGGGCGTTGAGGGGGCGGTGGCCCGGGTTGCCGCCGAGCACCTTGAGCACGGTCGGCTTCGGACGCCGTCCGCCGCCGGGGGCGCGGGCCCTACCCACAGGGCACCTCCTCGAGGACGCGGGCCGCGTCGGGCGCGGGGCCGGGGCGATCCGAGGGGACCCGGGCCCCGTCGCCCGGTCCTCGGGGGCCGCGCGACCCGCAGAAGATGCACCAGATGCCGGGGTCGTACCGGTCGCCGCGCCGCCAGGAGGGCGGGGCGAGGAGGTACTGCCAGTGGTGGATCCCGATCCGGCAGAGGAGGCGGCGGATCACGCGGCCCCCTTCCCCGCGGGGGGGGCCGCTGCGGTGACGCGCGCCGCCTTCTTCCCGGTGAACTTCTCCCAGCGCGCGACGATGACGTCGGCGTAGAGTGGGTCGATCTCGATGAGGCGTGCCTTGCGCCCCATCTGCTCCGCGCCGATGAGCGTGGACCCCGACCCTCCGAAGAGGTCGAGGACCGTCTCGCCGGGGCGGGAGCAGTACTTCATCGCGAGCGTGGCGAGCTCTACCGGCTTCTCGGTGAGGTGGACCATCTTCTGCGGCGAGACCTTCTTCACGGTCCAGACGTCGGTCGCGTTGTTGATGTCCGGGGCGAAGTAGTGGGCAGCGCCCTCGCGCCAGCCGTAGAACGCCCACTCGTGGTTCCCCATGAAGTCCTTGCGCGTGAGGACGGGG
>JAKLKS010000373.1 GCA_023150535.1 Planctomycetota bacterium
GCGGCGGCGACGACGATACGGACCCCGGCACAAAGCAGTTGGTGGTGAGCGGAGGGTCACGCCCCTGGCGACGGTCCCCGGTCCCCTCCTGCTGCTTTGTGCCGGGTTCCGTATCGTCGTCGCCGCGATCTTCCGGACCTCCTCGTCCGCGTCCCCGTCCCGCGCACGCTCCAGGGCGAGGCGGACCTCGGGGTCCTCCTTCCAGGTGTCGATGTCCTCGGCGGCCCGCCTCCGGACCCTGGGCTCCGGGTCGTCCTGGAGCGCGCCGATGTAGAGGCGCCGCAGCCGGTCGTCCTCCCGCCTGTGCAGGTCCCGGAGGATCACCTCCCGGAAGCCCGGCTGGATGCCCGACCCGTAGAGTTCGATGGCGGCGGCGAGGACCGGCTCGTCGATGCCGCCCGGCCTGAAGCGGAGGCCCGTCAGCGCCGCCGTCCGCTCCTGCACGGGGAGCGAGGCGTCGCAGACCTTCCGCCGCATCTCCTCCACGCCCTCCGCCAACTTCGCCTCCGCCGCCGCCCGGTCCGCGAAGGCGGCCTTCCCCCTCTCCATGGCCTCCTCGGCCCTCCGCAGGACCTCCCGGTCCGCGGGCCCCGCGGGAGCCCCGGCGCCCGCCTCCCCGCCCCCTCCCGCCGCGAGGCGGGCCTCGAGCGACCGCACCCGCTCCTCGAGGGCCGCCTCCCGGGGGGAACGCCCGGAGGGCGCGGGCGCCTCCCCGCCCGGCGCCGCCGCCGCCCGGGATTCGACCTCGTCGAGCCGCGCCCGCAGCGCCGCCACCTCGGCCCGCGCCTCCGCGTCGGCCCCGGGGGGCGCGGCCCCCCCGCCGAGCGTCCCCGCGGCGAGCCCCGTCACCAGCGTCCCCGCCGCCGCCCCGAGCACCCCCGCCGCCAGGACCATCTTCGTCCCCATGAGGACACCTCCCGTCGTCGCGGCCACCGTGGTGGCGCCCGCCGTTCCCAGGGCGCCCGCCGCCTCGCGGAACCCCGCGAGCGGCAGCAGCGCCGCAACCCAGGCCGTCCTCCCGCCGCCGGAATCTCCGTCCAGGCGCGCCCGCAGCCGCTCGAGCCCCCGCCGGATCCGCGAGTGGACCGTGGCCGCGGGGATCCCCTGCGCCGCGGCGATGGCCGCCGGGGTCCGGTCCTCGTAGAAGCGGAGCAGCAGGGTCCCCCGGAAGGGCTCCTCGAGGGCCAGAACCGCCTCCACCACGCGCCGGTGGAGGTCGGCCTCCGCCACGACGTCCGCGGCGGAGCGCACCGCCTCGGGCCGCGCCGCCGCCTCCTCCCGCCCCGCCCGCCGGGAGGCCGACCGCCAGGAGTCCCGGGCGCGGCGCCGCAGGATCGTCGCCAGCCACCCCCGGATCCCGCGCCCGTGGACGGGAGGCGAGCGGAGCGCGTCCACCCAGGCCTCCTGCGCGAGGTCGTCCGCGGCGCTGTCGTCCCGCACCAGGGATCGGGCGAGGGAGCGCATCCAGGCCCGCTGGGCCAGGAGGGACTCGACCGGGACGGTGGGCGGCGGCGGCATCTCTCCCCATGGAACGCCGCCGAAGGGGGAATCTCTCCCGGAATCCGGGAGCGATACCGAACCCGGCACGAATCATCAGGAGGCGATCGGCGGTCCCCTCCGGTGGCGGAACCCCGGCTCACCTCCTGTTGAATTGTGCCGGGTTCCGTATCGCCTCCGCCGCCTTCGCCCGGACCGCGGCGGAGGCGTCCCCCTCCCGCGCCGCCTCCAGCGCCGGGCGGACGAGGGGATCGTCGAGGAGCCCTGCGAGGACGAGCGCGGCCGCGCCGCGCACCTCCTCCGAGGGGTCGTCCCGCAGGGCCTCCAGCAGCACGGGGAGGAGGACCCGCGGCGGCTCCCCGAGGAAGCAGCGCAGGAGGTCGGCCCGGAGCGTCGGCTCCTTGAGGCTCCTCAACTCCCGGAAGAGGACCGCCATGGACGCGGCCACCTCCTCGCTCCTCCCCCCCTTCACCCCGGCGAGCCGGGAGAGGGCCTCGATGCGCTCGTCCGCGGGGCGCCGCTCGTCCCGGGCGATGCGCTGCAGGTCGGGGACCGTGAAGGCCCGCAGGTGGACCACCGCCCCGGGGAGTAGGTCCCGGAGGGAGGAGCCGCGTTCGGGGAGGACGAGGACCCGGCGCGCGAAGGCGACGAGCGCGTAGCGCCCCTTCGCCGGGAGTTCGAGGAGGAAGGTCCCGTCGTGGTCGGACCGGCCCCGGACCGAGCCCTTCCCGCGGTCCCGGGCGACCTGCGCGTAGAAGGTCCGGAGGTCCTCGTCCTCCTTCTCCTCGAACCGCGCGCCCGCCGGCGGCGGCACGATGGGGCTGTCCTCGAGGAAGGCGACGAGGTCCACGCCGGCCACCCCGTCCCCGTCGGGGTCGCGGACGCGGCCCTTGAGGAGGAGGCGGGGGGCGGCGGGCTCCTCCGCGGGCGGCGCCGCGGCGGGAGCGGCCGGGGGCCTCGCGGGGGCGGGGGGCGGCGCGGGGGAGGGCGAGCCCGGCTCGACGCCGGCCCGCGCTAGGGAAACGCCAGTCTATAACACCACGGTCCCCGGGTTGCAGCCCTCGAGACGGAGAGTGGGGAGGGGCGGCCCTGGGTGCACGGGGGTC
>JAKLKS010000374.1 GCA_023150535.1 Planctomycetota bacterium
CGCCCGGAGCCCCGCGGCGTCGTCCCCCCGGGCCCCGGAGCGAGCACGATGGCTTCCGCGCCGTACACCATCCTCGACGCCGCCGCCGCCCCCGGCAGGGGGAAGGCCGACGGGAGGAAGCCCGGCGCCGCCGCCCCCTCCCCCGCGAAGCGCCTCGGCCTCTCCGACGAGGACCTCCTCTCCCTCTTCCGGACCATGGTCCGGGTCCGGGCGCTGGACGAGCGGGGCCTCATGTCCCAGCGCCAGGGGCGCATCGGCTTCTACGTGCCGTCCACCGGCGAGGAGGGCCACCAGGCCGGCGCCGCCTTCGCGCTGCGGCCCGAGGATTGGTGCTACCCCTCCTACAGGGTCCCCGGCGTCGCCGTCCACCGCGGCGCCCCGATCCACAGGATGGTGGCCAACCTCTTCGGCAACGACCACGACTTCACCCGCGGCCGCCAGATGCCCAACCACTACTCCTTCGCGGAGCAGCGGTTCGTCTCCATCTCCTCCCCCCTCGGCACCCAGATCCCCCAGGCCGTGGGCACCGCCCGGGCCATGCAGATCCGGGGCGAGAAGAGGGTGACCGCCGTCTGGTTCGGGGACGGGACCACGAGCGAGGGGGACTTCCACGTCGGCCTGAACTTCGCCGGGGTCTGGAAGGCCCCCTGCGTCTTCATCTGCCAGAACAACCACTGGGCCATCTCCGTCCCCCTCCACCAGCAGACCGCGAGCGAGTCCATCGCCGTCAAGGCCCAGGCCTACGGCTTCCCCGGCGTGCGCGTGGACGGGAACGACGTGCTGGCCGTCTACGAGGTCGTGCGGGACGCCGTCGAGAGGGCCCGCTCCGGCGGCGGCCCGACCCTGGTGGAGGCCGTCACCTTCCGCATGGGCCCCCACTCCTCCTCCGACGATCCCACCCGGTACCGCCCCCAGGAGCAGGTGGACGAGTGGAAGCGCCGCGACCCCATCGAGCGCTTCCGGGCCTTCCTCCTCGGCGGCGGCCACGCCGACGGGGCCCGCCTCGCGGCGATGGAGGAGGAGGCGCGGGCCGAGGTGGCGGAGGCCTTCAAGGCCGAGGAGAAGGTCGGCCCCCCCCCGCTGGAGAGCCTCTTCGAGGACGTGTTCGCCTCCATGACCCCGGCCCGCAAGGACGAATCCGGGGCGGCGTTCCCCCTCTAGGCGCGGTTCCAAGGGAGACAGCGAGCCATGGCCGTGATGACGGTCCTGCAGGCGGTCAACGACGCGCTCCACCACGCCATGGGCGCGGACCGGGACGTGGTCGTCCTGGGGGAGGACATCGCCGAGCTCGGCGGCGTCTTCCGGGCCACGGACGGGCTGCTGGCCAAGCACGGCCCCGAGCGGGTGATGAACACCCCGCTCGCGGAATCGGGGATCATCGGGACCGCCATCGGCATGGCCCTCTACGGCCTCAAGCCCGTCCCCGAGATCCAGTTCCTCGACTTCATCTACCCCGCCTTCGACCAGATCGTCTCGGAGGCGGCGAAGATGCGCTACCGCTCCGGGGGCCAGTTCACCTGCCCCATGGTCATCCGCACCCCCTACGGCGGGGGGATCCGCGGCGGCCACTACCACTCCCAGTCGAGCGAGACCTACTTCATCCACACGCCGGGCCTGAAGGTCGTCGTGCCCTCCAACCCCGCCGACACCAAGGGCCTCCTCCTCGAGGCCATCGCCGACCCCGACCCCGTCGTCTTCCTCGAGCCGAAGGCCATCTACCGCACGGTGAAGGGCGAGGTCCCCGAGGGCGACCACAGGGTCCCCTTCGGGAAGGCCGCCGTCGCCCGCGAGGGGGCGGACGCGGTCGTCCTCTGCTGGGGCGCCATGGTGCACACCGCGCTCAAGGCGGCCGCGCTGGCGGAGGAGCAGGGCTGGCAGGTCGAGGTCCTCGACCTCCGCTCCCTCGTGCCCCTCGACGAGGAGGCGGTGGTGGAGGCGGCGAAGCGGTCGGGCCGCGTGGTGATCCTCCACGAGGCCCCCCGCACCAACGGGTTCGGCGGCGAGCTCGCGGCCCTGGTGGCCGAGCGCGCCTTCGAGTGGCTCCGGGCGCCGGTGCTCCGGGTGACGGGGTTCGACACCCCCTTCCCCTACACGCTGGAGCACATCTACATGCCCGACGCGAAGAGGACCTTCAAGGCCATCGAACGGGTGATGACCTTCTAGGCGGGGACCCCCCCGCGGGAGAGGCTCCATGGCACTCGAGTTCCGTCTGCCCGACATCGGCGAGGGCGTCGCCGAGGGCGAGGTCGTGAAGTGGCTCGTCGCCGAGGGGGACTCCGTCAAGGAGGACCAGCCCCTCGTCGAGGTCATGACCGACAAGGCGACCGTGGAGATCCCCTGCCCGGCCTCCGGCACCGTGAAGCGGATCCACGCCGAGCCGGGGAAGGTCGTCCCCGTGGGATCCGTGCTCGTCGAGATCGAGCTCGCCGCCGGCGCCGCCGCGCCGCGGATCGCCGCCCACGGCCACGCCTTCCGGCGCCGCAGGCAAGCTCACACGCCGCACAATGACGTTGCTTTCCAGATCCACCACATCCAACGACGATCCGGCGTAGGACGTCACATACAAGTACCGG
>JAKLKS010000375.1 GCA_023150535.1 Planctomycetota bacterium
GGCAGGCCGCCTCCCTGCTGCGCCGCCGCGGCGACGAGGCGATGGTGCTCGACCCCGGCGGCGGCGAGGCGGCGCGGACGGCCGCCCGCGGGGCGGCGGATCGCGCCGAGGCCTTCGCCGGGGCCCTCGACGGGGCGGCGAAGGGCCGCGAGGGGGAGTTCCGCACGCCGGCCGGGAGGGAGGCCTTCGTCGCGGCGCTGCGGACCCGCCACGGGGTGGACGCGACCCCCGAGGACCTCGAGCGCAAGGGCCTGGAGCTCCTCCGGGCCGCCACCGCGGAGCTCGAGGCCCTGGCCGCGGCGAGGTTCCCGGGCCGCACCTGGAGGGAGGCCCTCGACGAGGTGCGGAGGGACCACCCCGCCCCGGCCGAGGTGCCCGGGGAGGCGCTGGCCGCCGCCGTCGCCGCGCGGGACTTCTGCCTGGAGCGCGGGCTCGTCACCATCCCCCCGGAGGCCCGCGTCGGCCACGTGGAGCTGGTCGGCGACGAGATGGCCCGCTCCTACCCCTTCGCCGCCTACTCCTTCCGGGAGGAGACCGCGGACGGGGCGAGCGGGCGCTACATGGTCTCCCCCGGCGCCACCTGGATGAGCGCGGAGCAGCGTGCCGAGCGCCTCGGCGGGGCCTGCCGCGCCTGGACGCGGGTCGTCGCGCCCCACGAGATGTGGCCCGGCCACCACCTGCAGTTCTGGTACGCCGACCGGTTCTCCACGCCGCTGCGCCGGGAGGCCGGCACGCCGGTCTTCGTCGAGGGGTGGGGGCTCTACTGCGAGTGGCTCCTCGACCTCCACGGGTTCTTCCCCCGGGCGGAGGAGCGCCTCTGCCTGCTGGCCATGCGCGCGTGGCGGGCCTGCCGCGTCGTCCTCGACGCGCGCCTGCACTGCGGCGGCTGCACGCCGGAGGAGGCGATCGGGTTCCTCGTGGAGAACGCCGGCCTCACCCGGGACGCGGCGACCGCGGAGGTCCGCCGCTACATGGGGAACCCGACCCAGCCCTTCTCCTACGCCTGGGGCTGGAGGGAGATCCTGCGCCTGCGCGCCGACGAGGAGGCGCGCCTCGGGGAGCGGTTCTCGGAGAGGGCGTTCCACGACCGGCTGCTGCGGTGCGGTCCGATCCCGTTCCCCTTCGTGAGGAGGCTCTTCGGGTACGGCGAGGAGGGCGCCGCCGCCGATAGTATCAATAAGTGATACTTTATCGGACGGCGCAGAAGCGCGTCCCCGCGAGCGCGTAGATCGACCGGTCGGCCACCACGGGCGACGAGACCTCCCCGTCCATGGCGAGGGACCAGGCGTCGTCGCCGCTGCGGGCGTGGAGCGCCACGAGGCGGCTCCGCGACCCCAGGAGGACGAGGCCGCCCGCGAGGGCCGGGCTCGAGAGGTGGCGCGTCCCCAGCCACCGGCTCCAGAGGCGCCTCCCCGTCGCGGGGTCCCAGGCCTCCACCTCCATGCTGTCGAGGGAGAACACGACGGCGCGGGCGTCCGCCGCGGGCCCGTCCCCCTGGAACCGCCCCTTCACCGATCGGGTCCACAGGACGCGCCCCGTCTCCGCGTCCACGCAGCGGAGCCGCCTCCCCCCGTCCCCGAGGAGGACCGAGGGCCCCACCACCGCGGGGGCGAAGGTGAGCGAACCGTCCACGGGGAGCCGCCAGGCGGGCCTCCCCGTGGCGGCGTCCAGCGCGATCACCTCCGCCGTCGCCGTCCCGACGACGACCCTCCCCGCGGCCGCGGCCGGCGCCGCGTTCCCCGCGACGCAGCGGTGCTCCCACCGCGTCTCCCCGGTGGCCGGGTCGAGCGCCACCACGGACTCCCCCGCGAGGCAGGCGTAGAGGGTCGTCCCGGAGACGACGGGGGCGGCCCCGACGCCGTAGGCGGCGGCCACCGTCCAGGCGGGCCGGCCGTCGGCGGCGTCGAGCGCCGTCAGGCCGCGCGAGGTGCCGACGAAGACCATCCCCCGCGCCACCACGGGCGCCGCGAGGATCCTCCCTGGGACGGCGGAGGCCCAGCGCTGCGCGAGGTCCCCCGCGGCGAAGGCGGTGACCCGCCCGCCGGCGGCGACGACCACGAGCCCCTCGGCGGCCGCGATGGGGGCGTCGGGAGCCTCCCCGCCGTCGGCGAAGGAGGAGGCGAGGCTCCGCCCGGCGCGCACCGCGAGGTCCGGGCCGCCGGCGGGGGGTTCCCCGCGCGCGCCGGTCCGTCCCATGTCCCCCTTGAGCGTCAGCCAGTCGCCGGGCCGCTCCTCGGCCGAGGGGAGGCCGGCCTCGAGGACGGTCACGAGGAGGCGCGCCCGCGCGCGCCGCTCCTCGGCCCGGTCCGCGGCGGCGGAGCGGAGGAGCGGGAGGGCCCTCGGGCCGAAGCCCCGGAGGGCCTCCGTGGCCGCGGCGCGGCGATCGTGGTCCGCGTGGTCGAGGTCCCGGATCCAGCCCTCGACGCGGCGGGCCTCGGCCTCGGAGAGGGGGGCGTCGGGGGCCGGCGCGGCGGGGGCGGCCCTCCCCTCGGCGCGGGCCGCCGGGGAGGGCCAGGGGAGGAGCAGCGCGGCGGCGGGGAGCAGCGCGGCGCGGCGGTCCATGGGCT
>JAKLKS010000376.1:0-2265 GCA_023150535.1 Planctomycetota bacterium
AGTCATCCGCAACAAGCTCTTCAACAGCCGCACCAGCCCCTACCTGATCCGCGAGTTCCTCCTCGCCGCCAACCCCGGCGAGCGAACCCTCGATCCCGGCTACGACTTCATCTTTTAACCCGGCGCGCCCCCCGCGCATCGTCGTGGTCCCCCATCCCCCCGAGGGGAGCCGCTCCCGGACCTTCCCCGTGGGGGCCCACCTCTTCGTCAACCTGGGGGAGGAGCTCCACGACCACGTGCTCGGCGGCGCCCGCCTCACCATGGGCCGGCGGACCGACAACGACGTCTTCGTCCCCGACACGCTGGCGAGCAAGCTCCACGCGGAGCTCGTCGCGGAGGGGGGGCGGTACTACCTCGAGGACCGGGGGAGCCGCAACGGGACCTTCCTCGGCAAGCGGCGCGTCGAGGGGCGGGTGAGCCTCTCCCAGGCGGAGACCATCCGCATCGGCAACACCTACATGCTCTTCTGCCAGGGGGACGTGAAGGCCCGGGACCAGTTCCTCTTCTGCCCCCAGGGCCACCCCGGCGACCGCCGGGCGAAGTTCTGCGGATCCTGCGGCGCGCCCCTCTCCTGAGACCCGGGATCCCTGACTCTTCCGGGTTGGCCCCGCCCCCCGGCATACTCTGATCGTGGGCATCCTCGACGGGTTCCTCGGCCTGTTCCGACGCAGGGACGCCGCCGCCTGGGCGGCGGAGGCGCGGGAGCGGATCGCCCGGGGCCGCCTGCCCCGCGCGCTGCTGGCCGCGGAGAGGGCCGTCGCCCTCGCCCCCGACGACCCCGACCTGCGCCTCCTCCGCGCCGGGGTGCTCCGCGACCTCTCCCTGAGGGAGCGGGCCCTGGAGGACGTGCTCGCGGCGCTGGAGAGGGAGCCGGGGCGCGCGGGGACGCTCCTCCCCTTCCTCGAGGAGCTGGAGCCCTCCGCCCCGGCGCCCGAGAAGGTCTGGCTCCACGCCTGGAAGGTGCGCGCGGAGCGCCGGGAGTACGCCGACGCCGAGGCCCGCGTCCGCCGGATCGCCGGCCGCGGGGCCGCGGCGGAGGCCCTCCGCGCGCAGTGCCGCGGGATGCTGGAGGGCTCCGGGGACCGGACCGCCGCCCTGGTCGGCCTCGCCCTCCTCGCGCGGGAGAAGGGGGACGCGGCCGAGGCGGTGAAGAGGATCCTCGAGGCCTCCGGCCAGGGCGGCCCCCCGGCGCTGGCCTTCGCGGAGACCGTCCTCGCCGGCATGGCCGCCGGCGGCCGCGAGGCCCCGGGCCTCCTGCGGGCCCTGGTCACCGTCCGCGTCCTCCTCGGGAGGAGGGAGGAGGCGAGGGAGGTCGTGGTCTCCCTCTGCCGGAGGGACGCCGACGTGGGCGTGGGGCTCCTCGAGGACCTCCTCCGGGGCGAGCCCGCCGTGGCGGAGTTCGCGCTCGGGCTCATGGGGGAGCTGGAGGGGGCGGGGCGGGTGCCCGTGCGCCTCTCCATGCTCCTCGCCGAGGAGCTGCTCCGCCTGCGGCGCGGGCCGGCGGCCGCCGCCGTGGTGCTGCGCGCGGTGACCGCCTACCCCGAGGCGGGGGAGGCGATCCTCCCCATCGCCACCCGGGTGATGAAGCAGGAGACGGGGCTCGACGCGCTGGAGGCCCACGCCCGCGCGGCGGCGCTGGCCGGGGACGAGCACTCGAGCCTGCTGACCCTCGGCGGCTTCGCCGACCGGGATCCGAAGCGGGTCGCGGCGGTGCTCTCCCTCCTCCCCCCGGAGGTGCTCCGCCAGCGGGAGGGGGCGCTGCTGGCGGCCCGCGTCCGGGGGGGCCTCTCGGACCACCCGGGCGCGGCGGCGGAGCTGCGGCGGTGGGCCCTCGGCGGGGGGGGCGAGGGGGCGGAGGAGGCCCTTCCCCACGTGCGCGCCGCGGCGGCGGCGCACCCCGGGGTGGCGGAGTACGGGCTCCTGCTCCACGACCTCCTCGCCCGCGCCGGCGACGCCGCGGGGGCGGGCGGGGTCCTCCTCGATCTCACCGTGCGCCACCCGGGCCGGGCCTCCGAGGCCGCCGCGCGGGCGGAGGCCCTCCTCGCCCGCGTCCCGGGCTCCTTCGAGGCGGCCCTGGCCGCGGCGCGGGCGCTCTCGGAGGCCGGTCTTCAGAAGCCGCCCCCGGGGAACGCCGTGTGGTTCTCGGTGTTTGCGCGATTCGTCATCTCCTGGCCGGAGCCCTGGACCCTCCCCCTGTCGGCCGCGAACCTGACGCTTCTCGGCGTGGCCGTGTTTCGGTTGATGCGCGCAAGAGAAGCGAGGGTC
>JAKLKS010000376.1:2275-2549 GCA_023150535.1 Planctomycetota bacterium
AGGCGGCCCGGGCCGCGGCGCGGGCGGGGCTGGCCGCCTCCGCCGATCCCGGCGCCGTCATCGCCCGCTTCCGGGAGGCCCTGGAGGCGGCGCCCTCCCGGGCCGCCGAGGTCCTCTCCTGCCTGGAGGAGGCGTCGGGATGGGTGCGGGGCGTCGACCCCCTGGAACTCCTCCTCGCGGAGCGGATCCTCGACGCGGGGCGCGTGGAGGAGGGGATCGCCCTGCTGGAGGAGGTGGTGCTCCGCAACACCGCCCGGGGGGGGGACGCGCTCGG
>JAKLKS010000377.1 GCA_023150535.1 Planctomycetota bacterium
CGCCGGCTCCGCCCGCCCCCGCGAAGGAGCCCGCGGCCCCCGCTCCCTGGGCGCGGGACCTCGCGGCGGCGAAGGCGGCGGCCGCGGAGAGGAAGGTCCGGATCCTCGCCGTGGTGACGGAGTCCTTCTACCCCTCGGAGCCCTGCGATCGGCTCGCCGCGGCGGTCCTGGATCCGGCGGCGGCGAAGGCGGCCGGGGGGTTCGCGCTCCTGCGGATCGAGGAGAAGGAGGACCTCGCCTTCTCGAAGGGGCTCGGCCTGGAGGACCTCGGCCACCCCTACACCGCGCTCCTCGACGCGGAGGGGAGGGTCGTCGCGACCCTCCGCGGGGCCCGGGGGGCGGAGGCCTGGGCGAGGGAGGTCGCGCGGCTCTCGGCGGCGGCGGACGCGCTGGACGAGGCCCGCGCGGCCGCGGCGGGGGCGCCGGGGGACGCGCGGACGCTCTGGCGGCTGTCGGAGGCGCTCCGCGACCTCGGCCGGACGCGGGAGGCGGACGACGCCCTCGCCCGGGCGGAGAACGCCGACCCCGAGGGGAAGTCGGGGCTCGCCCCCCACTTCGCCTTCCGCCGCCTGGAGGCCCTCGTCGAGGACCGCATGGCGGTGCAGGACTTCGAGGGGGCGCGGGCGGCGCTGGACGGCTACGACCGCGAGCACCCCTCCTCCCCCCGCCGGCGCCTCGTCTTCCTCTGGCGCGCCCTCTGCCGGGCCCACCTCGGGGAGGCGGAGGCGGCGCTGGAGGACCTCCGCGAGGTGGCCGCGGAGAAGGGGGACGAGGCCCTCGCCGCGCTGGCGGCGGAGAAGGCGGCCGCCCTCGAGAAGGTGATCGCCGCCCGGAAGTAGGGCCTCCGGCCCCCCCTCCCCCTACCGCGCCCCCCCGCCGAGCCGCACCGGGCGGAGGGTCCTCTCCACCCAGCGGTCCTCCCCCTCCGTCACCGTGACCTCCCGGTCCGCCGGCACCCCCCGCAGCACCTGCCGGGTCCCCGACCCCGGCCAGGTGATGGACAGCGTCTCCACGCGCTCCGCCTTCCCGAGGCCGAGGTGCAGGCGCAGCGGGTTCGCCCCGAAGGAGCCCCCGCTCGACACCGTCCCGTGGACGGTGCGGAGGACGCCGCCGTCGAGGATCTCCGCCCGCACCCGGGCCCCGATGGCCGAGCGGTTCGCCTTCACCCCCCGGAGGCGCAGGGCCAGCCAGCGGTTCCCGAAGCCGGGGTTCTCGTAGAGGGCGTCGTCGAACCGGTCCCCCAGGAAGGCCCCCCCCATCTGGGAGAAGACGTCCTGGTCCCCGTCGTCGTCGAGGTCGGCGAAGACGATGCCGTGCCCCTTCTGGAGGTGGCCGAAGCCCCCCGGGATGGTGACGTCCTCGAACCGCCGGCCCCGGTCGTTGCGGTAGGCGAGGTTCGGGATGAGGTCCCACATGGTCGTGTTCCCCGTCCCGAGGAGGAAGTCGGGGTACCCGTCGTTGTCGAAGTCCCCGAAGTTGCAGCCCATGGGGGAGGCGGCCCGCGTCAGCCCCAGGGCCCTCCCGACCTCCTCGAACCCCCCCCGCCCGTCCCCGCGGTAGAGCCGCGGGATCTCCCCCCCGGGCGGGATCCCCAGGGCGTGGGCCGCGGCGTCCGCGGGACCCGCGGGGTAGCCGCCGACGAAGACGTCGTGGTTCCCGTCCTGGTCGAAGTCGAAGACCCAGCAGGGGAAGCTGCCGAGGGGGCCCGTCACCCCGCGCCGCGGGGCCACGTCCTCGAAGGTCCCGTCCCGGTTGTTGCGGTAGAGCCGGTTCGGACCGCCGAGGTTGGAGACGTAGAGGTCCATCCACCCGTCGCCGTCGAAGTCCCCCCAGGCGCAGCCCTTGGTGAAGCCGCCGTTGAGGAGCCGGGCCTCGCGGGCCGATTCCACGAAGGTCCCGTCCCCGCGGTTGCGGTGGAACTCGCAGGGGGCGTCCAGGCCGAAGGCGGTCTCGTTGGCGACGAAGAGGTCGAGGTCCCCGTCGTTGTCGGCGTCGGCGAAGGCGGCCGACTGGGTGGGGAGCCTCGCGTCGCCGATCCCCGCGTCGAGGGCGACGTCGTCGAAGACCCCGTTCCCGCGGTTGCGCAGCAGCGAGTTGGGGTGGCGCCCCCCCCTGCCGAACCAGGCGCCCCGCAGGACCACGACGTCGGTGTCCCCGTCCCCGTCCACGTCCCCCTGCACGAGGTTGAGCCCGCCCAGGATCCCCTCGAGGTGGGCCTCCGCGGTGCGGTCGGAGAAGGTGCCGTCGCCCCCGTTCCTCCAGTAGCGGATGTTCCGCGAGGTCTCCGCCGTCGAGACGAGGAGGTCGAGGTCCCCGTCCCCGTCGTAGTCCTCCGCGGCCGCCCCCCCGCTCAGGCTGAAGGTGGCGAGGCCCGCGCGGGCGGCGACGTTGGGGAAGCGGGGGAAGGTCGAGGGGGATTCGAAGGCCCCCGGGGGGAGGCGGTGCTCCGGGGGGATCGCCCCGGGGTGCTCCCCCAGCGTCTGGGCCGCCACGGCGGCGAGCCAGCGGGCCTTGAGGTGGAGGACCGAATCCGCGG
>JAKLKS010000378.1 GCA_023150535.1 Planctomycetota bacterium
CGAGGCGGAGAAGCCGAGCGCGTCGCAGAGGTCCCGGGCCACACCGGGAGGGGCGCCGGGGAGGGCCCTGGCGAGGCGGGGCGCCGCGGAGGAGGCCCTCGCCCCGAGGCGGGCGAGGCCGGCCGCCGCCTGCTGGGCGCGGGCCGGGTCGGCCCTGTTCTCCACGGCGTCCGCGAGCCGGTCCGCGGCCCCGGGGGCCGCGTCGCCGCAGGTGGAGAGGGTGAGGGCGGCCTCGAAGGAGAGGGCGGGGTCCCGGAGCAGGGCGCGGAGGGGGGAGAGGTCGATGCCGCCGGCGGCCGGGCCGAAGGACTGGAAGGCCTCCAGCGCGGAGCGGCGGACGCGGGTGTCGGGGTCGGCGAGGAAGGCGAGGACCTTCGGGGGGACGCGGGGGTCCTCCGCGTAGAGGCGGCCGAGGGCGAGCAGGACCTCGGAGCGGACCTCGGGCTCCTTCCGCTCCGCCGCCTCGAGGAGGGCGTCGAGGAGGGCCCGGGGCGGCTCCCGGAACCCCGGCAGGTCGGCGGCCCCGCGGAGCGCGGAGGCCGCGAGGCGGGGGATCTCCGGGTCGGACTCGCGGAGGAAGCCCGCCCAGTGCCCGGCCCGCGCCGCCCCCTCGGCCTCGGCCAGCTTCCGGAGGGTCGCGCGGCGCACGCCCTGGTCCCTCTCCTGCCGGAGGTTGACGACGGGGTCGTCGGACTTCCCGCCGCAGGCGGCGAGGAGCAGGGCGGCGGCGAGGGCGAGGAGGGCGGGAGCCGGGGGGCGTCGGCGGAGGGTTCGCATCCGCCCATTGTAGGCGCGGGGACGCCCGCGGGGGCGCGCCGCGCCGCCCTCCCGCGGTGACCGGCGCGGCTAGTCGAGGGTGTAGGCGTTGCGCGCGGTGCCGGCGTACTTCTTCATCCGCTCCCGCTCCCACTTGACGAAGTCGCTCCGCACGCCCATGACGTGGCTGTAGCGCTGGGTGTAGTGGGTGAGGTCCTTCTCGATGTACTCGTCGCTCATGGCGCGGTCGAGCTTCCGCAGGCGCGGGTACTCCCGCTCGAAGGTCTCCCGGTCCATGGCCTCGATCTCCTCCACGAGCTTCCGGTAGGCGGGGGCGGTGGGCCAGGAGGAGAGGGCGTTCACGTACCAGTGGCAGAACTTGGAGAGCTTGACGAGGAGGAGGTCGTGCTCGTCGGTGAAGTGGAGGCAGGATCCGTCGAAGTAGTTCCCCATGGTCTTCATCTTCTCGAAGTCGATGAGGCCGAGGTTCTTCGCCATGGTGTAGCCGGCGGTCCCGACGAAGGGGTAGAAGACCGCCCAGCGGAACCTCCCCATCTTCACGTCCGCGCAGAGCTGGAGGGTCTCCATGATCTCCGCGCGGGTCTCCGTGGGGAGGCCGATCATGACGAAGGCGCTGGTGTGGAGGTCCTGCCGGTGGGCGGCCTCGAAGGAGTCCTGGATCTGCCGGTTGGTCATCCACCGCCAGAGGACCTCGCGGCGGACGCGGTTGGACCCGGACTCGAGGCCGTACTTGACGATCATGCAGCCGGCGTCGGCCAGCGCCGCGGCCATCTCGTCGTCGAAGACCTGGACGTGGGCGTTGACGACGAAGGGGAGGTCGTGGTGCTCCCGCTTGTAGGCCTCGCAGAACCGGAGCACGTAGGGCTTGTCGAGGGTGAAGAGGTCGTCGTCGAAGATGACGGTGGAGATCTGGGGGTGCCGGGTCCTCAGGTCCCGGATCTCCTGCATGATGCGGGGGATGGGGAACTTGCGGAGGAACTCCTTGGGGCTCTTCGCGCCCCCCTCGGCGCGGTAGAGGTCGACGATCTCCTTGTTGAAGCAGTAGGTGCACTTGTAGGGGCAGCCGCGGCTGGTGAGGACGGAGAGCCAGCCCTTCTTGGCGTCCAGCAGCTTGTCCATCTCGAAGAGGCCGTAGTCGAGGGGGGGCAGGGTGTCGAGGCTCGGGAAGGGGAGGACGGGGTTCATGATCTTCCTCCCGTCCCTCCACATCCTCATGTTGGGGACCTTCGAGGTGTCCTCGCCCTTCTCGAGGCGGTTCACGAGCTCGAGGAGGGCGTACTCGCCCTCGCCGGCGCAGTAGTAGTCGAAGACGCGGTCGTCGCTGGTCTCCTCGGGGACCATGGTGATGTGCACGCCGCCGACGACCTGGGGGATGTCCGGGAACTCCTTCTTGAGGTGCTTCGCGACCTCGCAGGCCCAGGGGTACTGCTGGGTCATGACGGAGAAGCCCAGCAGGCCGGGCTTCCAGTCGCGGACGACGGCGGCGATCTGGTCGTGGGTGGGGACGGGCTCGATGGCGTCGCAGGCGTAGATCATCCGGGTCTCGTGGCCGTTGGCCTTGAGGACGCCGGAGAGGGAGACGAGGCCGTGGTTGGCCCCGGGGGGGCAGTCGATGTTCGGGTAGATGAACAGGACGCGCACGGGGGCTCCTTCCTTCGGTCTCTCGGCCGCCGGGGGCGTACGGGAACGGGCCCGCCCGGGGCGGCTGTCGGGGCAATCATGATTCGGGAGTCAGGATTGTCCAAACTT
>JAKLKS010000379.1 GCA_023150535.1 Planctomycetota bacterium
GGCAGTGCGCCGAGGCGCGGAAGTACGCCACCGCCGAGACCCACTACCGGAAGGCCCTCGAGCTCGCCCCCGGGGACCCCGAGGCGCTGCGGGGGCTCGCCCACGCCCTCCTCAGGATGGGGAAGATCGCCGACGCGGAGGCCTCCCTGGCGGCGGTCCCCCGGGGGCGGCGGCCCGATCCCTCCCGGCTGCTCCTCGAGGCCGCGCTCCTCGCGGAGAAGGGGGACGACGCCGGCGCCGAGAAGGCCCTGGTCCAGGCCACCACCCTCGCGCCCGCCGACCTGGACCCCCAGGTGCAGCTCACCCTCCTCCGCCTGCGGCGGGTGGAGGCGGCGGCCCGGGAGAAGGGGGAGACCGTCAAGCCCGCCGCCGTCGCGGCCGAGGTCGCCCTCCTCCAGAAGGCGGCCGTGGCGCTCCCCGAGCGCGGGGACATCCGCTACGCCCAGGGCTACGCCCACGAGATCGCGGGGCAGGCCGACCTGGCCCTCGAGGACTACCGGGAGGCCACCCGCCTCGACCCGCTCGACGGGGACTCCATCACCGCGCTCGGGGCCCTTCTCCTCGCCAAGGGGCTCCTCGACGACGCCGCCCGGGAGTTCCTGCGGGCCCTGGACCGCGAGCCCGACGACGGGATCGTCCTCCAGAACCTCGCCTACGTCTACGACCAGCAGGGGAAGACGAAGGAGGCGCTGGACGCCTACCAGAAGCTCGTGAAGCTGGAGCCGAAGAACGCCCGCGCCTGGCACGGGCTCGGCCTCGCCCTCGACGCGGCCGGGAAGGGGAAGGAATCGGCGGTCCCCCTGCAGAAGGCGGTCGACCTCTCCCCCGCGACGGGCCGCTACCACCGGGACCTGGGGGAGGCGCTCGTCCTCAACAACCGCACGCAGGCCGCCGAGGCTGCCTTCCTGAAGGCGGTGGAGCTCGACCCGAAGGACGACGCCGCCTGGGACGCCCTGGGGCGGACGCGGCGCGAGATGAAGAAGTACGCCGAGTCGGTGGAGGCCTACGAGAAGGTCGTGGAGCTGCGGCCCAAGGACGAGGACGTGCACCTCATGATCGCGGTCCTCTGCCACGAGTTCCTGAAGGACTGGGAGAAGGCCGTGGCCCACTACAACCGGTACCTGGCCCTCGGCGGCGAGACCCCCGTGGAGGACTGGCTCGCCGAATGCCAGGCGGAGATCGACAAGAAGAAGCCCTAGGATCGGGGGCATGCCCGCGACCGCCATCGCCTCACCCCTGCGCCTCCTGCTCCTGGCCGGCGCCCTCCTCCTCCCCGCCGGGCCCTCCCCGGCCGCGCCGCCCCCGGCCGACCCGCCGGAGAAGCTCAAGGCCGTCGTCGTGGACGGGGCCTTCTCCGTGGAGACGCGCCTGAAGGCCGCCGTGGACCTCGCCCGCGCGGGGCCCGCCCTCCTCGGGGACGCCCTCGTGGAGCTCGGGGAGAAGGCGAAGGACCCGGCCAACCTCGACTTCCTCGTCCGGTACGTCTGCTCCGAGGAGGTGCGCCACCTGCGCGTGCTCGGGGCCTGGGCCGCCTGGCAGACGAACCCCGAGGGGGCGGCGGCGGCCTTCCTGGCGGCCGCCTCCGCCGAGGACGACAAGCAGGCGGGCCGGGCCGTGGACGCCGCCGGCCTGATCCTCCCCCTCGGGAAGGACCGCTCCCTCGTCCCGAGGCTCGTCGAGATCGCGACGGGGCCCCGGGTCTACCCGGGCATCGAGGCGGCGAGGGCGCTCAACCGGATCGCGGAGCCGAGGCTCCTGCGGGACATCGTCGCCGCCGCCGTCCAGGCCGTGGACAACCACGTCCGCAAGCACCTCGTCTGGATCGTCGTGGACCTCGAGGACGAGAAGGGGGCGGCGAGGATCTTCGAGGGGATGAAGGGGAAGAAGGGCGAGGAGGGGGAGAACGCGAAGGAGTGCTGGAACATCGTCCTCGACCGGGGCTCGGAGCCCTTCACCTGGAGGAGGACGGCGCTGAAGGAGGTGGGCGACTGGTGGAAGAAGGGGCGGCCGCCGGGCGGGGCCGTCACCGTGGGCATCGGGGACAAGGGGACCCAGGAGAAGGTGGGCGGCTGGATCAAGGAGCTGGAGAAGGAGGCGCCCGCCTGGGCCGGGCTCGTCCACGCGACCCTCCACCGCATCGACCTCCGCACCAACAAGGCGGCCCAGATCTTCGACGCGAAGAAGAAGTCCCTCTTCATCGACGCGGCGGAGATCGCCCGCTGCGAGACCCCCTGGCAGGGGGCCTACGTGCTGGCCCGGGACGGGTGCATCGCCCTGTGCGCGATCCTCGGCGAGCCCGACACCGGCCACCGCGGGTGGGAGCCGGCCTACTTCGACATCCACTCCTTCTACAAGACCACCAAGCGCAACGCGGGCGGCCTCGAGGAGTTCGTGGACAAGGCCATCGGCGGGAAGCCCTGGCCGACCGGCGGGGAGTAGGGGACGGGCTCCGGTCTTCCGGTTCCGCGCCTTCTCCGTCTTCGCGGGGCACCCGTCCCGCGTCG
>JAKLKS010000037.1 GCA_023150535.1 Planctomycetota bacterium
CCCTCTTCCCGGTGCAACCGCGCCGGTAGGCGCGGAACGCCTTCGGGGGATTACGGCAACGGGCTCCTAGGGGACGCGGATCTCGACGGTGCCCCCGGCGGCGACCTCCGCGGTGGCCGCGTGGTAGGCGCCGTCCTCCGTGGTGAGGTAGGCCACCAGGGTCCATGTCCCGGGAGGGACCGAAGGGAACCGGAAGGCGCCCCCTTCCCCGGGCTCGCCGTCGATGAGGATGGTCTTCCCCACGAGCACCGCGACGTTGAAGGAGTCCGCCCCCGGCGGCAGGTGGACCTTCCCGGAAATCTCCTTCCCCTCCGCGAGCGCCACCTCCCGCTCCGCGTCGCCGGCGCGGACGCCGCGGAGGAGCGCGCAGCGTCCCGTGTCGAGGTCGCGGAGGAAGACGTTGTAGTCCTCCCCGGGCGCGAGCCCGCGGAGGTGGATCCTGCCGTCCTTCCCGGTTTCCGCCTGCACCGGTTCGAGGTCCCCGCCCCGCGCGAAGGAGACGAGAACGAGTCGAGGGTCGATGCCCGCCGCGAGCCGCAGCACCGTCCCGGGGCCCGGGTCGAGGACGAGGTCCACCTTCCCCGCGCCGGAGTCCACGGTCGCCGCGGCGACCCGCGCCGGACTCCCTCCGGCCCCCGGGAGACCCGCCTCGATGCGAAGGGCCCCGGCGGGGAGGTCCCGCAGGCGGACGGTCCCGTCACCGTCCGTGGTGCCGCCGCGCACGGAACCCGGCTCCTCCGCCGATTCCCAGCCCACGAAGATCCCCTCGAGGGGCGCGCCCCGCGGGTCCCTCACGGTCACCACCAGGACGACGGAGGCCGGGAGCGCGACGACTACGTCGGCCGGCCGCCAGTCCGGGATCACCGCCTCGCGGAGGTCGTCGCGCTTCCGCGGGGGATCCACCGAGAGACGGTAGGGCCGCGTGGGATCGAGGCCCGCGAGCCGGACCTTCCCCTCCGCATCGGTCAGGGCGGAGATGTCGTGGAGCGGGGACCGGGCCTCCACGCGGGCCTCCTTCACCGGCCGCCCCCCGGCGTCGAGGACCCTGACGACGGCGGCGACCGCGGGGCCGAGGACGAATCGGAGATCCTCCCCGCCGGGTCGGGCCCGCACCGGTTCGGCCGGCGCCCGGTCGCGGCCCAACCCGACGGTCACCTCGTAGTCTCGGTCCCCGAGGCGGTCGAGGAGGAACCGGCCTTCGGCGTCGGTGGTCGCCAGGGAAACCGTTCCCGCCGACCAGGAGCGGCCCTCGACGAACTCCTCCAGCCAGGGCGCAGCGGCGACGCCGAGCCCGGGGATCCCGCGGCCGTCGGGGTCGAGGACCAGCCCCGCCAGGGTCCTCGCCGGGGAGAGGCGGACCTCGATCTCCGTCCTTCCGGGGGAGAGGGCGAAGGGGCCGAAGGTGCCGTGGGCGAGGGGGAGGGGCCTGCCCTCCGCGTCCGCGGGTTCCACCACTTCGATCCAGAGGCTCTCCACGGGTTCGTCCGTGGGCGCCAGGGCCGCGGCCCGGCCGTCGAGGAGGGTGCGCCCTTCGCTCGTGCGCCCGTCCTCGTAGTCGAGGAAGTGGAAGTGCACCCGCCCCTGGGGGACCGGCGCCCCGTCCGGACCCGCGACCCGGACGAAGGCCCTGTCCCCCTCTCCGTCCTCCGCGAGACCGGCCGCCTCCAGGGCCTCGTCCCGGAGCCGCACCTCCAGCCCCGCCAGTGAACGGACCCCCTCCTCGACCTCGGCGCTCACGAAGGCCTCGTAGGAGCGGCCGTCCTTCACGAGGGACGCGGACAGGTTGATGGACCAGGAGGGGACTTCGATTCGGAACCGCCCCCGGAAGTCGGCGCGGGGGGGAGTCCCGAACTCCAGGGAGAGGCAGCCCCAGCCGCTCGACCAGGCGGTGAGGCGCGCCCCCGCCGCCGGGCTCCCGTCCGGAAGCAGGACGATGCCCTCCACCACCACGTCCTCCTTCGCATCGACCGGGGGAAGGGGGATCTCCAGCGTCCCCGCGACGTCCTCCACGGCCACCGGGTCCGAGGAGTGCCACTCCTCCGCCCGGCGGGCCGTCAGGTGCACCGGGGCCGCGGGCAGCGGACCGACGGAGACCGTTCCGTCGGGGCCGGCGATCCATTCGCCTTCCAGGGGGCGCCCCTCCCGCGGGAGGAGGGTCGCCGTGGCCTCGACGACGGCCCCCGGCACGGGGGCGCCTCCCTCGGATTCGACCACGCGCACGACGACGCGCCGATCCGCGGGCAGCGCGAGGAGGACCTCCATCTCCTCCCCCGCCACGGCCCGGAGGGGGCCGAAGGCGGCGGGGGCGCGTCCCTCCGCCGAGGCGATGAACCCGTAGTCGAGGCCGGGCATCAGGAGCGGGAAGGCGAAACTCCCGTCCGTTCCGGAGGTGGCGCCCGCCCCGGAGGGGTCCGCGCGCCAGAGCAACCACTCGGCGTCCCCGTCGTAGACGCCCTGCTTCTCCGCCGCGACGGCGGCGCCCGCCACGGGTGCACCCGCCCCGTCCACGACGCGGCCCCGGGCGCGCGGCGCCGGGACGACGACCAGGTCCCTCTCCGTCGTACGGCCCGGGGCGAGGGCGAGGAGGCTGTCGTCCCGATTCCATCCGGCCGGCGAGGCGGCCTCGCGGGAGACCCTGCCCGCTCCGAAGGCCAGGAACCGGGCCCTGCCCGGCGGGAGGGACGGGAGGTGGAAGCGCCCGTCGGATCCCGTGACCGCCTGGTGCCCGCCCTCGGGCGCCGGGTCCGGTCCCTCGCTCTCGGGGAAGAGCGCCACCGTGACGCCGGGGAGGGGCGTCCCGCCCTCCCCGTCGAGGACGCGCCCCGTGAAGGCCGCGGGGCGGGGCAAGAGGAAGGCGAGGTCGGGGGTGCCGCCGGGAGGGATAGGGTCCAGGGTGCGGCTCATGGCCGGATACCCGGGCGCCCGGACCACCAGTTCGAGGCCCTCGTCCGGGGGCAGGGCGATGAGGAAGGCTCCCCCGGCGTCCGCGACGGCGCGCGCGATCACCCGCTCCTCGTCGCGGCCGTCCCCGGCCGTGACCACCGCCCCCGGGACGGGCGCGCCGTCGGCGGCGGCGGCCACGGTTCCGGGATGGTCCCGCCATCCCGCGCCGACCACGAAGAGGACCTCCTCCTCGCAGGGGAGGAGGACGACGGGCCCCTCGATCACGCGCTCCCCCGGGACCGCCGCGAGGAGGCGGACCTCCGCCGCGGCGAGGCCCTCCGCGCGGAAGCGCCCCTCCGCGTCCGCGGGGAGGGGCGCAGGCAGATCCTGGGGCCAGGTGGAATCGCGGAGCGCGAGCATCCCCGTCCAGGGTGAGCCGTCGGAGAGCAGGGCCCGCCCGCGCAGGGTGAAGGCACCGGGGCGGAGTTCGATCTCCTCCGGCTCCTCCTCCTCGCCCGGTTCCGGGGTCCAGGCCGTTCCGCTCCCCCGGGCGCGGTCGGGGGCGACGGCCTCCAGCCGGTAGGCGCCGGGCGCGAGGCCCGCGAGGACGAAGAGGCCGTCGGGGCCGGCCTCCGCCCGGGCCCGCGGCTCCGGGTCGCAGCCGGGATGGAGGCGCGGGTCCCCCGCCCCCTCGGGGAGGAGGGAGGCCCGCGCGATCCAGGCGGTCACCCGCGCCGGGGAGGGGGCGCCGTCCCGGAGGACCTTCCCGCGAAGGACGAAGGTCCCGGCGGCGGGAGCGAGGGCCGCGGGGATCGGCGCATCGCCGGCCCCCGCCGCGACCGGGCGCGCCGTGGACGGGGCTGCCGGAGGCGGAGCCGGCGGCGCCGCCCCGCGCCCCCCCGCCAGGAGCCACGCCGCGCCCCCCGCGAGGAGCAATCCCACCACCGCGACTCCCCGGCCGCTCCGCATCCCCCCATCATGCGGGGAATCGATAAAACGGGACGGGTTCGTTCTTAAGACTTCTTCTTCCGGACCTCGTCGCGGAGCTTGCGGAACTCCTCCTGGAGGGCCTCGAGGTCGGTGCGGAGCTTGCGGACCTCCTCGCCCTTGTCCTTCCCCTCGCGGATCCTCTTCGCCGCCTCGGCCGCCGACCGCCGCACCCGCCCGTCGAGGTCGTGCTGGGCGAGCCGAGCCAGCGCCGGCAGCGCCTTCTCCTCGCCGATCTCCGCCACCGTCGCGCAGGCGACGAGCTTCACGCGCAGCCACCAGTCCTCGACCAGCCGGACCAGCTCCTCGGCGATCTCCGCCTTCGGCGCGTCCTTGGCGTCCATCAGCTTCCCGAGGACCGCGGTCCCCGCCCCGCGCAGGTTCCCGTGGCGGGACTTCCTCACCGCGTCCCGCGCCTGCTCGACCCCGCGCGCGTCGCGGAGCGCCGCCATGCCGGCCAGCGCGCCCGACCGCACCACCTCGTTCCAGGAGTCGCGCTCCCCGTAGACCTTCCTCAGCAGGTCGTAGGCCTTCGGCGAGCGGGTCTTCCCGAGGGAGGTCGCGGCCTCGGCCTCGACCATGCAGGAGGGATCCCCCTTCGCGACGAGCGCGTGGAGGGCGTCGGCCACCTTCGCGTCGTCGCGCCACTCCCCCAGCGCCCGCGCCGCCGCCCGCCGGACCTTGGGGTGCCCCGTCCCGAGGTGGCGCAGGAGGGCGTCCCGCGCCGGCTCCGTGCGGGCCTTCCCGAGCCCCGCCGCCGCCGCCGCGCGCACCCCCCAGAACTCCCGCTCGGAGCCGAGGCACTTCGCCAGCGCCTCGACCCCCTCCGGCGCCGCCTCCTTGCCGAGGCAGGCCGCGGCGTGGATGCGTCCGCAGGCGTCCGGGTCCGAGGACAGCTGCGCGACGAGCATGTCCCGGGGCGGGGTGAAGTCGAGCGTCTTGAGCACCTTGAAGCCGGGATCCACGGACACCCACTTCGGCCGGGCGGCGAGCTTCCTCTCGAAGGAGTGCTCCCGCTCCGTGAGCCGGACCTCCAGCGTCTCGCTCCGGCGTCCGCCGGTCCCGAAGGCGATGGTCAGCGGCATCCGGAAGCAGTCCGGCGTGTCGTCGTCGGTGCCCTGGACCTGCTTCACGGCGACGGTGGCCGTCTTCCGCTTCTCGTCCCAGGCGAAGGTCGCCTTGATGTCGGGGTGGCCGGCGCGGAAGACCCACTGGCTGAAGAACTCCTCGAGGTTGCGGCCGGTCACCTCCTCCACCGTCCGGCGGAGGTCGATGGTCTCCACGTTCCCGCCGCGGTGCTTCTCCGCGTAGCGGCGGATGCAGCGGGTGAAGAGGTCGTCGCCGAGGAGGTTGCGCAGCATGTGGAGGACGAGCGCCCCCTTCTCGTAGAGGTGGCGGTCGAAGATCTCCACCGGGTCGCGGTACTCCTTGCAGACGATGGGGCGGCGGTAGTGGCCGCCGTCCTCGGCGAGGTAGTTGTCGCGCAGGGTGAGGATGTTGAGGAGGTACTCGTCGCGGCCGAGGTCGTGCTCCCGGAACAGCGCGTCGAAGTAGGTCGCGAAGCCCTCGTTGAGCCACCCGTGGGACCAGTCGCGGCAGGTGACGAGGTCCCCCCACCACTGGTGGGCCAGCTCGTGGGCGACCAGCGAGTCCATGGTGTTGTCGATGAAGGAGCGCCGGTCCAGCAGGGCCGTGTCGGTCAGGGTCGTGGCGGTGGTGTTCTCCATGCCGCCGAAGATGAAGTCCTGCACGAAGACCTGGTCGTACTTCTCGTAGGGGTAGGGGAGGCCGGTGAAGCGGGAGAAGAACTCCATGATCCTCCGGGTCTTCCCGCAGGCCCGCTTCGCGTCGGCGAGGCGGCCGGCGGGGGCCCAGACCGTCATGGGGACCTTCTTCCACTTCTCGGAGTACGTCTCGAACTCCCCGGCCACGAGGGTGACGAGGTAGGTGACGTGGGGGATGGACTGCTTCCAGTGGAAGGTGGCGGTGCGCTTCGCGCGGTTCCCGGTGCGGCGCAGCAGCCGCCCGTTGGAGAGCGCCTTCATGTGCGCGGGGACCGTGGCGATCACCTCGGTGGTCGCCTTCTGGTTGGGGTAGTCGTAGCAGGGGAACCAGTGGCGCGCGTCCTGGTCCTGCCCCTGGGTCCAGGCCTGCACGAGCTGGCCCGGGCGGTCGGCGTCGGGGCCGCAGAAGTAGAGGCCGCGGCGCGGGGCGCCCGAGTACTCGACGGAGATCTCGGCCTTCCTGCCCGCGGGGAGGGGCCGGGGGAAGCGCACGGAGAGGACGCCGTCGGCGTTGGTGAAGCGCAGCGTCCCCCGGCGGCCCTTCATCCGGACGCGCCGGACCCGGAGGTCCACGCAGTCGAGTTCCAGGGAGGCGAGGTCCCCGAGGATGGGCGTGAAGACGTGGGTCGCGGTGCCCGCGATGGACTTCCGGCGGAAGTCGAGGGCGACCTCGAGGCGGATGTGGTGGACGTCCACCTTCCGGTCGCGGGACCAGCGGGCCTTCGTGCCGGGGAGCGGGAAGGGGCGCTTCACGCCGCCGGGGGCGGAGGCGGCGGCGAGGCCCCCCTCCATGCGGCCGCAGGCGGCGTGGGAGAGGCCGAGGGACTCGTGGGACATGGGGAGATCTCCAAGGGGGAAGGCGCCGGGAAGCCGCCGTTTGTACCGCAGGACCCCTCGGGACCGGAAGAGGAGGGGGACGGGCTTCGGTTTTCCGGTTTCCGGGGGACGACTTCCCGAAGACCGAGAAACCGGAGCCCGTCCCCCTCCTACAGCTCGAAGACGACCTCGAAGGGGCCCTCCCCGGAGGAGGGCACCACGACCTCCGCGTGGACCGGGGTGCGGTCGGGGGCCTCGACGAAGAAGACGAGGCGGCACCGCGGGACCGCGGTCTCGATGAACCCCTCCTCCCGGTGGACCGACCCCGTGTGGAAGGGGACGAGCCTCCTCTCCCCGTCCACGACCTTCTCGCGGCGGATCTCGTAGGCGAAGAGGGGGAGCGGCTCCCCGGTGGCCGCGTCGCGGAAGGTGACGCGGAGCCGCGCGGTGCGCTCCACCCGCACCTCGAGCCCCGCCGTCGGCACGCGCACGCCGTGGACCGTCGTCGGAAGGAAGCCGGGCTCGTCGGGGGAGGTCATGACCGACACGGAGACGGTCCTCTCCCCGAGGTCGGGCAGCCCCTCGAAGGAGAAGGAGCCGTCCCCGGCGGTGACGGCGTCCCGCGAGAGGTCCCGGGTGCCCCCCATCCACATCCTCACGCCCGCCACGGGGCTCCCCTCCTCGTCGAGCACCCTCCCCTCGAGGCGGTTCCCGCCGGAGGATTCCGGCGCGAGCACCGCCCTCAGGGCCAGGACGCCGCCGGCCTCGAGGACCTCCGTCCGGCTCCACTTCCCCCAGGCGAACTTCCGGACCGAGACGGTCACCTCGCCCGAGGGCACCGATTCGAACCGGAACCGCCCGTCCGCCTTCGTCCAGGCGTCGAGGAAGCCGGCCATCACCTGGCAGCCGGAGAGGGGGCGGCCGGCCTCGTCGACGACCACGCCCTCGACGGCGCCCCTGGCCGCGCCGTCGGCGGGGACGCGCAGGGTGATGCCCTCGAGGACGCCCCCCTCCGAGGGGTCCACGGGGACCGTCGCGTGGAGTTCGAGCCCGCGCGGACGGTGGAGGACGCGGTTCCAGTTGGCCGCGAGGCGGAAGGGGCGCACGGGCTGGCGGGTCGCCTCGAAGGAGCCGTCGGGGCCCGTGGTCGCCACGGTCGTGACGAACTCGAAGGAGAGGACCTCGCCGTCGCTCCCGCCGCCCTTCGGGTCGATGCGCAGCACCTCGGCCCCGGCGAGGGGGCGCCCGGCGGCGTCGAGGACCCTCCCGCGGAAGGTGGCGGTCCCCCGCTCCGGCACCGGCGCCCACTTCGACCAGCCGCGGAGCTGGAAGCCGCCGCCCGCGGCCCCCTCCACGCGGACCTTCGCCCTTCCGGCGGGGGCGCCCTCGAGGACGGCGTCCACCGACGGAGCGGGGGCGGGGTCCCGGGGCGGCAGGGGGACGAGGGGGAGGCGGACGAAGGCGGGGGCGGGGGGAGGCGCGGGCTCCGCGGGCGGGGAGGCGGGACCGGCCGCGGGCGCGGCCGGGGCGGCGGGAGGGGCCGGGGGCGGGGGGGAATCCGCGGCGGGGGGAAGCGGCGGTCCCTCCTCCGGGAGGGGCGCGGCGGCGGCGGGGAGGCCGCGGCCCCCGGCGGTCCCCGGCGCGGCGGCGCCCGGACCGTCCGAGGAGGCCCAGAGGGCGGCGCCCCCGAGCGCGAGGAGGGCGACGACGACGGCGACGCGGGTGCGAGCGGTCATCTCGAGGACTCCTCTCGTGACGGCGGAGGCCGGGGAAGGGGCCGGGGCCGTGAAGGCGGCGGGTCCGAGGAGGGCGGCGCCCCAGGCGCGGCGATCCCCCCCGTAGGCGCGGTCGAGGCGGTGGCGGAGCACCTCCAGCGCACGCTGGAGGCGGCCCTTGACGGTGCCGTGGGGGATGCCGAGGCGCCGGGCGACCTCCTCGACCGCGTGCCCTTCGAAGAACCGCAGCAGCACGACCGCTCGCAGGGGCTCCTCCAGGGCGAGGACCGCCTCCAGGACGCGGCGGGGGGCGGGTCGGAGGCGGCGGCGCGCTCCCGCGCCCCGCGGCGGGCCTCGCCCCGGCGGGCGTCGCTGGCGGCGCTCCGGACCACCGAGGAGAGCCAGCCCCGCAGGGACCGCACGGCCGCGGGGGGGCGGCGGAGGACGCGCAGCCAGGTCTCCTGCGCCACGTCGTCCCCGTCGGCCGCGTTCCCCGCGAGGCGCCGGGCGAGGGCCTCCACCCGGCGCCGCTCCGCGAGGAGCGCCTCCACCCCCGGCACCGATCCGTCGGACCCCTGTTCCATCACCTACTGGACGCCGCAGAGGAGGGGGACGGCCTTCGGTTCTCCGGTTTCCGGGGAGACGGCCCCCCGAAGACCGGAGAACCGGAGCCCGTCCCCCTCCTCACCCGCTCCGCCCGAAGAGGGTCCTCAGATCCTCAGGCACCCGGATCGGCCGGAAGGTCCCCATGTCCACGCAGGCGCAGGTGACCCGGGCGCGGACCGCGTCCTTGCCGGTGGTGCGGTTGCGGGCGGCGTATCCGAAGAGGACCGAGGAGCCCCCCACCCGCTCCACGGACACCGTGAAGGCGACCTCGTCCCCGAAGCGGAGGGGGGAGAGGAACTCCGTCTCCACCTTCACCGCCGGGAACCCGACGCGCCGGTCCTCGATGAGCGCCCGGTAGGGGATGCCCGTGCCCGCCTCGAACCACTCCTCGAAGGCGACGTGGAACCAGTGGAAGATGCGGGGGTAGTAGGCGATGCCGGCCCGGTCGACGTCGCCGAACCGGACCCGGTGGACGTGGGGAGGGGCCATCCCGGGGATCCTAGCCCGGCCCCCCGGCCGCCCGCACGCCCTCCCGAGGTCGTTTCTCGTTGGCGGGGGGCGGAGCGCGGCGGAGAATCCGGGCCGGGGCGACGGGCGCGAGGAACGCGAAGGAGGCCACGCTGGACATCGGGACCGTCGTCGTCGTGGGCGCGGGGACCATGGGCCGGGGCATCGCCCAGGTGGCCGCGCTGGCGGGCCTGCGCACGGTCCTGACCGACCTCTCCGCCGAGGCGCTGGCGAAGGCCTCCGCCTCCATCGCCTCCTCCCTCGAGAAGGGGGTCGAGAAGGGGAAGACCCCGCGCGAGGCCGCCGAGGCCGCCCGCTCCCTCCTCTCCACCTCCACCGACCTCGCCGCCGCCGCCGCGGCGGCCGACCTCGTCGTCGAGGCCGTCTTCGAGGACCTCGCCCTCAAGGAGGACCTCTTCCGCCGCCTCGACGCCGCCGCGCCCCCGGCCGCGATCCTCGCCTCCAACACCTCCTCGCTCCCCCTCACCCGCATCGCCGCCGCCACCCGCCGCCCGGGGAAGGTGATCGGGATGCACTTCTTCAACCCCGTCCCCGTCATGCCGCTCCTCGAGCTGGTCCGCACCGCGGAGACTTCGGGGGAGACGCTGGCCGCGGCGCTCGCCGTCGGGAAGCGCCTGGGCAAGGAGACCATCGTCGTCCGCGACAGCCCCGGCTTCGCCACGAGCCGCCTCGGCCTCGCCATCGGACTCGAGGCCATGCGGATGTACGAGGAGGGGGTCGCCTCGGCCCGGGACATCGATCGCGCCATGGAGCTCGGCTACCGCCACCCCATGGGCCCGCTGCGCCTGACCGACCTCGTCGGCCTCGACGTGCGCCTCGCCATCGCCGACCACCTCGCGAAGGAGCTCGGCACCGACCGCTTCGCTCCGCCCGGGATCCTGCGGAGGCTCGTCGCGAAGGGGAAGCTCGGGAGGAAGTCCGGGGAGGGCTTCTACCGCTGGGAGGGCGAGCAGGCGCTGGAGAAGCAGCCGTAGGGGCCCCGCGCCCCCGGGAGGCAGGCATGGCCGATCCGAAGCCCGTCGTGGACGCCCACATGCACGTGCAGCCCTGGGAGATGATGCGCCCGGCCATCCTCGAGAAGATGAAGTCCGGCCGCACCGACCTCGACCGCATCCGCACGCTGATGGAGAAGCCGTCGGAGTTCCTGAAGTTCATGGACGAGAACGGCATCGAGCGCGCCGTCCTCGTCAACTACGTGAGCGAGATCATGGGCTTCACCGACGCGGTGAACCCCTGGATCGCGAAGTTCTGCGCCGAGTCGCCCGGGCGCCTCGTCCCCGTGGGATCCCTGGACGCCCGCACGAGCCGCGACCCCGACGGCGACACCGAGCGGCTCCTCGGAGAGACCGGGATCCGGGCCCTCAAGATCCACCCCTCCCACCAGATGGTCGCCCCCAACGGGCACGCCGACGGGACCGTGCCCGCCCTCCAGCAGGTCTACGAGGTCGCGCAGAAGATGGGCCGCCCCGTGATGTTCCACACCGGCACGAGCATCTTCCAGGGGGCGCGCAACAAGTACTCCAACCCGATGCTCGTGGAGGACGTCGCCATCGACTTCCCGAAGCTGCGGATCGTCCTCTGCCACGCCGGCCGCCCCCTCTGGATGGACGAGGCGGTGTTCCTGGCCCGCCGGTTCCACAACGTCTACCTCGATCTCTCCTCCATCCCGCCCCCGCGGCTCCTCGACTACCTGCCGCGGCTGGAGGAGCTCTCCGGCAAGTGCCTCTGGGGCACCGACTGGCCGGCCCCCGGCGTGCCGTCCCCCGCGGAGAACGTCGCCGCCTTCCGGGCCCTCGGACTCTCCGAGACGGCGCGGGACAGGATCCTCCGCGGCAACGCGGAGAAGGTCTTCGGGAAGTAGGGGCGGCCCCCGGGGCGTCCGTGCGCATCGGCATCGACCTCGGCGGGACGAAGATCGAGGCCCTCGCCCTGGCCCCCGGGGGGCGCGAGGCCTTCCGCCGCCGCGTGCCCACGCCGCGGGGGGACTACGCCGGGACGGTGCGCGCCATCGCCGGGCTCGTCGCCGCGGCCGACGCGGCGGCAGGGGAGCGGGGGACCGTCGGGGTCGGGATCCCGGGGGTGATCTCCCGGCGGACCGGCCTCGTCAAGAACGCGAACTCCCGCTGCCTCATCGGGCACCCGCTGGAGTCCGACATCGCCGCGGCGGTCGGCCGCCCGGTGAGGCTCGCCAACGACGCCAACTGCTTCGCCCTCTCCGAGGCCTCGGACGGCGCCGCCGCCGGCGCGCGGGTCGTCTTCGGGGTGATCGTCGGCACGGGGACCGGGGGCGGCGTCGTCGTGGACGGCCGGGTGCTCGACGGCGCCAACGGCATCGCCGGGGAGTGGGGGCACACCCCGCTCCCCTGGTCGGAGCCGGGGGAGCACCCCGGGCCCGCGTGCTGGTGCGGCCAGCGGGGCTGCATCGAGACGTTCCTCTCCGGGCCCGGGATCGCGCGGGACCACGCGGAGCGGACCGGGGAGGCGCTGGAGGCGGGGGAGATCGGCCGCCGCGCCTCCGCGGGGGACGCCGGCTGCGCGGCGACCCTCGCCCGCCACGCCGGACGGATGGCGCGCGCCCTCGCCGGCGTGATCAACCTCCTCGACCCCGACGTCGTCGTCCTCGGCGGCGGGGTCTCCAACCTCCCCCACCTCTACGAGGACGTCCCGCGCCTCTGGGGGCGGTGGATCTTCTCCGACGCGGTGGACACCCGGCTCGTCCCGCCCGCGCACGGCGACGCGAGCGGCGTGCGCGGGGCGGCGTGGCTGTGGGCGGAGGGGGAGCGGCCCGGGGGCTGAGGCCCCGGAGGGGGGGACCGTGGCGGCGGAGGCCGGTGCCGGGCGCCGGATCGGGGACTTCCGGATCCGGAGGTTCCACGCGGACCTCGGCCGCGGCGAGGCGCGCGCGGAGACGATCCCCTGCGCCGACCTCGAGGACCTCCTCGGCGGCGTCGCGCGCGGGATGAAGGTCCTCGCCGCCCGCCACGCCCCCGACCCCCTCGACCCCGCGGCGACCCTCGTCCTCAACCTCGGCGTCCTCAGCGGCACCGGCTTCATGACGGGGCTCCGGACCTTCCTCCACGCCTGGTCCCCGCTGAAGGCCTCGAGGAGCGGGGCCCCCGGCCCGATGTGGTCCGCGGGGAGCGGGGAGTTCGGGACCTGGCTCGCCGCCCTCGGCGTCGAGGAGATCCTCCTCACCGGGCGGGCCGCGTCGCCGACCGTGCTCCGGATCTCGCCCGGGCCGGAGTTCCGGTTCCTCGACGGGTCGGACCTCGCCGGCCTCACGGTGAACGGGAAGATCCGGGAACTCCACCGTCGCTTCCCCGGGGCGCACTTCGCCGCCGTCGGGCCGGCGGGGGAGCACGGGGAGGCGGTGCGCTACGCGTCCGTCGCCCTCTCCACCGGGAACCAGCTCCGGAGCGGGGACCCCAAGCCCCGGTTCTGCGGCCGCGGGGGGATGGGCACCGTGATGGGGTCGAAGAACCTCCTCGCCGTCGTGGTCGACGGCGCCCCGGGGGCGACGAGGGGGAGCCCCCCCTCCTTCCGGGAGCTCAACCGCGAGGCCGCCCTCGGGCCCGGGAGCCGGCGGTTCCGGGACGCCGGGCGCGCGGGCGGCGGCGGCGGGACCTGGGCCAACTTCGACGCCCTGGGCCCCCTGCGCGCCCTGCCCGGCCCGAACTTCTCCCCCATGGGCGTCGACCGGTCCCTCCCGCTCCACCGCTCCGAGGTGGAGAAGGGGCCCTTCGCGGTGATCGACGAGAGCTGCCTCCGCTGCGGGATCCGCTGCCACAAGAACGTGTACGACCGCGCCCCCTCCGGCGGGCCGGGGGGGTTCCGGGCGAAGCTCGACTACGAGCCCCTCGCCCTGCTCGGCCCGAACCTCGGCATCCTCGACCCCGGCACGGCCTGCGACCTGGTGCGGCTCGTCGACGAGGCGGGGCTCGACGCGATCTCCCTCGGCGCGACCCTCTCCTTCGCCATGGAGCACAACCGCCGCCGCCCCGACGCGCCCGTCGCGGGGGGGCTCTCCTTCGGGGACGCGGCGGGGGCCGCGGCGGCCGTCGCGGAGATCGCCGCGGGCCGGCTCCCGCTCCTCGGGCAGGGGGCGATGCGGCTCGCCGCCGGCCTCGGGGAGACGGGCTTCGCGATGCAGTGCAAGGGCCTGGAGCTCCCCGCCTACCTTCCCCAGACGAACCCCGGGTACCCCTTCGCGCTGGCCGGGGGGCACATGTCGATGCGGACCTACCTCCTGCTGCTCCACGAGCGGGAGACGGGGCTCGACTACTGGGTGGACGCGATCACGCGGCGGGGGCCGATGATCCTCAGGGACGACCTGCTGGGGGTCTGCAAGTTCGCGGGGCTCGACGACGCCCGGATGGCGGCCGCGGTCTCCGACCAGACCGGGCTCCCCGTGGACGCGGAGGCGCTCCGCCGCGCGGTGATGCGCACCCACCTCCGCGGCTACGCGCTGGAGAGGGCGCACGGGTTCGGGCCGGAGGACTACGACATGCCCGCGGAGGTGCACCGGGAGCGGCCGGAGCTGGGCCTCCCGCACTTCAACACCGCGGCGTTCTTCGCCGCGCTGAAGGAGCGGGTGCTGCGGCGGTTCGACGCGATGGTGGAGGAGGAGGGGATCCGGGTCTAGCCGCCGGCGGCGGCGGGGACGATCTCGAGGAGGTCGCCGTCGGCGAGCGGGGTTTCGTCGAGCCCCGCGCGGGGGAGGGCGCTCCCGTTGCGGAAGGCGGCGAGGTGGGAGGCGAGGCCGCCGCGGGCGTCGAGGAGCCGGACGCCGAGGCCGGGATGGCGGCGGACGAGCGCGCGCAGGGCCTCCCCCGCGGTCGCGGCGGGGACGGCCGCGTCGAGGCTCCCCCCCGCGTAGGGGCCGAGGAACCCGGGCAGTCGCACCGTGGCGGGCACGGGGGTCAGGGTACGGCGGAACGCCCTCGATCACTCCCTCCCGAGGACCATCCTCACCGGGCCGGCGGCAGGGTCCACGTCCTCGAGGGCCGCCCGCTCCTCCTTCCCGACCTCCCCCGCCCGGGCGAGGAGGAACCGCACCTTCTCCCCCTCGGCCACCACGAGGGAGAAACGCCCGTCCGCGCCGGTCCGGACGCGGTCCGTGGGGCAGAGGACGGCCGCCCCGGCGACCGGTCGCCCCTCCCCGTCCTCGACGACCCCCTCGAGGGCGGCTCCGGGCCGCAGCCGGAGGATCACCTCGCGCCCGTCGGCCAGGGCCCGGACCGGAAGGGGCGGGGCCTCCCCGGAGGGCAGGGGCCAGGGCGCCCCCGGGGCCCGCTCGGGGAACCCGAACCAGAAGAGGGACTCGTCCTCGAAGACCCGGTCGAGAAGGGCGCGTCCGTCCGTTCCGGTCCGGAGCGGGCGGTCCGCGGCGCCCCCGCCGCGGGCGAGGAGGTCGAGCCCCGCCACCGGGAGGCCGGAGGCATCCACGACGCGGAGGACGACGCTCCCGGTGGCCTTCACCGTCCGGCACCGCAGGACGATTCCCTTCGCGGGGGCGCGGACCCCGGCGGCCCGCCCGACCAGCAGCTCGTCCCCGGCCTGGACGCCCCCGGAGGGGTTGCGCCGCGCCTCGAGATCCACCACGGCGCCCGCGGCGGCGTGGAGCCGGAAGGTCCCGTCGTCCTTCGTCAGGGCCCCGTACTTCCCCTTCCAGAGGGGGCCATCGACCTCGTTCCCTCCCGTGAAGGAGACCGCGGCCCTTCCCGCGGGCTCCCCGTCCCCGTCGAGGACGACGCCTTCGACGACCCCTGCGCGGGCGGCGACGATGCGCACCTCCCGCCCGTCGGCCGGCACGTCCCCCTCCGGTCCGTCCACCTCCACCCACTCCTGCTTCCGGGCCCCGAAGAGTTCCAGGTGGACGGCCACCTTCCCCCCGGCGCGGAGGTTCTCCAGCACGGCCAGGCCGGAACCGTCGGTCTCCGCGAGGATGCCCCCGTCCGTCGCGACCAGGACCCCGGGGAGGGGCGCGCCCGCCGCGACCACCACCCGGACCCCGAGCGTCCCCGTCCCCTCGAGGCGGAGATCGGCGTCGAGCAGGTCCCGGTCCGGCGGCAGGGTCACCTCGACGGAGGCCGACGGCCACCGCGGCAGGCCGGCCCCCGAGTCGTGGTGGGACAGGCGGTACCTCCCCGGGCCGAGCCCCGCGAACCGGAAGCGCCCCTCCCCGTCCGTCGTTGCGTTCAGGAACATCCCGGGAAGCCGGCAGGCCCGCTCCTGCTCGAGCGGACCGAGCAGGGAGAGGGTCGCCCCCGCGAGGGGCCGCCCGCTCCCGGAGAGGAAGAGGCCCTCGAGCCGCCGCGCCGCAGGGAGCACGAGGTCGCCGAGGTCCACGTCCCGCGGGCTCCCGCCGTCCGCGGCGAAGTCCTTCACGAGCCGCCCGTGCCCGTCGGCGAGGACGAAGGCGACGCGGATCCCCTCCCGGCCCACACCCGTGCAGGTGAAGGAGCCGTCGGGACCCGTGCGGGCGCTCCTCCTCTCGCGGGGATCGCGGTTGCGGTCCTCGACGAGGACCTCGGCTCCCGCGACCGGGGTCCCGTCCTCCGCCAGCACGCGCCCGCGCACGGTGTTGCCGCGATCGAGGGCGAAGGCGACCCGCTCCCCGGAGCGGACGGTGCGCGACACCCCCGCGAAGCCCCCGGCGTCCGCCCTCAGGGGGATCACCTTCCCCGCGCCCGGGTCCAGGGCGAAGGTCCCGTCCGCGCCCGCGGAGAGGCCGTCCCCCCCGAAGCCGGAGATCCGCGCGCCGGGGATCGGCTCCCCGCTGGCTGCGTCCACCACGACGCCGGTGATCCGAGGGTCCCCGGCCCGGACCGTGAACCAGGTGGCGAGGAGCGCGAGGAGCAGGGCGGCGGCGGCGGCGACCTTCTTCGTCACGAGGAACCCTCCCGCGGCCGACCCGGCGGCCGCCGCCGCCCCGCCCGTCGGCACGGAGACCGCCGTCCCCGCCCTCTCCACGAGGAGCCTCCGCATCGCCGCCAGCCCCGGTCCCTCCCCCGGCGGCAGCGCGAGGACGCCGAGGAGCGAAGGAGAGCCCGCCAGCGCTTCCCGGAGCATCTCCTTCGCCCGGGAGAGCGTGGACCAGACGGTGCCCGGCGGTTCGCCCCGCACCTCGGCGATCTCCGCGGGCTCGAGGCCGTACCGCCAGCGGAGGAGGGCCACCGACCGGTAGGGCTCGTCGAGATCGAGGATGGCCTTCCGTACGCGCTCCGCCCGCTCGGCCGCCCCCGCCTCCTCCGCGGGTCCGGCCTGTGCGAGGGGGGGCGGGAGCCGGGTGAAGTCGGGCCTGCGCGCGCGCTCCCGGTGGGTCCTCTGCACGCGGTGCCGGAGGATGCCCGCGAGCCATGCCAGCGCAGGCTTCGTGGGGTCGTAGCCGCGGGCCGCGTCGAAGAGCGCGAGGAAGGTCTCCTGGAGCGCGTCCTCCGCGGCCCCGGGGTCGGGCGCGAGCCGCAGCGCCATGCGGAAGAGGGCCGGCGAGGTCGCGTCGAAGAGGGCTCCCAGGGCCTCCGGGTCTCCGAAGTCCCGGAATCGGCGGAGGAGCGCCTCGGGGGACGGCCCGACCGGTGGCACTTCGCCCGTCATTCCCCCATGTTGCGCACGGGGGGCGCGGGGCCTTGCAGAGGAATCCGTCACCGGCGGCGGTACACGTCCCCCCGGTGCCCCACTTTCACGACCATCACGACCCGCGCCCCGTCGTCCACGGAGCAGACGATCCGCCAGTCGCCCACCCGGAGGCGGAGAAGCCCCTCGCCGCCCTCGAGTTCCTTCACTCCGGGAGGCCGGGGGTCGACGCAGAGGGCGTCGAGGCGCTTCCCGACCTTCGCCCGCATCGGCCCCGGCAGGTCCTGGAAGTCCCGGAGGCCCGAGGGCTTGAACCGGACCTCCCGGGGCATGGGCTAGAGCCCGAGGTCCTTCTTCACCTTCGACCAGGGGATGGAGCCCCTCTCCTTCAGCCGCTTCCGCGCATCCTCGAGATCGATGCGGTCCTCCAGTTCCTCGAGGAGCGCGAGATCCTCCAGGGGGACGACCGCCGCCAGCCGCTTCCCGCGCCGCTCGATGACGACGCGCTCCTTCCCGTAGGCGGCCCGGTTGAGGACCTCCGAGAAGGACTGCCTCGCCTTCGAGGCGGTCTCCCTCGTCGCCGGCATGGCGGACTCCTGGTCACGGTTTGTACGTTTCAAACGGATTGTACGTTTCATGCCCTCCCCCGGCAAGGGGCGGGAGGCCCGGGGAGCAACGACCGGAGGACCGGATCCCGTCCCCCCCCCTACCCGCCGAGCGCCTCGAGGATCGCGACGCGGAAGGAGAGCACCGCCAGGCCCCCGATGGCGACGAGCGCCCCGATCCACGCCCGGGCGCTCGCCCTCTCCCCGTGGACCGCCCGCACCAGGGGGATGACGAAGAGCGGACTCGCGGCGAGGATCGTGCTCGCCACCGCGGTGTTGGCGAGGCTCACCGCGACGAGGCTGAGCCAGACCCCGAGGAAGGGCCCGCAGATCGTCCCCCCCAGCGTGAGCCAGAGCGCCGGCCGGTCGTCCAGCGCCTCCCGGACGCGGGGCCGGTCCCGGTGGAGGAGCGCCGCCACCGTCACCCACCCGAGCGCGGCGATCATCCGCAGGAAGGTCCCGAAGAGCGGCGACACCTCCACCCCCGCGAGGTCCCCCCCGGGCCCCGGCCGCACCCCGAGCCCCATCCACCCCGCCAGCGCCCCCTCCGCCGGCGCCGCCCCGAGCCCCACCTTCGCGAGGATGTAGCCCGCCGCCTGCCCCACCGACCCCAGCACCCCGAACATCACCCCCCGCGCCGCCGACCCCGCGATCTCCCGGTCCCCCGCCCGCTCCGCCTGCACCCAGGCCACCCCGCCGATGGTGAGCGCCATCCCGGCGATGCCCACCGCCGACAGCCCCTCGGCCAGCAGCGGCACCATGAGGAGCGCCGTGAAGACCGGCGCCACGGACATGAGGAGCGAGCCCCGCCGCGCGCCGAGGATCTCCAGCGACCGGAAGTAGGCCGCGTCCCCGAGCGCGAGCCCGACGACCCCGCTCGCGAAGAAGCAGAGGACCTGCGCCGCCGGCGTCCGCGACGCCGCCCCCGTCAGGACCACCACCGCCCCGAGCAGGCAGCAGGCCATGAAGAGCCGGATCCGGTTCACCCGGTCCGGCCCGATGCGCCGCGCCGCGGCGGAGAAGAGGAGCGCCGTCCCCGCCCAGAGGACGGAGGTGGCGAGCGCGGCGATCTCGCCGGGGCCGACGACGGGGGCGGGGGAGGGCATGGGAAGCGCAGGAGTCTACCCTCCCCCGGGTCCGCGGTTCCGGAGGACTACAGCGGCGTCCGCTGCGGGTGGTACTGCGGGTTGAGGAGGCGGAGCAGCACCGCCTTCTGCGCGTGCAGGCGGTTCTCGGCCTGGTCGAAGACGATGGAGCGCGGCCCGTCGATGACCTCCGCCGCCACCTCCGCCCCCCGCTCCGCCGGCAGGCAGTGCAGGAAGACCGCGTCCGGCTTCGCCCGCGCCATGACCCCCGCGGTCACCCGGAAGGGCTCCAGCATCCGCGTGCGCTCCGCCTTCTGGTCCGCCCCGTGGTGGTAGCTCACCCAGGTGTCGGTGTAGATCGCGTCCGCGCCCGCCGCCGCCTCCACAGGGTCGTGCACGACCTCCATCCGCGCCCCCGAGGCCGCCGCCGCCCGCCGGGTCCTCTCCGCGACCTCCGGCAGCGGCAGGTACTCCCGCGACTCCGGGCAGGCCAGCGCGAAGTTCACCCCCGTCTTGGAGCAGGCGTCCATGAGCGAGTGGGTCACGTTGTTGTTCCCGTCCCCGAGGAAGGCGACCTTGAGCCCGGCGAGGTGGCCGCGCCGCTCCCGGAGGGTGAGGAGGTCCCCCAGCGCCTGGCAGGGATGCTCGACGTCGGTGAGCCCGTTGATGACCGGCACCGTCGCGTGGCGCGCGATCTCCACGAGGTCCGACTGGCGGTAGAGGCGCGCCATGATCGCGCCCACGAACCGCGAGGCCGTGCGCGCCGTGTCGGCCAGCGTCTCCTTGCCCTTCCCGAGCGGGGAGCCCCCGACGTCGTAGTGGATCGCGTGCCCGCCGGTCTGGAGCATGGCCGCCTCGAAGGAGAGCCGCGTGCGCAGGGAGGGCTTCTCGAACATCATCAGCAGGATGCGCCCCCGCAGCGCGGACGCGTAGCCCGCGGGGCCGGCCTTGAGGAGGGCGGCGAGCCGGACCGCGTCCTCGACCTGCTCGCGGGTCCAGTCGGAGAGGGAGAGGAGGTGCATCATGGTCGTTCCTCCGTGGTCCGGGGCAGGATGCGGGTGCCCGCCTCCCCGCGGAGCCCGGCCGCCGCGTGGGGGGGATCGGTGATGACGGCGCGGCGTCCGCCGCGCTCGAGGAAGCGGACCGCGGCCTCGATCTTCGGCCCCATCGTGCCCTCGGGGAACTGCCCCTCGGCGAGGTGGCGGCGGGCCGCGGCGACGGTCAGCTCGCGGACGGGGGCCTCCAGCAGGGTCCCGAAGTTCAGGCGCACGCACTCGACGCTGGTGAGGTCGAGGAGGACGTCCACGTCGAGCGCGGAGGCCAGCAGCGCCGAGGCGAGGTCCTTGTCCACGACGGCGGGCACGCCGCGGAGGGAGCCGTCCTTCAGCTCCCTCACGGGGATCCCGCCGCCGCCGGCGGCGATGACCACGATGCCCGCCCCGTGGAGGAGGCGGACGGCCCCCTCCTCGAGGATGCGCAGGGGCTCCGGGGAGGGCACCGCCCGGCGCAGCCCGCGCTTCCGGTCGGCCACGATCCGCACACCCCCGGCCCGCAGGCGGTCCGCCTCCCCCGGCTCGAGGACCGGTCCCACGGGCTTGGCGGCGGACCGGGAGGAGCCGTCCACGAGGATCCGCGTGACGACGGAGACGACCTCCCGGTCGAGGCCCGCGGCGCGCAGGCCCTCGGAGACGCCCTGCTGCAGGAGGTAGCCGATCTCCCCCTGGGTCTGGGCGACGCACACGTCCAGCGGCAGCGGGTAGGCCTTCCCGCGGCCCGCCTCGCTGCGGGCCAGGGCGTGCCCCACCTGGGGCCCGTTCCCGTGGGTGACCACGACGCGGCGCCCCTCGCGGACCATCTCCACGACGGCTGCCGCCGCCTCGCGGATCGCCTCCACCTCCTCCTCGACGGAGGCCTCGCGCCCGGGGCGCACGAGGGCGTGGCCCCCCAGCGCGACCAGGACGCTCTCCGGGGGCATGCCTAGCCCCTGGCGCGGCGGACGACGTCGGCCAGCACGTCGGCGAGGCGCAGCGCCCCCGTCTCCTCCAGCTCGTACCGGACCCGGCAGGTCGGGTGCCCGACCTTGAGGATCCGCCCGAGGTCGATGGGGGTCGCCACGACGACCGCGTCGCAGTCCACCCTCCGGATGGTCTCCTCGAGCTCGTGGACCTGGCGCTCGCCGTAGCCCATGGCCGGGAGGAGGTCCCGCACGTGGGGGTACTTCGCGAAGGTCTCGCGGATGCTGCCGACGGCGAAGGGGCGCGGGTCCACGATCTCCGAGGCGCCGAGGCGGCGGGCCGCCAGCACGCCGGCCCCGAAGCGCATCTCCCCGTGGGTGAGGGTGGGCCCGTCCTCGACGACGAGGACCCGCTTCCCCTTCACCATCTCGGGCCGGTCGACGACGAGCGGCATGGCCGCGTCCACGACCCGGGCCGAGGGGTTGTGGTCGTGGATCGAGCGGCGCAGGCGGTCCACCGCGGCGGGGTCGGCGGAGTCGATCTTCGGGATCACGATCACCTGGGCGCGGAGGAAGTTCACCTCGCCCGGGAAGTAGGCGCGCTCGTGCCCGGGCCGGTGGGGATCGACGAGGACGATCTCCAGGTCGGGCCTGTAGAAGGGCGTGTCGTTGTTCCCGCCGTCCCAGAGCACGACGTCGCACTCCTTCTCCACGCGCCGCAGGATGCGCTCGTAGTCCACCCCCGCGAAGACGACGTGGCCCTCGAGGATGTGGCCCTCGTACTCCTCCATCTCCTCGATGGTGCACTCGTGCCGCGAGAGGTCGTCGACGGAGGCGAAGCGCTGGACCGCCTGCTTCGCGAGGTCCCCGTAGGGCATGGGGTGGCGGACGATGCCCGCCCGGAGACCCGCCTGGCGGAGGACGGCGGCGACCTTCCGCGAGGTGGGGCTCTTGCCGCAGCCGGTCCGCACGGCGCAGACGCTCACCACGGGCTTCGTCGAGCGGACCATGGTGCGATCGGCGGAGAGGAAGGAGAAGTCCGCCCCCGCGGCGACGACCCGGGAGGCGAGGTGCATGAGGTTCTCGTGGGAGATGTCGGAGTAGGAGAAGACGGCGAGGTCCACCTTCTCGTCGCGGACGAGCCTCTCGAGGTCCTCCTCGCGGCGGATGGGGATCCCCTCGGGGTAGTGCTTCCCGGCGAGCTCGGCCGGGTAGCGGCGGCCGTCGATGTTGGGGATCTGGGCCGCGGTGAAGGCGACGACCTCGTGGCGGGGGTCGTCGCGGAAGACCACGTTGAAGTCGTGGAAGTCCCGGCCCGCGGCGCCGACGAGGATCGTGCGGATGCGGTGGGCGGATGCCCTGGACATGGTGCTCTCCTTGGGGGGCCTCGACGGGGGTATCCGGCCGCAAGGCTCCTGCCCGCGGGCGGCGGGGCTGACCGCGGTCAGGGGGCGCGCGCGGGGCGCCGCACGGGGGAGGCGCGGGGGGGCGTGACCTTGCCGGGCGTCACGGAGGGGGACCGGTGGATTTCCGGCGGCGCCGGGGGGAGGGGGGCGGGGGGAGGGGGTAGAATCGGCGGGCATGGGGAAGCGAGGATCCGACCGCACAGCCCGGCCGCGACAGGAGGCCTTCGATCGATGGCTCCGCGAGCACCCGGCACCGGCGTCCAACCCGAGCCTGGCCTTCGAATGGCTCGAGGAGGCCTGGGTCGTCGCGAAGCGCCTGGGCATCCCGATGGGGAAGGACCCGACGGACCCGGGGGTCCTCGCCGGGTGGGCGGGATTGCGGAGGGTGACGGGGGCGATGGGCGGAGGTGGGCGGACCCTCCCCGCGAGGATACGGGGCCCGAAGCGCCGATAAGTATCACATTGTGATACTGTCGGCCGCTACTCCCCCCGGAACACCGCCGTCGCCTCGCTCCCCGCCTCGACGCGGACCCGCTCCTCGCGGGCGCCGGCGGGGGATTCCAGCCGCACCGCGTACTCCCCCGGGAGGAGGGCGAGCCATCCGAAGTTGAGGGCCCCCCGCCGCACCGGGGAGGCCGTGCGCAGGGTCCTGCCCTCCCCGTCGAGGAGGAGGAGCCTCGAGGCCCGACCGAAGGCGTCCTGCTCCCCGGTCGCCTTCACCTTCTCGAATCCCGGGGGCGGGAACCGCTCGTCCCGCACCGTCACCGCGAGCGTCCCGCAGGCGGCCAGCG
>JAKLKS010000380.1 GCA_023150535.1 Planctomycetota bacterium
CTCCCCACCGCTCCCGAATCGAAGGGGCCGGGCGGTTTCCCGCCCGGCCCCGGTGATGCCGCGGAACGGCCGTCCTAGAAGGACAGGACGACGTTGAAGTAACCGACCTGGACGTCGTCGGCGCCGCCGGTGTTGCTGGCGGAGCGCCAGTGCACCAGCGAGTAGGCCGCCTCGAAGTCCACGTTCTCGGAGTACTTGTGCTTCACGACGAGGTCCGTCTCGAAGGCGAGGCGGTTGCTGTCGCCGCCGCCGGCGAAGTCGCGGGCGGTGTGGATCGAGCGGAACTCGATCCCGTAGGTGAGGCCCTCGACGGGGGTCAGGTGGAGGCCGCCGCCGAAGATCATGAGGTTGCTGAGGGCGAAGAGGTCGGCGTAGCCGAAGCGGCCGTGCACGTCCTGGAAGAGCGGGTTGTAGCCCGCGCCGCCCGGGTTGTCATGGTCGCCCGCGGCGTAGACGAACTGCCCGAAGAACTTCGGCATCCACTTCGTGCTGGACATCGTGTACCCGACGCGGCTGTCGGTCGCCCAGAAGAGGTCGCCGAACCACTGGCCCGCGAGGTTCACGTTCCAGAAGACGCCGCCCTGGTCCTTGGTGGCCTTGTCGCCGAACCAGTAGGTGCCGAGGGTGGAGACGTCGCGGGTCGTGCCGCCGGGGACGCCGGGGACGTCCGCCTGGTCCTTCACGAGGATGAAGTAGGGCTGCATGCCGCCGGGAAGGCCGGTCTTGCCCTCGGACCCGTACCAGTTGCCGTAGACGCCCATCGCGTAGACGGAGTCGTCGGGGGTCCCGGTGGTGGGGTTCTTGAAGCCGTCGACGAGCTTCACGGCGAAGGCGTCCACGGAGAAGCCGTGCCCCTCGTAGTTCTTCGACATCCAGGCGCCGTCGAAGGCGAGCCCGGCCTGGAAGAAGTCGCGGTCGCCGATGACGAACTCGTCGCCGTAGGACATCTCGAACCGGCCGAGGCGGGTCTTGGCGCCGAGCTGCTTGGCGTAGAGGCCGTCGATGTAGGCCTGCTGGACCGTCGGGGCCACCGCGAAGCCGCCGTCATTGGCGTAGCGGGTCGTGGAGTTGCCCCAGGTGCCGACCATGTCCAGCTCGATGTAGGCCGAGACCCCCTCGTGGAGGTTCGCGCCGACGCCGAGGCGGGAGCGCTGCAGCGTCATCCAGCCCTCGTCGTCCACCCCGTCGGTGAGGTCGAAGAGGTTCTTCGACCAGGTCGGCCGCACGCGGACGTTCATCGTGAACCACATGCTGTCGATGGTCTTGCCGAGAGGCTTGCCGTTGCGATCGACCCACAGGGAGCCCTTCTCCTGCTCCTGCAGGTACTTCTCGACCTGCACCGAGAGCGGCTCGGCCGTCTCGCGGGCACCGAGCTGCGACTTCAGCTCCAGGACCTGCTTCTCGAGGTCCTTGAGCCGATCCTGCAGAGATGCGTCTTCATCCGCGCGCGCCGAGGGCGCCACGGCAAGGAGACCGCACCCCGCCAGGGCCAGTCCGAGAGACTTCCCCAGTCTCATGGGTTCCTCCTTCTGCTGCCGCCTTGCCGGTGACCCGCCTACGCGACGATGTCGCGTGCCCTGTGCGGTCCGCCGGCTGCTGTGAGCGACAAAAGTACCCGCTATCAAGGAACGATCAAGAGGATTTCAAGGCCGAGACGATCCCCTCGAGTCCAAATCTGGGGGAGGTAAGCGGCAGGCCCCCTACATCTTGTGGTCCCGGGGCGCACGCTCCCCCCGGATCGGCTCTTCCTTTATTCGTCCTCCAGGTTCTCGACCTTGACCCCCCTTTCCCCGAGGAACCGGAGGGCGGCCTCGACGGGGGCCTCCTCCCCCTCCAGGAGGAGGGCCACGAGGGCGATCTCGTCGGTCACGCTGGCCCCCCGGATGTTGGTCACCACCGGGAAGGTGCGGCCGAGGTCGTAGATGATCGGCTCCTTGATGAGGCGCTGGGGGAAGGTCAGGAAGACCTTCCGCTTCACGGTGGCCATGGGGACCTCCGGCGTGGGCCTGCGGGCCCGGGCGGGATCCTACGACTTGCCGGGGACGGAAGCCAGTCCCGGTCCTCCCCTTCCCCGGCCCCGCAGCGCCGCGGCCGCCCCCAGGAGGAGGAGGCCCGCCGCCCCGAAACCGAGGGCCGAGGCCGCCGGGGAGGGGTAGGAGGAGGAGTAGAAGGCCCCGATGCGCGAGAGGCCCCCGCCCCCCGCCTCCCCGTAGGCGCGGGGGGTCCGGAGGAGGTCCACGCCGAGCCCGCCGCCGATGGAGGCCGCGGCGGGACTCCCCCCGAGGAGCACCCCGACGGCCGCGGGGGAGGAGCGCCCCGCCCCCCCGGGCTCCACGAGGGGGTCCCCCAGGAAGGGGAGGACGAGGAGGGCGCACCCGAGGAGGGAGGGGAGCGCCGCCGCCGCGGCGGGAGGGGCCCCCGCGGACCGCAGGACGGCGGCGGCCCCCCCGAGGAGGAGGGCGAACCCCGCCAGGGGAAGGAGGGCCAGGGCCACG
>JAKLKS010000381.1 GCA_023150535.1 Planctomycetota bacterium
GAAAGTATATCACAAAGGGTTTTTAACGCCTAGAAAAGTGCCCCTTTTCACAAAATTGATGATATTTGTCATGTTGGGAAAATCTCTTGGGTTCACTTGCATTCCCCATTACTGACCTATCTTCAGATGCTTCTTCAATCCCCCAAATAATCCCTCAACTCCCTGCTCTTGCTCGGATGCCTCAACTTCCGAAGCGCCTTCGCCTCGATCTGGCGGACCCGCTCGCGCGTCACCTTGAAGATCCGCCCGACCTCCTCCAGCGTGTAGGTGTAGCCGTCCCCGATTCCGTAGCGGAGCTTGATGATCTCCCGCTCCCGGAAGGTCAGGGTCTGGAGGACCTTCTCGATCTTGTCCTTCAGCATCTCGTGGCTCGCCGCGGAGACCGGCGACTCGGCGGACTCGTCCTCGATGAAGTCCCCGAAGTAGGAGTCGTCGGAGTCGCCGATGGGGCGGTCCAGCGAGATCGGGTGCTTGGCGATCTTGAAGACCCGCTTCGTCTCGTCCACCGTGATCCCGCTGGCCGTCGCGATCTCCTCGATGGTGGGCTCGCGGCCCTTCTTCTGGACCAGCTCCTTCGTGACGTTGCGGAGCTTGGACATCGTCTCGATCATGTGGACCGGGATGCGGATGGTGCGGGCCTGGTCCGCGATGGAGCGCGTGATGGCCTGGCGGATCCACCAGGTCGCGTAGGTCGAGAACTTGTAGCCCCGGCGGTACTCGTACTTCTCCACGGCCTTCATGAGGCCGGTGTTCCCCTCCTGGATGAGGTCGAGGAAGGTGAGGCCGCGGTTGCGGTACTTCTTCGCGATGGAGACCACGAGGCGGAGGTTCCCCGAGGAGAGGCGGCGCTTGGCCTCCTCGTACTGGGCGTAGCGGTCCTCCACCTGCCGGATGCGCCAGCCGAGGCGGTCGGGCTGCTCCGCCGACTCCAGGGTGCGGGCCCCGAGGCGCGCCTCCACCTCGGCGCGCTCCCGCTGCGCCTCCGCGGTGCGGTTGCCCCGCAGGTCCGCGATGCGGCGCTCCAGCGCCTCCATCTCGTGGTGGGAGTCCCGCATCTTCTTCACCAGCTCGCGGAACTTCTTGATCTGGATGTGGAGCTCCTCGAGGAGCACGACCCCGCGGCGGCGCCGGTCCCGGATGCGCTTGAGGATCGCCCGGTAGGAGCGGGGCCTGTCCGCGGCGCCGGCGAGGGCGGTGAAGTCCTCCCGGTTCCTCTCCATCATGAGCTTCAGGGAGTTCAGGTTCTCGGGGAGCCGGTTGCTCAGCTCGAGCTTGGCGGCGCTGGGGTCGGTGCTGGTGTTGATCTTCAGGGTGCGGTCGAAGGCGAGGTCGCCGCGGCGGACGTCGTCGAGGATGGTGATGGCCGAGGACAGGGCCACGCCGGACTCGAGGACCTTCTTCCGGAAGCGCTTCCGGGTGAGCTCGATCTGCTTGGCGAGCCGGATCTCCTGGTCCCGCGTGAGGAGGGGGATCTCGCCCATCTGGGTGAGGTACATGCGGACCGGGTCGTCGATCTTCTCCGTCGGGCCCGCGTCCTTGAAGATGTCCGACTCCTCCTCCTCCTCGACGGGCTCCGGCCTGCCGGGGCCGTCGTCGGAGTCCGCGAGGACCCCGGGGGCGTCCATCTCCTCCGCGTCCTCGCCCTCGCCGTCGATGTCGGCGTCGGCGTCCGCGTCGGCCTCGCCCTCGGCCTCGGGCTCCGCGCCGCCCTCGGGCTCCTCGCCCTCGGCCGCCGCCGCGCCCTCCTCCACGACCTCGATGCCCATCTCCTCCAGGGAGGACATGAGCGTCTCGATCTTGTCGGCGGAGTCGTCGGGAAGGGCGCGGTTCAGCTCGTCGTAGGTGACCCACCCGCGCCGCTTCCCGTCCTCGACGAGCGCGCGGAACTCCGGGCCGCCGGCCCTCTCCGCGGCCGCGTCGATGCGGGAGGCCGCGGCCTGGACGACGGCGGGGGACCGGGGGCCGGCCTTCCCGCCCGCCTTCGCGGCGGGCTTCGCCGGGGGCTTCCCCGCGGCGGCCCCCCCGGTCTTCCCGGGGGCTCGGGGCGCCGGCTTCTCCGGCCTGCGCGCGGTCGGCTTCTGCTTCGTGGCCAAGTTGGTCACCTCTTCTGGGGCCGGACGGGGGCCTTGCGCTCGCCGAGGAGCCTCTGCAGCTCCGCGAGCCAGCGGTCCTCGTCCTGCCGGATGCCGTGGGTGCGGGCCTCGGCGAAGCGCCTCCGGGCCTCCTCGACGAGTCGATCGTGGCTCTGGGAGCGGACGCAGTCCTCGAACTGCCTCGCCAGCGCCTCCGGGGCCTTCTCCCCGCCCGAGGCGGCGAGCGACGCCACCTCGTCGGCGAGGACGTCGTCCCCGAGCGAGGCGGCGCAGGCCGCCGGGTCGGCGGTGCCCCCCGCGGAGGTGGCCAGGAGGGCGGCGGCGATGCGGGAAAGGGAGGGGGTCGCGAAGGTGTCCGGGGGGGCCTCCGCCTCCATGCGCCCC
>JAKLKS010000382.1 GCA_023150535.1 Planctomycetota bacterium
GGAGCCCCCCGCCGGCGCCGGCGGCGGTCCCGAGCGCCCGGCCCCCGGAGGCGAGGTCGGCCCGGAGGTACTCCATGACGATCCCGTCCCAGGGCGGGGCGCAGGTGCCCCCCGCGATCCAGGCGGACGCCTCCTTCTCCTCGACCCACTCCCCGGATTCCTCCACCGCGAGGCGCGCCGCGCCGGCCAGCGCGCGCAGTTCCCGTGGGGAGTGGGCCCAGACGTGGCCGGAGTGGCGGATCCGCTCCACGGCGTTCCTCAGGGCGCGGGCCGGCGTGTCCTCGGGGGCCGCCTTGTCCACCACCACCACCGGCCCCCCGGGCCGCAGGACGCGGGCCGCCTCGCGCAGCGCCCGCGCCGGCTCCTCCAGGTGGTGGAGGACGGCCCTCAGGACCACGGCGTCGAAGGTCCCGTCCCGGAAGGGCAGGAGGTAGGCGTCCCCCGCCACCGGGAGGACCCGGGGCCGGAGATCGGGGTCGATGCCTCCGAGGGCCCCCTCCCTCCGGTCGAGGACGACGACGCGGGCCCCCGCCGCGACCAGCGACGCGGCGGCCCGGCCCCTGCCCGCGGCGCAGTCGAGCACCCGCGCCCCCGGGGGGACGCCGGCGAAGCGCGCGATGTCCGGTTCGCCGGGGGCGGTCACGGGCGGCTCCTCCCCCCGGCGCCGGCGGCCGCGGGGGCCGCGGCCCCCTCCCGCGCCGCCGAGGGGCAGAGCGGGGCCAGCGTGCACTCCCCGCACCGGGGGGACCGGGCGGTGCAGGTCCTCCTCCCGTGGTGGATGACGCGGTGGGAGAACATCGTCCACTCCTCCCGGGGGAGGAGCGCCTGGAGGTCCCTCTCGACCTTCACGGGGTCGGTCTCCCGGGTCATGCCGAGGCGCCGCGCGATGCGCCCCACGTGGGTGTCCACCACGACCCCCTCGGAGAGGCCGAAGGCGGTGCCGAGGACGACGTTGGCGGTCTTCCGCGCGACGCCGGGGAGCGCGGTCAGCTCCTCCATGGTGCGGGGGACCTCGCCCCCGTGGCGCTCGAGGAGGGCGGCCGCCATGCCGCGGAGGGCCTTCGCCTTGTTCCTGTAGAAGCCCGTGGGATGGACCACGGCCTCGACCTCCGCCGCCGGCGCCGCCGCCAGCGCGGCCGGCCCGGGCCAGCGGCGGAAGAGCTCCGGGGTCACCCGGTTCACCATGGCGTCGGTGCACTGGGCCGAGAGGATGGTGGCCGCCAGCAGCTGGAAGGGCCCCTCGTGGCGCAGCGCGCACTCCGCCGAGGGCCAGGCGGCGCGGAGGCCGGAGAGGATCTCCCCGACGGGGACCGCCCCCCTCCCGCGGACCCGCCTCGCCGCCGACCGCGCCCGCGCCCTCGCCACCGCGCCCCTCCTGTCTGTTCCTCGCCCGCGCCGGCGTGGCCTCCCGCCGCGCCTCGGAGGAGCTCATCCTCGCCGGGCGGGTCGCCGTCAACGGCGAGGTCGTTCGGAAGATGGGCGTCAAGGTGGACGCGACGAGGGACGAGGTCCGCGTGGACACCGTCGTCGTCCGGGCCCCCCCGGCGGTCCCCCTCCCGGAGAGGCGCCCCCGGGTGCAGCCCGCCGCCGGCGCGCCGGCGCCGCCGCGACCCGCGCCGCCCCGCCCCCCCGAGGGCGCGGTCTACCTCCTCCTCCACAAGCCCGTGGGCATCCTCACCACCTCGAGCGACGACCGCGGCCGCAGGACGGTCATGGACATCCTCCCCCGCCAGCGGGCCCGGGTCTTCCCCGTGGGGAGGCTCGACGAGGATTCCGAGGGGCTCCTCCTCCTCACCAGCGACGGCAACCTCGCCCAGCTCCTCACCCACCCCCGCTACGAGGTGCCGAAGACCTACGACCTCCGGGTGCGCGGGGAGATCTCGGCGGAGACGGTCCGCCAGGTGGAGCGGGGCGTGTGGCTCTCCGAGGGGAGGACCGGCGAGGGGCACATGCGCATCCGGCGCGTGGGGCGGGACATCTCCCACGTCGTCCTCACCCTCCGCGAGGGGAAGAACCGCGAGGTGCGGCGCATCTTCGCCCGCCTCCGCCACCCGGTCCTCTCGCTGCGCCGCGTCGCGCTGGGACCCCTCGAACTCGGGGACCTCCGGCCCGGGCAGTGCCGCCGCCTCTCCCCCGGCGAGGTGAAGGCCCTCTACGCCGCCGCCCTCGGGGCCGGGGCCGATTCCCCCCCGAAGCCGGAGACGGGGTACCGCACCGACCACCGCGCCGGCGCGGGCTCCCGCGGGGGGGCGGGGAAGCGCCGGGACGCCGGGCGGCCCGGGGGATCCCGGGGACCGGGGCACCGGAAGGTCTCCGATCGCCGCGGGGGTTCCGAGGGCCCCGGGCGCCGGAAGCACGACGATCGCCGCGGCGGCTTCAAGGGCCCGGGCGCGGGGAAGGACCGCGGGCGGCGGGGCGGCTTCGAGGGCCCGCGGGATCGCGGGGCTCCCGGGGAGCGCGGCGGGTCCC
>JAKLKS010000383.1 GCA_023150535.1 Planctomycetota bacterium
CTCCGCGCGGTCGGAGACCGCGCGGAGTTATCCACAGAAAACCGAGTAACCGAGGAGCGTCCCCATTCTCTAGCCTCCTCGAAGAACCGATCGCGCGAGGCCCGCTCGATCCAGGGGTAGTGCCCGCACCCCGGGTACTCGCGGTACTCGAGCGCGGGGAGGAAGGGCAGGAGGGAATCCCGGATGAGCGCGCCCGGGTGGGGGTCGTAGGCCCCGTGGATCATGAGGACGGGGACCCGGATCCGGGCGAAGGCCGCGGGGTAGGTGCCGTCGGCCTGGAGGCGGAGCATGTCCTCCCAGGCCTCCCGGTTCCCGCGGGCGTCCACGCCCTCGATCTCCAGGTCCGGGGTCGCCGGGTCCACGCTGTAGAGGGACTCCAGGAGCGCGGCCCGGCGGCGGAGCGCGCGGTCGGGGTCGGGATCGGCGGCGGCCTCGGCGAGCCGGGCGCGGAGCGCGTCGTCGGTGCGCTCCTCGAGGAGGGCCTTGAACCGGGCGCGGGAGGCGAGGTCGAAGGTCCCGCAGCCCACGAGGAGGAGCGGGCCCACGGCGTCGGGCGCCGCGGCGGCCGCGCAGAGCGCGAGCATCGCCCCCCAGGAGGAGCCGATGACGGCCGGGCGCTCCCCGGGGAAGGCGGCGGCCAGCGCCGCCAGCGTGTCCTCCACGTGGATCGCCACCGTGAGCGGCGCGCCGCCCGACCACCGCTGGAGCGGCTCCGCCACGCGGAAGGAGCCGGCGAGCCCGCGGGCCACGGGCGCCATGTAGCCGGGGGCCCCCGGCCCCCCGTGGAGGACCGCGAGAGGGGGGCCGGAGGTCCCCCGGGTCCGCACGGCGGGAAGGTCCATCGGGGGGCCGCCCATGGTCCGATAGGCTCTGCCGGGCCGCGCCGGGTTCTCCACAGAAAACCGAGGAACCGAGGAGCGTCCCCATCCTGACCCTCGACCTTCCGGCGGTGAGGCGGCTGGCCCTCGCGAGGGGGGGGCTCCTCGGGCCCCGGTGGACGGGGCTCCCGGCGAGGGCCGCGGGGGCGGGGGCGCGGGCGCGGGCCGCGGCCCACGCGGTGATCGGGCGCTTCGGCTACCTCCAGCTCGACACCGTCTCGGCGGCGGGGGCGCGGAGCCACGCGCTGGTGCTCCTGTCGCGGCTCGACGGGATGGAGGCGCGGCTCGGCGAGGAGCTCCTCGTCCCCGGGGCCCCGCTCTTCGAGTACTGGGGCCACGCCGCCTCCTGGCTCCCGCTGGACCTCCACCCGGCCCTCGCCTTCCGGCGGAAGGCCTTCCGCCGCCATCCCTGGTGGGGGGACGTCCTCGGGGAGAACCGCGGGCTCGCCGACGCCCTCCTGCGGCGGGCCCGCGACGGGGGGCCCTTCCGCTCCGCCGACCTCGAGGGGGAGAGGGAGGGGCCCTGGTGGGGCCACAAGCCCCTGCGCAGGGTGGCGGAGGCGCTCTGGCTCGCGGGGGAGCTGGCCATCCGGGAGCGGCGGGGCTTCCAGCGGGTGTGGGACCTCCCGGAGCGGGTGATCCCCGCGGACCTCCTCGCGAGGAGCCTCCCCGAGGAGGAGGGGGTGCGGACCCTGGTCCTCCGCGCGCTGGACGGCCACGGCTGGGCGGAGGAGCGCACGCTGGCGGAGACCTTCCACCTGCGGAAGAGCCGCCCCTCCTTCCGCGCCGCGCTCCGCTCCCTCGCGGAGGAGGGGGCGATCCTCCCCTGCGCGGTCCGACTGGAGGGGGGCGGGAAGCGCCCGGGCTGGGTCCGCCCCCGGGACCTCGAGGCCGCCGACGCGCTCCGCCGCTGGCGGCCGCCGCGGGGGCCGCGCGCCGTGCTCCTCTCCCCCTTCGACCCGATCCTCTGGGACCGGGACCGCGCCGCGCTCCTCCTCGGGTTCCGCCAGGTCCTGGAGATCTACGTGCCCGCGGCGCGCCGGAAGTACGGGTACTTCGTCATGCCGGTGCTCTCCGGCGAGCGCCTCCTCGCCCGGGTGGACGTGCGGGCCGACCGCGCCGACGGGGTCCTGCGGGCGCTCTCGGTCCACTTCGAGGCCGCCCGCCCCTCCGCCGCCGACCGCGCCGCCGTCCGCACCGCCCTCTCCCGCCTGGCGGGCCAGGTGGGGATGGGGACGGACTTCGGTTCTTCGGTTTTCCATGGATGACTCCGGCCGGGGTTGCGCTATCCACGGAAGACCGGAACACCGAAGTCCGTCCCCCTCCTCGGCGGGCCCCGCCCCATGAACGATCCGATGGCGCTCTTCCACGGGATGCTGGCCGGGATGTGCCGGTCCGGGGTCCCGCTCGGGAAGGCGCTCCGGTCGCTGTCGGCGGAGATGGGGCGGGGCCCCCTGCGCGAGGCGGCCGCGGCCAT
>JAKLKS010000384.1 GCA_023150535.1 Planctomycetota bacterium
GCACCGCCACGGAGACCGAGCCCGGCGTCCTCCCCGCCGGGAGGGCCGGCGCGGACCCGGCCCGCCGCGGGGGGGGCGCCGGCCGCGCCGCCGGCCGCAGGGCCTCGGAGGCCTCCAGGAGCCGCGCCCCCCCGGGCTCCTCGTCCCCGAAGAGCCGTGGCACCACGAAGGTGACGTCCACCCCCTCGTGGACGAGGCCCTGCACGAGGCCGCGGCAGGCGGTCCCCAGGCCCCCGGAGATGTGGGGCGGGAACTCCCAGCCGATCATGAGGACGCGCAACCGGGTCAGCCCTCCAGCAGCGCGAAGGCGCGGAGCACCTCGGCGTCGCTCCAGGCCTGGGCGATGCAGCCGCCGGGCCTGTGGGGCGGATCCCCGTCGTGGACCTCGGCGAGGTGGCCGATCCCGTGGACCGGGAGCCCGGGGGCGAAGCCCTCCAGCAGCCCGCGCAGGCGGTCCTTCTCCGCCCTCCGGCGCGAGCGGGCGCGGAGGCAGGCCTCGACGTAGAACCCGGCGAGCCAGGGCCAGACGGTCCCCTGGTGGTAGGCGCGGTCCCGGTCCACGGGGGGGCCGCCGTAGCGCCCGCGGTAGTCGGGGTGGCGCGGGCTGAGGGTCCGAAGCCCGACCGGCGTCAGCAGCTCCGCCTCGGCCCACTCGACGATCGATTCGCGCCGGGCCCGGGTGAGCGGGCTCTCGGCGAGGGCCGCCGCGATCACCATGTTGGGCCGCACGGCGCGGTCCGCCGTCCCGTCCGCCCAGGCGTCGGCGAGGTGCCCCTCCTCCTCGAGCCAGAACCGGGCCAGGAAGGATTCCCCCGCCCGCTTCCGGAGGGCGCCCCAGCGCCGCGCCTCCGGCCCCCGCCCCGCGGCCCTCTCCCGCGCCTCCTGGCGGGCCAGCGCCGCGTACCAGAGGGCGTTCACCTCCACGGCGCAGCCGGTGCGGGGGGTGACCGGGGCGCCGTTGACGCGGGCGTCCATCCAGGTGAGGGCCTCGCCGCCCCCGTCGGAGCGCAGGAGCCCCCCCCCGTCGACGGAGAGGGCGGGGATCCCCCCCTCGAGGTGGGCGCGGAGGATCTCCCCGCAGGCGGGCCGCAGGCGCCGGTCGAGGAGGTGGGGGTCCCCCCCGGCGTCCTCGTAGAGGGCGACCGCCCGCAGGAACCACAGCCCGGTGTCGGCGGAGGCGTAGGCGCTCCCCCGGGCGTCCGCCCCGTAGACGTTGGGCAGCGCGCCGTCCCGCAGGAAGGCGAGCGCCCCCTCCAGCACCTCGCCGCACTCCTCCACCCGCCCCCGCGCCAGCGTGAGGCCGGGGAGCGCGATGAAGGTGTCCCTCCCCCACTCGCCGAACCAGGGGAAGCCGGCGACGACGCCGCGCCGCCCGGCGGGGTCGCGGAGCAGGTAGGAGGAGGCGCCGAGGTCGAGGGTCCCGCGCAGCCCCTCCGGCGCCGCCGCCATCTCCGCGACGCGCGCCGCGGCCTCGCGGCTCCAGTGGGCCGCCGGGTCCTCGATGGGCCGCTCCAGCGAGGCGGCGACGACGATCTCGGCGACCTGGTGGAGGGGGAAGGAGAACCACCCGGGGCTGAACTGGTCCTCGACGCCGTCGTAGCCGCGGGCGATGTCGCGGCGGTACTCGACGCGGCGGTACCAGACGGGGTCGGCCTCGAAGGTCGCCTCGACGCCGGCCAGGGTGAGGGCCAGCGGCGGCAGGGCGGCGTAGGGGCGCACCAGGATGCCGCCGGGGATGCGGCGGACGCGGGGGTCGAGGTCGGGGTTGGCGGTGGTGAGGGCGTCGGCCTCGCGGAAGGTGAGGAGCGGGCGGAGGCGCATCTCCAGCGCGGGCTCGGGGTGGGCGGCGGTGTAGCGCAGGAGCGTGGCGGGCACGTCCCGGGCGCAGAGGATCTCCCGGGTGATGCCGACGGGTCCGACGCGGTAGAGGGAGCGGGGGAAGGGGGAGAGCTCGAAGGCCTCGAGGGCGTTGTGGCCGTGGGGGTGCCAGGTGCCGGGGTAGGCGGCCATGGAGAGGGCGAAGGATCGGCCGGGGCCGTGGATGGTCTCCTCGAAGCGGGAGAGGAAGGAGTGGCGCTTCGCGGTGCCGGGGAGGGGGGCGACGAGGAGGCCGTGGTAGCGGCGGGTGGGGCACATCAGGATGGTCGAGGAGGCGAAGCCGCCCCGGCCGTCGGTCTCGAGCCACTCGCGGCGCAGCGCGGTCTCGAGGTGGAGGCAGTCCTCGCGGGAGAATCGGGCGATGGAGTCCACGGGTGTTCCCTTCGCGGCCGGGACCCTCCTCGGACGGAGGACCGGGGCCGGGGTGCGCCGGACGCGGTGGATTCT
>JAKLKS010000385.1 GCA_023150535.1 Planctomycetota bacterium
GCCCGCCCCCCCGCCGCCGCCCGCCCCCCTCCCCGAGGACGACCCCGCCTCCGTGGACGTCCTCCTCCGCGCCGCCGGGGCGCGGGCCACCCTCTCCCTCTCCTTCGACGGCCCGGGCCGCGTCGAGGAGGCCGCGGGGCCGCGCATCCTCCGGGCCGGGGACGGGCTCACGCTCCGCCTGGAGAGGGGGGGCGCGGGGATGCTCCTCGGCGGGGAGGCCGCGGGTACCCGCCCGCTGCGGGCCGTCGGGGCACGGGGCCAGGGGTTCCTCCTCGACGGGAGGCCCTACCCGGGGGAGCTCCTCCTCTCCCTCCCCGCGGGGGGAGGGCCGGGGCTCCACCTCGTCAACCGCGTGTCCCTGGACGACTACCTCGCGGGGGTGCTGGCCGGGGAGCTCTTCCCGGACGCGCCGCCGGAATCGATGCGGACGCTCTGCATCCTCGCCCGCTCCTTCGCCCTCTCCCACCTCGCGGGGCTGACCGACGATCCCGGCCTCCACCAGGCCTACCGGGGGCGGCCCTCGCCGGCGGCCCTCGCGGCCACGGAGGCGGCCGTCGCCTCCACGCGGGGCCTGCGGCTGGTCGGCGCCGGCGGCGACCCGCTCCCGGGGTACTGGTACCACTCCACCTGCGGCGGGCGGACCGCCGACGCCTCCCTCGTCTTCGGCTGCGCGCCCCACCCCTCCTACGCGGGGGTCGCCTGCGACCGCTGCACCGCCTCGAAGTACTACTCCTGGGAGGCGGAGGTGCCCGAGGCGGACCTGCGGAGGGCGGTGCGCTTCGGGTCGGCGGTGGCGGAGGCGGCCCTCGGGCGGAGGGGCCCCGACGGCCGCGTCGAGGCCCTCGTCGTCACGGCCGCCGGCGGGACGGTGAAGTCGATCCCGACCCTCCAGGTGCGGGCCGCCCTGGGGCCGAACGTGCTGCGCTCGACGCTCCTCTCCTCGGTCGAGCCCGTCGGGAAGGCGGGGGCGCCGACGGCCTTCCGGTTCCGCGGCCGGGGCTGGGGCCACGGCGTCGGCCTCTGCCAGGTCGGCGCCATGGCCATGGCCCGCGAGGGGCGGACCGCGGAGCAGATCCTCGCCTTCTACTACCCGGGGACGCGGATCGCCTCCCGTGCCCGCTGATCCCCCCCGCCCCGGCCCCCCCTTCTCCCACCGCGTGGAGGCGGTGGACCGGGACACCCCGGCCCGGGCCTGCGTCTTCCGCACTCCCCACGGGGAGGTGCCGACCCCCTGCTTCATGCCCGTGGGGACCCGGGGGACGGTGAAGGGGCTCACCCCGCCGCAGCTGCGCGAGGCGGGGGCGCGGATGATCCTCGCCAACGCCTTCCACCTCCTCCTGCGGCCCGGGGAGGAGGTCGTCCGCGACCTCGGCGGGCTCCACGCGCTCATGGCCTGGGACGGCCCCATCCTCACGGACAGCGGCGGCTTCCAGGTCTTCTCCCTCCCGGGCTCCCGGGTGGACGGGGACGGCGTCACCGTGAAGTCCCCCGTGGACGGGAGCGAGGTGCGGCTGACGCCGGAGCGGGTGATCGAGGTCGAGGAGGCGCTCGGGCCGGACGTGGCCATGCCCCTCGACCACTGCCCGCCCTGGCCCTGCACGGAGGGGGAGGCGGCGGCCTCCGTGGAGAGGACGCTGCGGTGGCTCGAGCGATCCGCCACGGCGAAGCGCCGTCCGGAGGTGGCCCTCTTCGGCATCGTGCAGGGGTCGGTCTACCCGGCGCTGCGCGCGGCCTGCGCCCGGGCGGTGGCGGCGCTCGACCTCCCGGGGAACGCCGTGGGCGGGGTCTCCGTGGGGGAGCCGGGGGACCGCTCCCTCCCGGCGGTGCGGGCGGCGGTGGCCCTCCTCCCCGCGGACCGGCCGCGCTACCTCATGGGGGTGGGCGAGCCGGAGGATCTCCTCGACGCCGTGGCCGAGGGGTTCGACCTCTTCGACTGCGTCCTCCCCACGAGGAACGGGCGCAACGGCCAGGTGCTCACCCGGGACGGCCCCCTCAACCTGCGCAACGCCTCGCGGGCGCGGGAGCGGGGCCCGGCGGACCGGGAGTGCCGCTGCCTCGCCTGCAGGGAGTACCCGCTGGGGGCGCTGCGCCACCTCTTCCAGGCGGGCGAGATGCTGGGGCCGGTGCTCGCCTCCCTCCACAACATCACCTTCCTCGGGGACCTCATGGCCGGGGCGCGGGAGGCGGTGAAGGCCGGCCGCTTCGCGCCCTGGCGGCAGGAGGCGATCGGGCGCTACCGGGCCGGCGCGGCCCGGCGGACCTCGACGGGCCCCGCCTCGGTTCCCTAGGAGGGCCGTCGTCCCTCCACGGCCTCGGGGG
>JAKLKS010000386.1 GCA_023150535.1 Planctomycetota bacterium
GAGGGGGCTGGCGGTCGTCGGGGGGTTCGCGACCTCCCCGGGGAACTTCGTCCTCGACCCCGGGAAGGTGGAGAAGGGGGCCGGGGGGAAGGCGATCCTCGTGCCCGAGCGGGACCTCCCCAAGTGGGGGGACGCGGTGGAGGAGTACCTCGGGGCGTTCCGGCGGGCCTGCGGGGCGATGGACAGGTAGACGGACGCAACCCCTTCTCCCGCGCGAGGTTGGGAGCCCCCCGTCCGGACCGAGTGTGAAACCTCCCCCCTCCCCCCCCCTTCCCGTAGGATCCCCGGGGCCCTGCACCGGAGGCGGGGCCTCCACCCATGCTGAGCGTCCTCCTCGCCGCCCTCGTGGTGGTCTGCCTGTCGGCGCTGTGCAGCCTGAGCGAGGCCGCCTTCCTGAGCCTTCCCCTGGTCCGGGCCCGCGCCCTGGCCAAGGTGGGCGGGAGGGCGGCGAGGACCGTCCTCCGCATCAAGGAGAACGTCCAGGCCGCCATCTCGGCCATCGTCATCCTCAACACCATCGTCAACATGGCCGGGGCCTCCTTCGTCGCCACCCGGGCGGCCGCCGTGGCCGAGGAGGCCGCCGCCGCCGGGGACATCGTGGTCGTGTCCGGGGCCTGGTTCACCGCCCTCCTCACCATCGCGGTGGTGCTGTTCGGGGAGATCCTCCCCAAGACCCTCGGCGAGCGGTTCAACGTCGGGGTGACGATGGCCGCCGCCCTCCCCGTCCTCTGCCTCATCACCCTCTTCCACCCCTTCGGCTGGCTCACGGAGCGCTTCGTGGACCGCATCGCGCCGCGGCGCCGCCGCCACGTCACCTCCAAGGAGGAGATCTCCGCCATGGCGGAGATGGCCGAGAGGGAGGGGGCGATCCGCTCCAGCGAGGCCGCGGTCATCCAGCGGGTCTTCCGGCTCAACGACATCACCGCCGAGGACACGATGACGCCCCGCATCCGGGCGCGGATGCTGGCGGCGGACGCCACCCTGGAGGAGGCCCGGGCGGAGCTCACCTCCATCCAGTACTCCCGCATCCCCCTCTACTCGGGGACGCGGGACCACGTGACCGGGATCCTCCGGCGCACCGACGCCCTCCTGGCGCTCGTCGAGGGGAGGGCGGGGAGCACGCTGGAGCAGCTCGGGACGAAGGCGAAGTTCGTGCCCGCCACGATGTCCGTGGACCGGCTCCTCCTCGAGCTGCAGAGGGAGCGGGTCCAGATCGCCATCGTCGTGGGCGAGTACGGGGAGACCATCGGCCTCGTCACCGTCGAGGACATCGTCGAGGAGCTCGTGGGAGAGATCCTCGACGAGAAGGACGTGGACGAGCGCACCATCAAGCGGCTCTCCCGGGAGGAGATCCTCGTCCACGGGCAGACGGAGATCGACCGGATCAACCGGTTCTTCAACGTGGAACTGCCCGACGAGCGGCCGACCATCGCGGGGCTCCTCCTCGACACGCTGGGCCGGCTCCCCCGGGCCGGGGAGCACGTGCTCGTGGGGGGCGTGGACATCGTCGTGGACGAGGTGAACGAGCGGGCCATCGTCCGGGTGCGCCTGCTCAAGCCCTCCTCGAGGGAGGCCGTCGAGAAGGGGTCGGGCCCGGCCTGAGGCCGCGGAGGAGGGTGCGATGTACACGAGGGAGCACCTGGCCGCCTCGATCCGTCAGGAGGTGAGGATCATCCGCCACCTCGCGCGGAAGGTCCCTCCGGGCACCCTCGACTGGCGCCCCACCCCGGGCCAGCGCTCCACGCGGGAGCTGCTCCGGTACCTGTCGGTGGCGACCCTCATGCCCGCCCACTTCGTCCGCGAGGGGACCTGGGAGGGCTCGGAGAAGTACGAGGAGGAGGCGGAGGTCCTGGACGTGGAGAGGGACTTCGACGCCGCCATGCTCCGCCAGGAGGAGGCGCTGCTGGCGACCATCGCGGGGTTCACCGACGCCGAGATGCTGGAGCGGCCCTCCGCCATGCCCTGGGGCACCCCCTGCAGGACCGGCCAGGGGCTCGTGGACATGTGCCTCAAGTGCCTCGTCGCCTACCGGATGCAGCTCTTCCTCTACGCCAAGCAGTCCGGGAACGCGGACCTCGGCCCCGCGGACTGCTGGGTGGGGGTGGAGGGGCCGAGGAGGCCGCCGGCCGGGGGGTAGGCACCCTCCGGGGAGGCGTGGGGAGGGGCCGCGCGGGCGCGCTGGGGCGTGTACGGGGGAAGGAACGAGCCCCGCCTCCCCGGATCCTCGCTGTTTCGTGTGGGTACTCCCATTCCCTCCGGGCATCGGGTCCGCCCCTGCTCCACGGACTCGCGCC
>JAKLKS010000387.1 GCA_023150535.1 Planctomycetota bacterium
CGCCGCCACCGCCGCCCCCGCGAGGGCCGGGACGACGCGACGGGGCGCCATGGACCCTCCTACCGGAGGCTCTCCCGGTAGCCGCCGAGCTCCTTGATGTACTGCTCGCGGAGATCGGCGGCCTGCTTCCAGTGGTCCTCCGAGGCGCGCAGCGCCTCCTGGGCCCGGGACTGCATGTCGAGGGAGGCGGAGACGACGCCGAAGAAGGCGATCTCCGCGCGGGCCCAGGCGCCGGTGACGGCGCCCGCGCTCCCCTCCTCCCCGGCGGGCCGCGCGGCCACCCGGAGGAGCCGGGGGAGGACCTCCTCCTGGAGCGCCTTCTCGACGAGGTCGCGGGAGATCCTCCCCTGGCGGAAGGGGTCGAGGACCTTCTCGATGAACTGCTGGCCGACGCCGAAGGCCTCGGCCGTCTCCTGGTCCACCTTCCCCCCGGTCTTCTCCTGGAGGGCGGCCCGGGCCTCCTGGACGGCGAGGGTCGCCTCCAGGAGGTCCTTCATGGGCTTCGATTCCGCCGCGGCGAGGCAGAGTTCGATGGAGGAGAGGTAGTCGAGGCGGTGGGAGAGGTAGAGGAGGATCTTCCCGTGGATGGCCTCGAGGAGGGGGTCCTTCGTGGCCATCGCTGCGGCGGCGGCGCGGAAGCGCTGGTAGAAGGGGGCGGCGGTGGTCTTCGTGTAGCGGGCCTGGTCCTCCGCCTTCGCGTTGGCGGCGAAGAGGTCGGAGCGGAGGTCGGAGAGGGCGGAGGTGACCCGCTCGTCCTCCCCCATGAGGCCCTCCATGGCGGCCTCGTAGGCGCGGAGGTCCTCCTTCTCCGGCCGGCCGCCGCAGGAGGGGAGGAGGGCGGAGGCGAGGGCCAGCAGCGCGAGGAGGGGGAGGAGGGGCAGGAGGAGGCGTGCGGGGCGCATGGACCTTGGACGCATGGGGGACGAGGCTACCACCGGGGCGGCGGGAGGAGGATCAGTACCGAGCCTGATCAGTACGGAACCCGACCTGATCAGTACGGAACCCGACCCGTTTTCGTCATCCTGATCAGTACGGCAGTACCGGACCCGACCCGTTCTCGCCAGGATGACGAAAACGGGTCGGGTTCCGTACTGATCAGATCAGGATGACGAAAACGGGTCGGGTTCCGTACTGATCAGCGGACGTAGAATGGGGTCGTGCGGAACACGGCCTTCCTGCTGGCGCTGCTGCTCGTCCTGGTGGCGGGGACGATCCCCGCCCTCCTGGGGTTCTCCCGGGCCTTCACCGCCGACGAGGTGGCCCTCGCCGACGGCCGCACGCTCCAGGGGACGATCCTCTCCGAGGCCGACGGCGGGGTCCGGTTCCTCGCCTCGGGGCGCACCACCGAGGAGATCCCCGCGGAGCGGGTGAAGGAGGTCCGCCGCGGGACCTTCTTCCCGGACGAGGTGGAGACCACCGACGGCGCCGTCCTGCGCGGCGAGGTCGCCATCGAATCCCCCGCGGGGGTGCGCCTCGTCCTCGACAGGAAGGCCCTGGAGTTCGCCCGCCGCGAGATCCTCGAGGTGCGGCGCGAGGGGGCCCTGTCGCTCCTCCACTTCGGGTGGGCCCTCTCCGATCCCTTCCTCTGGCAGGTGATGGGGTGGACGGCGGCCGTGGCGGTCCTGGGGACCCTGGGGGCGCTCCTCCTCGGCCTCCCCTACGCCCTCCTCACCGCCCGGACGGAGATCCCCGGCCGCACCCTCTTCTCCGCCCTCTACGGCGCCCCCCTCGTCCTCCCCCCCCTCCTCACCGCCATGGCCTGGGACCGCCTCCTCCCCCAGGGGTGGCTCGAGGGGCCGGCGGCACTCGGCCCCTGGAGCACGGTGGTGCAGGCCGCGGCCCTCTTCGCGCTCGCCTACTTCCCCTTCGTCACCCTCTTCGCCCGCCGCTCCCTCGCCTCCGTCGGCGCCGCGGAGGAGGAGGCGGCGCGGCTCGTCGCCGGCCCCTGGGGGGCGCTGCGGCGGGTCACCCTGCCCCTCGCGCGGCCGGGGATCCTCCTCGGCGTCCTCTTCGCCTTCGTCTTCTGCCTGAACGACTTCAGCGTCGTGGACTACCTGAACGTCGTGCGCACCCCCGCGAAGCAGGTCTCCGTCCTCCCCTTCCTCGTGCAGTTCCACTTCTCCCGCAGGATGGGGGGCATGGCGGAGCTGATGGTGATCGGGCTGCCGGCGGCGCTCCTCTCGCTGGCCGCCGCGGCGGCGGCGCTGCGCATCGCCACCCGGTCCGACACCGCCACCGTGGGGAGCGCCTGGAGGGCGCCGCGGCCGCTCCCCCTCGGCCCCGCCGCGCGG
>JAKLKS010000388.1 GCA_023150535.1 Planctomycetota bacterium
GGACCCCCTGGAGGGGATCGAGGCCGGGGCCGCCTGGGTCCGCGGGAAGGGGGGACCCTGGAGGAGCAGCGGGTCCGCCTGCGCCTCGCGCTCCGCCTCCTCCTCTCCCTCCACGCGGGGGGCGGCGGGGGAGGGGAGGCCGCAGCGCCCTTCCGGTCGCTGCGCCCCCGGGCGCGGGACGCCCGCCTCGCGGCCCTCGGCCTCGCCCGGGAGCGCGTGGAGAGGAACGTGGACCCCGTCGGGATCCTCGAGTCCCTGGCCGTCGCCTGCGCCCGCGCCGACGCGGACCGGGCCGGGGGGGCCTAAAGTCGGCGGGGCCCCCGGGCCGAAAGACGGAGGAGGGCCGCCCCGGAGGGCCCGGGGCAGGGAGGGCGCGGGACCGCATGCCGACGATGGACCTGGACGCCAGCGTTCGGGCGCTCTGCCGCCGGGATCCCCGGTTCCGCCCCGAGGCCTACCACTTCCTCCTCGAGGCCCTCGACTACACCCTCGTCCGCAGGGGCCGCGCCGCCGCCCCCGCCGCCGGCGACCCCGCCCCCGGGGGGACGGGGGGGACCGCCGCCCTCCGCGCCACCGCCTCCGGCGCCCCCCCCTCCAACGTCACGGGCCGCGACCTGCTGGAGGGCTTCCGGGACCTCGCGCTCGACCGCTTCGGCGCGCTGGCCCGCGAGGTGCTCCGCGTCTGGGGCATCACGCGGACCGGGGACGTGGGGGCGGTGGTCTTCAACATGGTGGAGGCGGGCCTCCTCCAGAAGACCGCCTCCGATTCGCCCGAGGACTACCACGAGGTCTTCGACTTCGAGGCGGCGCTGGACCGCGGCTTCGAGGACCGGCTGCGGACCGGCGCGCTGCGCCTCGACGAGAGCCCCCCCGCGGAGAGGCCCGCGGGTTAGTCTCTCCCCGGGCCACCGAGGATGACCATGCAGACGCCCCCCCCCGGGAGCGGCGGCGAGGACGGACGCCGGCGCACCCTGTACCTCGCCGCCGTCGGCATGCTGGTGCTCTACCTCGCCTACATGGCGCGGGCGGCGGTGGTGCCGCTGCTCATCGCGCTCCTCATGGCCTACGTGCTGGCGCCGCTGGTGGCGGCCCTGGAGCGGCGCCGCGTCTCCCGCATCGGCGCCGTGTGCATCCTCTTCGTCTCCTTCTTCGGCTCCGTCGGCCTCGCCGCGGTCCTCGGCCTCCCCCCCCTCGTCCACGAGGTGCGGAGCCTGGCGCGGGCCGCCCTCGGGGAGCCGGCCCGGACGGTGGGGGCGCGCCTCAGCGGCGACCTCCAGCTCCTGGCGGACGCGGTACCCCCGACGACCTTCGGGGAGTTCCAGAAGCGCAGGGAGGGCCTCCCCGCGGCGGGAGGGGAGGAGGAGCCGGAGGGGAACTACGAGAGGAAGCTCCGGGAGGTGCGGGAATCCCGCGGCGAGAAGGAGGCGCAGGAGTTCGCCGCGAAGCACGCGGGCTGGCTCGTCGGCCGCTACGAGGAGAAGGTCGTCCTCTACGACGACCGCAGCGGCAACGGGAGGTTCGAGCCCGGCTACGTCTTCAGCGGCTCCGTCGCGGTGAGCCGCTGGATCCGGGAGCGGGTCTCCAACCCGGAGGTCGCCGCGGCCGTCGAGGACGTCGGCATCGAGATCTTCCCCAACCTCTCCGAGGCCTTCCTGCTGCACTCCGCCGACGTCGCCCGAGGGGCCCTCGGCCTCCTCGGGACGGTCCTGGGCCTCCTCACCTGGGGGCTCATCGTCCCGCTCTACACGTTCTTCTTCCTCATGCGCCTGGAGGACGTCTGGAACGCCTTCGTGGGCCACCTCCCGGGGACCCACCGGGACCGGGTGCTCCGCGTCCTCGCCCGGATCCACGTCATGCTCATCGGGTTCTTCCGGGGCAGGCTCCTGACCATGGCCCTGAAGGGGGTCATGGTGGGGCTCGGCCTCGCCCTGGCGGGGGCCCCCTACTGGGCCGTCTTCGGCGCCCTGGCCGGCGCCCTCACCATCGTCCCGGCGGGGGGGCCGCTGGCGGCGGGCGCGCCCGCGGTGATCCTCTCCTACCAGGAGGGGGGGACGACGACGGCGGTCCTCGCGGGGGCGGTGCTGCTCCTGTCGGAGGTCGTCGAGGGCTACGTCCTCATCCCGAAACTCGTGGGGAGGGAGGTCGGGCTCCACCCGATGGCGGTGATCACGGCCATCCTCGTGGGCGGCGCGCTGCTGGGGGTCTTCGGCGTGGTCATCGCCATCCCGCTGGCGGCGGCGGCCCGCATCGTGTGGGAGGAGTTCGTGGTCCCGGCGATCAAGGCCAAGGC
>JAKLKS010000389.1 GCA_023150535.1 Planctomycetota bacterium
CCCCTCCTCGATGGCGAGGCCCCGCTCCACGAGCGCCGCCGCCTCCGCGTTCCTCCCCCCGACCTGGAGGAGGCGGGCCAGGTTCACGATGCCCGCCACGGAATCGGGGCGCACCTCGAGCGCCCGCCGGAAGGCCGCCTCCGCCTCGGGATCCCTCCCCACGGCGGCCAGCAGCGCCCCCTTCTCCACCAGGGCCATCTCGAACCGGGGGTTCACGGCGAGGGCCGCGTCGAAGAAGCGGAGCCCCTCGGCCACGTGGGGGGAGGAGGGGTCCTCCCCGGCGGCGAGCGCGTGGGTCCTCGCCATGGCCCGCAGCAGCGCCCCGTCCCCGGGTCGCAGGCGCAGCGCGCGCAGGAGGTCCGCCGCCGCGGACCGGGCGTCCCCCCGCTGGAGGGAATCGGAGGCCCGCGTGAGCAGGCACTCCGCCAGCCGCCGCCCCGCCATGAGGTCCCCGGGGCTCGCGCGGATCGCCTCCTCGAGGAGCCGGATCGCCTTCACCCACTGGAGGTGCGCCATCAGGTCCCCGTCGAGGGAGGAGGGCCCCAGCTCCCGGGCGACGGCCTCCGCCCGCTCCCGCAGCGGCTCCGGGAGGTCCCTGCAGAGGTCGAGGAGCGTCCCCGGCTCCCGCTCCAGGAGGTCCCGGAACCGCTCCCGCACGAGGGGCTGGTCGGTGCGCTTGAACCACCCGGTCCCCTCGCGGATCCGCTTCCGCGCCCCGATGGCCGCCTCCAGGGCGGCGAAGTCAGCGGGGTCCCGCGCGTGGGCGAGGATCGGCGACGCGTCGAGGATCCCGTCCATGGCGTCCGCCCGGAAGGGCTCGTAGCCCCGGTCCCCGAAGGCCCCCCGCGGCGTGCGGAACTCGAGCTGGAGCCGGTCGTCGGTGTGGAGCGGCCCCTCGCCGGCGAAGGCCGCCGCGGCCTCCTCGCCGAGGGCCAGCGTCGCCAGCAGGGCCTCCCTCGACCCGATCCCGCCGAGGGCGAGGCTCGCGCCCGCCTCCCCCCCGGGGAAGGGGCGCCCCGCGATCACCGCGGGGAGGTCGGCCGCCGGGTCCTTCGAGGCGAGCAGGATGAAGTCCACGTAGGGCATCGCCTCCCAGACGGTGACCCGCGGGAACACCGACCGCACGGTCCGCACCGTCATGGCGAAGTCCTCCCGGGAGATCCCGTAGGACTGGAGCCAGACGCAGACCACGCCGTCGCCGGAAAGGCGATCCCGGCAGGCCTCGAAGTACTCCCGCGTGAAGAGGTTGCTCACCCCGGCGATCCAGGGGTTGGTCGGCTCCGTGACGATGATGTCGTAGGTCCCGCGGGCGTGCTCCACGTGGGTGCGGCCGTCCTCGACGACGACCCGCACGCCCGGGCGGCCCAGCAGCCCCCCGTTGATGGGCTCGAAGATCCGGCAGGCGTCCACCACCTCGGGGCAGATGTCCACGACGTCCACCTCCGGGACCCCGTGGCTCGCGACGGCGGCGGCGGAGATGCCGGTGGCGAGCCCGATGACCAGCGCCCTCCGCGCCCCCGGCCGCGCCAGGGCCGGGATCTGCCCGAGGAGGACCTGCGTGCTGAGGTCGCCCGTGCCCCCGTCGGTCTTCCCGTTGATGCGGAGGAAGACCTCCCCCTCGGGGCGCTGGACGATGCCCACGCTGGTGGTGCGCCCCTCGCTGAACCAGGGCATGTCCCAGAACCAGTCCCGCAGGACCCGGTCCACGGGCCGCCCCTGCCGCTCCGCCGCCGCGAGGTAGGAGGCGCCGTAGAGGTAGGGGCCGGAGACGAGCCGCTCCGGGGGGAGGGCCGGGGCGACGCGGGCGAGGCCCGCCGCGGCGGCCAGCACCGCGCCCGCGGCGAGGATCCCCGCTCGCCGGGGGAGCGCCGAGGAGGCCACGAGGGCGGCGACGCCGAGGTGGACGCAGGCCGCGGCCAGGATCGCCCCGCGGATCCCCGCCGCGGGGACGAGGAGGAGGCCGCCGAGGAGGGAGCCGAGGATGGTGCCGCCGGTGTTCCAGCCGTAGACGCGGCCCACGGAGCGGGAGGCCTCCCCTCCCGTGCCCGCCACCGCCGCGACGAGGACGGGGAAGGCCGCGCCCATGAGGAGGGTGGGGAGGAGGACGACGCGCAGCGCGTGGAGGAACTGCCACCGCAGGAGGGCGTCGTAGTCCCCCGCGAGGCCGGGGGTCTCCAGGATGACGTCGAGGGGCAGGTCGGCCAGGAGCCGGATCCCCGCCCCCGCGGAGAGGCCGACGGCGGCCTCGAGGCCGGCGAGGAGGAGCAGGAGCCGGG
>JAKLKS010000038.1:0-13024 GCA_023150535.1 Planctomycetota bacterium
CCCCCACCCCAGGGGGGTGGGGGGGCGGGTGAAGAAAGGGAGCCTGGCTCCGTACCGTGGCTCCGTACCGGTCAACCGCGCGTCGCGGCGATGAGATCGCGGAAGCGGTCGAAGAGGTGGAGCGAGTCGTGCGGCCCGGGGGCCGCCTCGGGGTGGTACTGGACCGAGAAGGCGGGCACCTCCAGGTGGCGCATCCCCTCGCAGGTGCCGTCGTTCAGGTTGACGTGGGTCTGCTCCACGTCCCCCCGCCGGAAGGTGTCGGGATGGGCGGCGAAGCCGTGGTTCTGGGCCGTCACCTCGACCTTCCCCGTGGCGAGGTCCTTCACCGGGTGGTTCCCGCCGTGGTGGCCGAAGGGGAGCTTGAGGGTCCTCCCCCCGTAGGCGTGGGCGAGGATCTGGTGGCCGAGGCAGATGCCGAAGACCGGGACCTTCCCGAGGATCCCCCGGACGCAGTCCGCGGCGTAGGTCACCGCCGCCGGGTCCCCGGGCCCGTTGCTGAGGAAGACCCCGTCGGGCCGGAGGGCCAGGACCTCCGCGGCGGTCGCCCGCGCGGGAAGGACCGTGACGCGGAAGCCGCAGTCCACGAGGTTGCGGAGGATGTTCCTCTTGACCCCGTAGTCGACGGCGGCGACGTGGTACTCCGGGCCCTTCCGCTCCCTGCGATCCGAGGAGAAGGCGGAGAGGTGCCCCTCGGTCCAGGGGGCGGCCTCCCTCCGGCTCACGAGCCCCGCGAGGTCGAGGCCCTCCATGGAGGGCGCCTTCCGCGCCCGGTCCACGAGGGCGTCCGCCCCGTCCTTCCCCGTGGAGACGACGCCGCGGAGCGCCCCCTTCTCGCGCAGGATGCGGGTGAGCCTCCGCGTGTCCACCCCCTCGATGCCGACCACCCCCCGCCGCTCGAGGTACTTCCCGAGGGGCTCGGCGCTCCGGTGGCTGGAGGGGACGCGGCAGGCCTCGCGCACCACGAAGGCCTCGACCCAGGGGCGGTCGCTCTCCTCGTCCTCGGGGTTGACGCCGTAGTTCCCGATGAGGGGGTAGGTCATGCAGACGACCTGCCCCTTGTAGGAGGGGTCGGTGAGGATCTCCTGGTAGCCCTGGAGGGAGGTGTTGAAGACCACCTCGCCCGAGGCCTCCCCGGGCGCCCCGAAGGAGGTGCCCCGGAACACCGACCCGTCCTCCAGGGCCAGCAGGGCCGGCATGCGCTCGTCGCTCAACGGCTCCCTCCTCCTCCGGGCGCGGGGTCCGCGCCCGCCGCCATCCTGTTGATCCGGCTCGCGAGGTAGCCCGCGCCGAAGCCGTTGTCGATGTTGACGACGGCGACCCCCGCGGCGCAGGAATTCAGCATCGCCAGCAGCGGAGCGATGCCGCCGAAGGAGGCCCCGTACCCCACGCTGGTGGGGACGGCGATGACCGGGACCGGGCAGAGGCCCCCGACCACGCTCGCCAGCGCCCCCTCCATGCCCGCCACGACGACCACGCAGTTCGCCTCCCGCAGCATGGCGGTCCGGGAGAGGAGGCGGTGGATGCCGGCGACGCCCGCGTCGTAGAGGGTGCGCACCCGGCTCCCGGTGGCCTCCGCGGTGACCCGGGCCTCCTCGGCCACGGGGAGGTCGCTCGTCCCCGCGCTGACGACGAGGACCCCGCCCGCGGGCTCCCGGGGGGCCGGGTCCCGCACCACGGAGACGCAGCGGGCCCGCTCCTCGTGGCGGGCGTCGGGGAAGGCCTCGAGGAGCGCCGCCGCGGCCGCCGGCTCCACCCGGGTGACGAGGAGGCGCCCCGACCGCTCCAGCACCGCCCCCGCGATGGCCACGATGTCGGCGGGGGTCTTCCCCTGCCCGAAGATCACCTCGGGGAAGCCGCAGCGGAGCTCCCGGTGGTGGTCCACGCGGGCGAAGCCGAGGTCCTCCACCGGGGGCATCCCGAGGGACTCCAGCGCGCGGTCCACGGGGATCCCCCCCGAGGCCACCCCCTCGAGGAGGCGGCGGGCCTCCTCCCGGTTCACCGCCGCCCTCCCGCGGGGGCGGGCCGCCGGGGAGGGGCCTTCTTCACCGTGGGGTTGCGCAGCAGCCTCGGGTGGACGTCGAGGTCGAGTCCGTCCCGGACCCCGGCCTCCAGCAGCCGGGTGCCGAGGGCGGCGATCATGGCGCCGTTGTCGGTGCAGAGGCGGGGCGGCGGGAGGACGACCTCGAAGCCCGCGGCCGCCCCCTCCTCCGCCATCCGCTCCCGCAGCCGCCCGTTGGCCGCCACGCCGCCGCCGAGGACGACCTGCCGGACGCGGGCCCGCCGGGCCCCCTCCAGCGTCACCTTCACGAGGGCGTCGACGAGGGCCTCCTGGAAGGAGGCGGCGACGTCGGCGGGGCGGACGCCGGCGCGGTTCGCCCCCTTCCCCGGGCGGGCGTCCTGCCCCCGGAGGTGGTAGAGGACGGCGGTCTTGAGCCCGCTGAAGGAGAAGTCCAGCGTCCCCTTCGCCCCGCGGGTGCGGGGGAACCGCACGGCCCCCCGGTCCCCCTCGCGGGCGAGGCGGTCGACGGCGGGGCCCCCGGGGAAGCCGAGGCCCAGCAGGGCGGCCACCTTGTCGAAGGCCTCCCCGGCGGCGTCGTCCACGGTGGCGCCGAGGAGGGTCTCCTCGAGGGGGGAGCGGCAGAGGTAGAGGCTCGTGTGGCCCCCGGAGACGACCAGCGCGACGAGGGGGAACCGGAGCGCGGTGCCGCAGAGCATGTTGGCGTGGGCGTGGGCGAGGACGTGGTTGACGCCGACGAGGGGGAGCCCGGTGGCCAGGGCGAGGGACTTGGCGGCCTGCACGCCGACGAGGAGGGACCCGACGAGGCCGGGGCGGTTGGTGACGGCGATGCCGTCGAGGCCGGCGAGGGAGAGGCCGGCGTCGCGGAGGGCCTTCCCGACGACGGGGACGATGTTCGCCTCGTGGGCGCGGCCGGCCACCTCGGGGACGACGCCGCCGTAGGGGGCGTGGAGGTCCTCCTGGGAGGCGACGACGTCGGAGAGCACCCGCGCGCCGTCCTCGACGACGGCGGCGGCGGTCTCGTCGCAGGAGGACTCGATCCCGAGGACGCGCACCGCGGAAGGATAGCGCCATACCGAACCCGACCCAAGTTGGCGGCGGAAGCGGGGAATCCTCCGCGATCCCTAGACGGCGGGGAGGAGGCCACCCGGCGAGGAACGCCGAAGGAGACGGAGTGGACCCGGAGGGGGGCGCCCTGCCGGGCGTCACGGGTTCCGGAGGGGTGAACCCGATGGTCGCCGGGAAGCCCGGACGGAGAGTGGTAGGCTCCGATCGCCGGGGATGGACTACAGGATCCTCCGGCCAGAGGCCGAAGCCCCGGCTTCCGGGGGCAGTACTGCCGGCAGTCCCGGCGGGCGGAGGGCGGAAGAGTGACGGGACGCACTCCCTGGACCGCGAAGGTCCCCATCGCGATGGGATGCGCCGGGTGCGCCGCGATGGGAATCCTGCTGCTCATGGGTGGGCCGGGGGAGGAACCCCCGAGGAGCATGCCTGTGGCAGGGAGGAGTGCCGCGGTGGACGGGAGCGAGGCGGGGCCGGCGAAGGACTCGCATGCGCCCGTGGCGGAACGCGTCGCTGCAGGAAGTGAAGGGACGGGGGGTCCTGTTCCGGCAGGAAACGACAGGAGCAGAGGTGCTGAGGTTCGTTGGGGTGAAGTGGTCGGAGAGAAGCACGAACCCATGAACGAGGAGGAAGCACTGCGAGCGTTGCTTGCCGCGCCGGTGTGGCAGACCTGGGAGAGGACAGTCCGAGATGCGGGTCGCAGGTTGGGGGCCTCGGCGCTGGACGACGTCCTGGGCTCCTACCTGGAGAGAGCCGGAAACGACTCCGAGATGAAGGTGGGCGGAGTGTGGATGATCCGGAGCGCAATCGCGTTCGGGGGCGGCGACAGAGTGCGTGCCGGAGGACTCATGGTGCGGGCGCTCAGGGAGATGGACACCGGCGGAGGAGGGCTGAAGCCGAACGCCCCCGCGATCCACGCATTCGGCCAGGGACCCAATATCGCTCCGTTCCATGCGGTGGAGAGGGAGGGGTGGCGAAGGGCAGGAACTCCCATGGGGGACATGCACTTCCTGGCCATCTGGGGTGCATCCCTCCCGGGATGGCACGAAGGCAGTCCTGCCGAGTATGTCGCCTGGCTGCTCTCGCTGCAGGGAGATCCGGAGAAGGGAGAGGTGGCGGTGGCCGCCGCCATCTGGGTCCATGCTCTCTGGTTCGAGGGGTGGGAGTGGTTTCCGCACGCCCTTCCTCCGGCCGCGGTGGAGCTGGTACGAAGGTACGAGCCGGCCTGGCTGGAGGGCGGGGGGACGGCCGGCGGCGTCCGGGCGTGCCGTCGAGCCTGGGAGGCGGGGATCTTGGCGAAGGACGCCTCCGCCGAGGCCCTGGGGATGCTCGGTCAGCGGTGCGAGTCCGCGGGGATCCTGGATTGGACGTGGACGGATACCCTGGGCGTGTGGTCTCTCGGGGAGTCCCTGAAGAACCACGCGAGGGAATGCGACGATGGCGAGTGCATGTCTCTGCTGGACCTCGGGGCGCGCCTGTGCCAGGTGAGGGGGAAGTGAGAGAGGGGAGTGGGAGGTTGCCATGATCCCCTCCGTGGAGACGCGCGGGATTCCGTCCCCCTTCCGACGGCTCCTGCTCACCGATTTCTGGGACGGTCCCGTGGAAGGACTGGCGGTGGATTCGAATGGAGCGGTCTACGCCTTCGACCTCCTGGACTGGGACGAGCACCACTCGGTCCGGGTGTTCAGCATCGCGGCGGTCCCCGACCTCCGCTGGATCGATCTGAAGGGCGCACTTCAACCGCACGGCACGGAGGACTGGACGGAGTGGGTGCTCCCGGTGTCGCTTCCGCCGGAGGCGGAGGCTCTCCTGCAGCGTGCCGAAGCCGCCAACACAGTCATCGCGGTGGTCGCCACCTCCGACCTCCTGGCGACCATCGAGGTATGGCGGCCCGTGGCGGGACCTCTCGCTCCAGTGGAAGGTGATGGCTGGCTGGAGTCGCTGGGGCTGCCTCGGCGTGGCCGGAGCCAAGCCTGATTCAATACGGAGGATCTCATCCACCGGAGGCGGCGTGGCGGAAGGAAAGGACCTGTGAGGTTCTCGGAACTGCTGGACCCCGGCTCGGAATCCACCGGCCGGCTCGAGGGAATCGCGGAGTCCCAGCGAAGGGCCGGGCGGCTCTTCCCGGAGGTTGCCCGTGGACACGGGTTCAAACTCCTCGATCGGACTCGCCCCATGGCGGCGTTGGGAAGCATGACGATCATCGGTGTGGCCGCGGAGTGGGCCGTCCTTGACATGGAGCTTCTGGACGATCTCAGTGCGACCGGAAGGGACTGGGCCCGTGAGCCCGTGGAACTCATCGACGTCTCCGGCGTCGAGGGGAGCCTGCACCTGGAGGGAATGAGCCCGGGTTGCACGCGGGTCGCGCACACACCCATCGTGATAAGGCTCGAATCAGGGAGGGTCGTTCAAACCGAGGCGGGGAAACGGGCGCGGGACTACCTGCGCTCGGCCTTCCTTCCGGCGGTCTGAGGCCGTTCGTGCCCAGCGGCCTGTCGGAGGAGAAGCCGCGACCCGCCTCCGCCGACACCGGGGAGGCATCTTGCAGTTCCCGTGGTCGCGGTGGTCCCGTGAGGAGCCACTCCCTCGGCCGCCTGTACCGTCTCCCGCCTGCGTCACCCGTCCCCGGTCCGCCCCCGCGACTCCTCCCGAGGTTCCGCGCCTTCGTCGGCGGCGCGGGGCTCACGCCTCGACTCGGCCGGAACGGATCGGCCGAGGCGACGCGGGAGCGATGGAACGCCCACGGCGGGGGTGGAGGGGCCCGCGGGTACGGGTGGAAGGGGGGGCTCCCGGTACCACGATGGCTTCGCCCGGCGGGAGGGGTATTCTCGGAGAGGGGGCGGATGGCCGCAGGGTCCTCCAGGAAGATCCGTCCAGGATCGTCCTTCGACCCTTGGAGTCCGGCATGAGGCTTGACCGGAGCGACGTCATCGACTTCATCGGAGTCTCGAAGTCCGGTGACCGGGTTGTCCTGACGCTGGCGGACGACTTCGAGGGGCCGGATCAGGGACTCAGGTGCTCGATGCTCCAGGAGAAGGTCCACCACTACCTGGATTTCGTCGCCTCGGGGCAGGTGTGGGAACACCTGATGCGACCCGTCCCCGTGGGCCAGGGCCGCTCGACGGTGATTGTGGAGATCCTGATCGCGGCGAAGCACGACCTGGATGGTGATGGACGACGCTTCCTGGCGGAACTCCAGGGAGTCGCCGGGTCCGAAGGCGTCGAGTTGCGATTCAAGCGGTTGGGAGGGTCCTGAGCGGGACGGCCCAGGTCCCTGGAGCGCAGATCGAAGTTCGTTCTGCCAGCCCTCCGTGCCGCCACGCGGCCTTGCAGGCGGAACATGTGGCGGGCTCCCTGATCGAAGCCCGGGGGGGCTCGAGATCCCCGGGGGTTGCGGAAGGAGATGAACCGCCGTGATCACGCTCGAAGTCGCCCTCACCAACGCGCGCACGTTCCTGGAGACCGAGTTCGCCGGGCATGACCTGGTGATCATCAGGACCGTCGAGAGGCCGATCGGTTGGGGCTTCGTCTACCAGTACCGCCGGTACTTGGAGACGCGGAATCCCGATGACATGCTCATCGGGCCGGGACCGTTGCTCGTCCTGCGGTCCGATGGGTCCGTGGTGCAGCTTCGGACGTTCCAGTCGCTTGAGGATGAAATGCGGGACTACGCCAGGTCTCACCCGTAGGCAGTGAGGCCAAGGCCGGTGAGGGTCGCAGGAAGGCGGGTTGTGAGGCCCCCGGACGCACCCCGCCCGGACCGCGGCGGGATCCCCCGGTTCCCGCGGCCGGGTCCACTCCCCCCCTCCCCCCGGTCCGGCGTTCTTGACCCCGCAGCCTCCCCGAGGCGAAGATCCCCCCTTACGCCATGGCGAAGGAGGCGTCCGCACCATGCCCGTGACCTGCGTCGTCGGAGCACAGTGGGGCGACGAGGGGAAGGCCCGCATCGTGGACCTCCTCTCGGGGGACGCCGACCTGGTCGTCCGCTACCAGGGCGGCGCCAACACCGGCCACACCGTCGTCGTCAACGGGAAGACCGTCAAGCTCCACCTCATCCCCGTCGGCGTCCTCCGCGAGGGGTGCGTCTCCGTCGTCGGCAACGGCTGCGTCCTCGACCTGAAGGTCCTCTTCGAGGAGCTGGAGATGCTCGCCCGCTCCGGCTACCCCGTGGACCCCGCGCGCCTGCGCGTCTCCGACCGCGCCCACCTCGTCCTCCCCTACCACCGCGCCCTCGACGCCGCCTACGAGAGCGCCCGCGGCGCGGGGAGGATCGGAACCACCGGCCGCGGCATCGGCCCCTGCTACTCCGACAAGGTCGCCTACAAGGGCATCCGCGTCTGCGACCTCTTCGACGACCCCTCCCTCGAGGCGCGGGTCCTGTCCAACTGCGAGGAGAAGAACCGCCACCTCGGCGCGCTCGGCGCCCCCCCCGTGGACGCCGCCGCCGCCCTGGCCGACCTCCGCGCGAGCCGCGACCGCGTCGCCCCCTTCGTCGAGGACACCGCCGCCTTCCTCCGCGACGCCATCGCGGCGGGAAGCCGGCTCCTCTGCGAGGGCGCCCAGGCCGTCCTCCTCGACGTCGACCACGGCACCTACCCCTACGTGAGCGCGAGCAACGCCAGCGTCCTGGGGGTCCCCGCGGGGAGCGGCATCCCCCCCCGGGCCATCACCCGGATCGTCTGCGTGGCGAAGGCCTACGCCACCCGGGTGGGGGAGGGCCCCTTCCCCTCGGAGGAGACGGGGGCGGAGGGGCAGCGCATCCGCGAGCGGGGCCGGGAGTTCGGCACCACCACGGGGCGCCCGCGGCGCTGCGGCTGGTTCGACGCCGTCGCCGCCCGCTACTCCGTCTCCCTCTGCGACGCCGACGAGATCGCCCTCACCAAGCTCGACATCCTCGCGGGCATGGAGCGCCTGCGCATCTGCACCGCCTACGACATCGGCGGGCGGAGGGTGGACCGCCTCCCCGCCGACGTCGGGTCGCTCCGGGCGGCGAAGCCCGTATGGAAGGACTTCCCCGGGTTCGAGGGGGACCTCTCCGGGTGCCGGAACATCGCCGATCTCCCCGCGGGGGCGCGCGCCTTCGTGGACGCCATCGAGAGGGAGGCCGGGGCGCCGGTCCGCCTCGTCTCCGTGGGCGCCGACCGCGCCCAGTACCTGACGAGGTAGCGGTGCCGCGGTTCCCCCGCTTCGATCCCTCCGAGCGCCTCGGCCTCCCGGCGGAGGCCCTGCCCCGCCACGTCGCCATCATCATGGACGGGAACGGGCGCTGGGCGAAGCGGCGGCGCCGCGCCCGCATCTGGGGCCACCGGGCGGGGGTGGCGTCGGTCCGCGCCGTCGCCATCGAGTGCGCCCGCCTCGGCATCGACCGCCTCACCCTCTACGCCTTCTCCCAGGAGAACTGGAAGAGGCCGGAGCGGGAGGTGTCCATCCTCTGGAAGCTGCTCCGCTCCTTCCTCGTCCGGGAGCGGCGGGAGATCATGGACAACGACATCCGCTTCACCGCCATCGGCCGCCTCGAGGGGCTGCCGGACTTCGTGCGCCGCGAACTGCGGGAGACGGAGAGGCTGAGCGCCCGCAACCCCGGCATGACGCTCTGCCTCGCCCTGAACTACGGGGGCCGCGCGGAGATCGTGGACGCCGCCCGCTCGCTGGCCGAGGACGTGCGTCGCGGGCTGCTCTCCCCCTCCGCCATCGACGAGGCCGCCATCGCCTCCCGCCTCTACGCCCCGGACGCCCCCGACCCCGACCTCCTCGTGCGCACCGCGGGGGAGCAGCGCGTGTCGAACTTCCTCCTCTGGCAGATCTCCTACGCGGAGTTCCACGTGACCCCGGTCTGCTGGCCGGAGTTCCGCGAGCCCCACCTCCACGAGGCGCTGCGCGAGTACGCCCGCAGGGACCGCCGCTTCGGCGCGCTCCCGGCGGAGGCCCCCGCGGGGTGACCGGCCCCCCGCCCCCCGGGAACGGAGCGTCCGCCGCCCCCGTGTCGAAGGCACGGGTGGGGGTCGGCCTCCTCCTCGGCGTCATCGTCGTGCTGGTCGTCCTCCTCGACGTCCTCCTCGGGGAGAAGGAGGCCCTCCGCGGCGCCGCCCCGGGGACCGGGCTCCTCATCGCGCTGCTGGCGGCGGCGGCGGTGAAGGAGGCCTGCGATCTCCTCGTCCGGGGGGGGATCCCCGCGCTCCCCGGGTGGGCCGCGGGCGCCTCCTTCTCCCTCCTCGCCCTGCGCTCCCTCCTCCCCGCGGCGGGCGTGAGGCCCGGGGACGCCTCCGCGCTGGCCCTGGTCGGCCTCCTCCTCGCCGTCGCCCTGCCCGTCGCCGGCCGCATCGCCTTCCGGCGGACCGGGGAGGCGGGGGACGCCGCGGACGGGGACGCCGCGGACCTCCGCCCCCTCGCCGGGACGGCGCTCGCCCTCCTCCTCGTGCACCTCCCCCTGGCGCTCCTCCTCGAATTGCGCCTCGCCGGCCCCGTGGAGGGGATGGACCACCGGGTCCCCGCCGGGCTCGGCCTCGCCCTCATGGCGGTGCTCGCCTGCAAGGTGGGGGATTCGGCGGCCTACTTCGCGGGGCGGACCATCGGGCAGCGCCCCCTCTGCTGGGTGAGCCCCCGCAAGACCTGGGAGGGGGCCGTGGCCGGGGCGCTGGCCGGCACCGCGGCCGCGGGCCTCGCGGGGGCCTTCCTCGGGCTCGACCTCCGGCACGGGCTCGCCTTCGGGCTCGTGGTGAACCTCGCCGGGCAGGGGGGGGACCTCCTCGAGTCCTGGGTGAAGCGCCGCTGCGGCGCCAAGGACTCCGGCGCCACCTTCGGCGAGATGGGAGGGGCGCTCGACCTCGTGGACGCCCTCCTCCTCGCGGGGCCCGCCGCCTTCCTCTTCCACCGGGTGGTGCTGGCGTGAGGGGTAGGATCCCGGGATGAGCGCCTCCCCCGTCCAGTCGGTCATCCGGCTCTCCTCGGCCGAGGAGGAGCGCGCCCTCTACGGCCTCGGCAACCGGACCCTCCGCCGCATCCGGGAGCGGCTCGGCGTGCGGGTCACCGCCCGGGGCGGATCCGTGACGCTCAACGGCCCCTCCGGCGCCGCCCGCTCCGCGCGCCGGGTGCTGGAGGGCCTCATCGACCGCTCCCGCCGGGGGCAGGAGGTCTCCGACCTCGTCGTGGACCAGCTCATCGCCGGCGAGTCCCTCGGCGAGGAGGCCGCCGCCGCCCCCGGGGACGACCGCGTCGTCCGCGCCCTGGACGACTCCTACGTCGTCCCCCGCACCGAGGGCCAGCGGGCCTACGTGGAGGCGATCCGGAACCACGACATCACCTTCGCGATCGGGCCCGCGGGCACCGGCAAGACCTACCTCGCCGTGGCCAACGCCGTGGCGGCGCTCCGGCGCGGGCAGTTCCGCCGCCTCGTCCTCACCCGGCCCGCCGTGGAGGCGGGGGAGCACCTGGGGTTCCTGCCCGGGGACCTCCAGGCCAAGGTGAACCCCTACCTCCGCCCCCTCTACGACGCGCTGGAGGACCTCATCGACTTCGACGAGGTCCGCCGCACCATCGAGCGGGACGTCATCGAGGTGGCGCCGCTGGCCTACATGCGGGGCCGGACGCTGGACCGCTGCTTCATCATCCTCGACGAGGCCCAGAACACGACCCCCGAGCAGATGAAGATGTTCCTCACCCGCATGGGCCGCTCCTCCCGCATGGTGGTGACGGGGGACGTGACCCAGGTGGACCTGCCGAAGGGGGTCCGCAGCGGGCTCCTCCATGCCCGCGAGGTGCTGAAGGACGTCCGGGGGATCGCCATCGTCACCCTCGGGCGGCCCGACATCGTGCGCCACCCGCTGGTGCAGGAGATCGTGGACGCCTACGAGGCCGTCGAGGGCGCGGTGGAGGAGGCGCCGCCGGTCCCCGGGAGGAAGGAACCCCGCCGGTGATCGGGCCGGTCCTCGTCTCCGATCGCCAGCGGAGCCTCCGGATCGACCGGCGCCGCCTCTCGAGGGACCTCGCCGGGGTGCTCCGCCGCCTGCGCTGGAAGGGCGGGCTCTCCGTCTCCCTCGTGGACGACCGCGAGATGGGCGTCCTCCACGGCCGCTTCTCCGGGGACCCCTCGGCGACCGACGTCCTCGCCTTCCCGCTCCCGCTCCCCCCGGGCGCCCCCGCGGGGGCACCGGCGGGGGAGGTGGTCCTCTCCGTGGAGACCGCGGTCCGGGAGGCGCGGGCCCGGTCCCTGCGCCCGCGGGGGGAGGTGCTCCTCTACGCGGTCCACGGGATCCTCCACCTCTGCGGGGAGGACGACCACGACCCCGTCAAGGCGCGCCGCATGGACCGGAGGACGCTCTCCCTGCTGCGCGCCCTCGGAGTGCGGCACAGCATCGAACGCGGCGGGTAGGATCCCGGGAGGACCGGAGGACCCCATGCGCAGGCGTCGAGGTCGGAGGATGTTCCCCGGGAAGGCGGGCCCCGGGGAGGAGGCCGCGGAGGAGGAGGAGGGGGAGGAGGAGCACCCCCCGGCGCCCGCCCCCATCCCCGCCCCCGTCCACGGGCACGGCCACCACCCCGCGCCCCCGCCCCCCGTGGAGCAGATCGCCGGCTACCGCATCCTCGGCCCCCTCGGGCGCGGCTCCATGGGCTCGGTCTGGAAGGCGGTCCAGGTCTCCCTCCAGCGCACCGTCGCGGTGAAGATCCTGAGCCCCCACCTCGCCCACAACCCCACCTACGCGCGCCGCTTCGAGCGGGAGGCCCTGGCCTCGGCGAAGCTGAACCACCCCAACATCATCGCGGCCCTCGACGTGGGGGAGGACCACGGGATGCGCTACCTCGTCATGGAGTACGTGGAGGGGAGGACGGCGGCCGAGTTGCTGGCCGCCGGCCCCCTGGACGAGCACCGGGCCGTGGGCATCGTCATCCAGGTGGCCCGCGCCCTCGACCACGCCCACCGCTCGGAGATCGTCCACAGGGACATCAAGCCGGCGAACGTCATCGTGACGAGGGAGGGGGTGGCGAAGCTCTGCGACCTCGGCCTCGCCAAGGAGGTCGCCGCGGACGGCTCCCAGACCGACGAGGGGATGGCCATGGGGACCCCCTTCTACGTCTCCCCGGAGCAGGCCCGCGGGGAGCGGCGCATCGACATCCGCTCCGACCTCTACTCGCTCGGCGCCACGCTCTTCCACATGGTGACGGGCCGGGTCCCCTTCCCGGGGCCGAACCCGGCGGTGGTGATGACGCGCCACCTGAACGACCCCCTCGAGCCCCCCGACGACGTGAACCCCCGGGTCTCCCGGGGCCTGGCCCAGATCATCGAGAAGGCCATGGCGAAGGAGCGGGAGGGCCGCTACCAGACGCCCGCGGAGATGATGCAGGACCTGCAGGCGTGGATGGAGGGGAGGCTCGCGGTCCGCCAGCCGACCATCGATCTCCGCTCGCGGAGGCGCTTCCGGCGGGGGAGGTAGCGGCTAGACGGCCTTGCGGACGAGCCCCGCCTTCAGGCACTTGACGCAGACGCGCTTGCGGACGGGGGTCTTGCCGACCATGACCTTGACGCGCTGGACGTTGGGCTTGAAGGTCCTCTTGGAGCGGCCGGTGATCTTGCGGCCGACGCCCCCCTTGGCCTTCGCGAGGCCCCGGCGGGTGATCTGGTTGCCGACCTCGGTCCTCTTGTGGCAGACGTCGCAGGTGCGCGCCATGGGAGACTCCTCTCGGGCCCCGCGGGGGGCCGGTCACGGCGCCGCGCGGGGGGGTGCTTGCGCCCCCGGGCGGGGAGCGCGAAAAAGAAGGGCCGAGAATACCGAGGGAGACCCCATGACCCCAGCGATTTCGTCCCGCCGCCCCGCCCTCCTCCTCCCCGCCGCCCTCCTCCTCCCGCTGCTCCTCCCCGCCTGCGCCTCGGCGCCCCGGGGGGCGGACCCGGCCTTCGCCGCCCCCCGCCACCACCCCCACCGCGACCGCGAGGACCCCCAGCCGCCCCGC
>JAKLKS010000038.1:13034-22508 GCA_023150535.1 Planctomycetota bacterium
AGCCCTTCCTCCGGGACGGGGACCCCGAGGTCCGGGCGCGGGCCGCCCTGGCCGTGGCCCGGCGGGGCGGGGAGCGGGCCGCCGCCCTCCTCGAACTCGCCGCCCGGGACCCGGAGGCGCGGGTGCGGGAGGGGGTGGCGCTCGCCCTCGGCCTCACGGGGGACGCCGACCTCGCGGGGGAGGCGCTGCGCATGACCCGCCGGGCCGACGGCGGCCCCGCCGAGCGGGCGCTGGCGGCGGGATCGGCGATCCAGCTGTGCGGGGACCGGGCCTGGAAGGAGCCGGACTTCGCCTCCCTCCTCTCCCACCCGGAGCCCGCCGTCCGCCGCGCGGCCCTCCGCGCGGCGGTCATGGCCTCCCGCGCCTGGAAGGACAAGCCCGCGGCGGTGCCCGCGGGGATCGTGGACGCCTTCTCCGACCCGGCCACGCCGGGCGACGCCCGGGCGGCGGCCCTCCTCGTCGCCCGCACGGTGCTCGCCCCGCAGAAGCCCCCCCGCTCCCTCGCGACGGAGCGGCCCGGGGACGCGCTGCCCTTCCTCACCCGGGTCCAGTCGGCGGTCCGCGAGGACCGGGACCCCGACGTCCGCTCCGCCGCGGCCCTCCTCCTCGGGGCCCTCGCCCACGGAGGGACCGGGGGGCTCGACGCGCTTCTGGCGGCGGAGCCCGCGGGACGGGTGCGGACGAGCCTCGTCCGGGCCCTCGGCACGGTGGAGGACCCGGCGGTGGCGGCCCCGCTCCTGCGCGCCCTCCGGGAGGACCCCGACTTCGGGGTCCGCGCGGCGGCGGCGGAGGCCCTCGGCGCGAAGGAGAGGCCGGCGCTGAAGGGGGTCGAGGAGGCCCTCGCCCGGGCGGCCATCGACGATCCCTCGGGCCTCGTGCGGGTGGCGGCCACGGAGGCCCTCGGCGCCCCGGCCACGCCCATCGGGCAGGCGGCCCTCCGGCTCCAGTCGCGGTCGAAGTACTCCCTCCACCGGGCGGCGGCGGCGGCGGGGATCCTGGAGCAGGGCGGGATCGAGGCGCTGGCGCCGCTGCTCTCCGACCCCTCGGTCCGCGTGCGCGAGGCGGCGGTGGACGCGGCGGGCGCGCTGGGGCGGCCGGGGCTCGGCCCCTGCGTGGACGCGCTCGACGACCCCGACCCGGTGGTGGCGGCCATCGCCGCGGGCCACCTCGGCGGGATGGGGGCGGGGGAGGCGCGGGAGGCGCTGGCGGCGGTGCTGCGGCGGCAGGCGGCGCCGGTCCGGTTCCCCGACGAGGGGGCCGACCTCCGCGCGGCGGCGCTCGAGGCGCTGGGGAAGGTGGCGCGGGAGGAGGCGCTCCCCTTCGCCCGGGCCCTGGTCGGCGACCCCGATCCGACGGTGCGGGCGGCGGCGGCGGGGGTGCTGGCGGGTCCCGACGGGACGCCCCCGGCGATGCCGCTCCCGCCGCGCCTCAGGCCCTTCCCGCGGAGGGAGGAATTGCGGGTCTCCGACGCGGGGGCGCCGCGGATCCGGTTCACGACGACGCGGGGGGAGTTCGTCCTGCGGACCCTCCCCTCGGCGGCGCCGGTGGCGGTGGCGCGGCTCCTCGAGCGGGCGCGGGAGGGGGGGTACGACGGGACGGTGTTCCACCGGATCGTGCCCTCCTTCGTCGCCCAGGGCGGGGACCCGCGGGGGGACGGCTCCGGCAGCGGCGGCGCGACGGCCCGGGCGGAGTTCTCCGGGGAGTACTACCTGCGCGGGACCCTCGGCGTCCCCCGGTCGAGCGAGAAGGACTCCGGCGGCTGCCAGCTGTTCTTCTGCCACGGCTCCACGCCCCACCTCGACCGGAACTACACCATCACGGGGATCGTGGCGGAGGGGCAGGAGGTGCTCGACCTCCTCGACCTCGGCGACCTCATCCTCCGGGCGCGGGTGGAGTGACCAGTACGGAGCCAGGCTCCCATTCTTCACGGGCGTCCGCGCCGGAAAGCGGAGGCCCGTGAAGAACAAGGAGCCTGGCGACCTTTCGGTCACTCGCCCCGCTTGCGGGAGCCCCCTCCCGGGAATTCCCCGATGGCGCATCGGCGGGCCATGACTTTCTGACTCGACAAGTCGTTTCTTGACTGGGAAAACGACTTGCCGACCGGGCGGTGAGGGAGATCCACGGGGACCCGGGCACCCGCAGGTCACCCGGCGATGAGTCTCCGGCCCCCCGGGGAGAAGGACGGCTGCCCGGCGCCGCACCGATCCACCCGCTCACTCCAGGCGAAGGTCGAGTCCGTCGGCGGGGGCCGTGAAGGTCCCGGCCTCCAGGAGACCCTTCCTCTCCGGACTCCAGGTGCGGAGCCGGACGGGGCCGGGCGGGACTCCCGTCAACCGGAAGCGCCCATCGTCGTCCGAATGGCACTGAGGCAGGAGGTCGGAGGGGATTCCGGGAATCTCGGCCCGCACGGTTCCCCCCGCGAGGGGATCGCCGCGGGCGTTCCTCAGGGTGCCGGCGAGCACCGCTCCGCGCTGGAGCCGGATCTCGAGGGGGGGCCCGCCCGGCCGGTGGGTCCCCTCGAGCATGTGCGGGAGGTAGCCCGTGGTCCGCCCCCCCGCACCGATTCGATAGGAGAGGGTGGCGTCCGCGCGGATGCGCATCCCTCCTCCCCCGGGAGCCGGGGCCATGAGGATCCGCCCGTAGGGATCCCCGGGAGCCGCCTCCTCCGCGAGGGCCAGCACCTCGAAGGGGAGTTCGCGCCCCTCCTCGTCGAGGACCCGGACCAGGAGGACGGCCATGGACGGTAGGCGCAGTTCGAGATCCCTCGTCCCTGCCCGGACATCGCGCAGGTAGGCCACATCGAATCCCTCCGCGTCCTCCCGCGACGCCCGTACCCGGTAGGTCGTGGACGGGGCGAGGGGGATCGAGGTGAAGGAGCCGTCCTCCGCCGCCGGCGCCGTCCACCAGGGGCCGTCCTCCCCGATGCGCACCTCGACCTGGACCCGCCCCGTCGCGGGGGATCCGTCAGTCCCCAGGACCCGGCCGGCGACGGGGGCGAAGAGGGGGAGCCTGATCTCCACGGGGGGACCGCCCGCGACGGCATCCACCACGACCGAGCCCTCCCGCCGGACGTGCAGACGCACCGGACCGGCCGGCAGCCCCCCGAGCGAGAACTCCCCTTCCGGGCCGGTGAGGACCGGAGGGTGTCCCACCCCCGGCCCTTCGAAGTCCGCGTTCCCCGCGTCGGAGGCGGCCATCGCTTCGCCGGCCTCAGAACCTGCGGCCTGCGCCCCGGTACGCTCCGCGAAGACCAGGGCGCCCGCGACGGGGGCGCCTTCCCCGTCGAGGACCCGGCCCCGGAGCGGAGCCTCCGGCTGGAGGACGATCCGGAGATCCCCGCTCCCTCCCTCGATGGGCCCGGAGGTGGCGGGCGTGCACCCCTCCGCCGTCGCGGCGATGGCACAGTGACCCCCGGTGGCGATCTCCACCACGAAGGAGCCGTCCGGCAGGACGGGAAGGGGAGTGAGGCGATCGATCTCCATCCAGGACGTGAGGCCCTGGCCGGCATCCGGAACCACGTAGAGGGCGGCCCCGCGCAGGGGCGCCCCATCGGAGCGCACTACCCTGCCCGTGAGGGGAGGGTGGGGAAGGAGGACCACGGGGATCCCCTCCACCGTTCCCCCCTCCGCGAGGTCGAAGGGGGCGGAGGTCCCGGACCCCGCTCCGGACAGGCCCGCCCATGCGCGGAGCCGCCTCCCCGGCGCCACGGCTTCCACCAGGAAGAGACCGTCGGGCCCCGTCTTCCCCGGGATGCCCCCTCCGCCGAAGTACCCCTCGCCGAACATGATCCCCACGGAGGCCCCGGCCACGGGGTCCCCCGCGCCATCGACGACCCGCCCCTCCACGGACCCGGATCCCCGGGAGAGCCGGACATCGCGCCGCACCTCCCCTTCGGCGGGGACATCGAAGACGTGGGGCGGACCGGGGAAGTCGAAGAGGAAGATCGGCAGGCCCTCCTGGTACAGCCCGCGCCAGGGGGGCGGCGCGTGGACGAGGAGGACCGTGGGGCCGGGGGGCAGGAGTCCCGTGCGGAAGGTCCCGTCGGGGCCGCTCCGGCAGGATCCGGCGCTTCCGTGCCGGCCCGTCTCCCCGTCCCGGGACCAGGGCTGGACGACGGCGCCCGCGAGGGGCGCTCCCTCCGGATCCGTCACCCGTCCCGTGACGACGCCCCCGCGGCGCAGGCGGACTTCGACCGTGGCCGTCCCGCCGGCCGGCGTCGGGTCGGTCCTGGCGACGTTCGCGGTCCGGGCGGGCCAGGGGAGGAAGCCCTCCGCCAGGACGCTCACGCCCGCTATCCGGCCCGGGACCACTCCCTCCACCCGGAAGGTCCCGTCCTCCCCCACCGTCCCCTGCGCTCCGCCGGCCGCCCACCCCGACCCCGGGTCGGCGGCGTCGAAGGAGATCCTGTAGCCCCGCAGCGAGACCCCCGCCGGGGGCCGGAGCGTCCCGGTCGCCGTCGCGCCGCGGGAGAGGGGGATCTCCAGGGGTGCGGCCGGGGTCCCCGCCGCCACCACGATCCCCTCCTTGACGAAGGGCGCGTACCCCGCGACGTAGACCTGGAGCCGCCACTCCCCCGCGGGGACCCCCTCGATGCGGAACCGGCCGCCGGGGTTGTCCTTCCCGCGCGGCGCCATGAAGAACCCCCCGGGACCGGAGAGTTCGGCGTCGCAGCGGAGGATCGGGGCGCCCGTCTCCGCGTCGGTGACGATCCCCTCCACCGCGCCCGCGGGGAGCGACTTCGGCGCCGGCAGGCGGATCTCGAGGCCGGCCGCGTCCGCGGGGACGTCCTCCAGCACGGACTCCCGCGCCTCCTCCGGGACCGTCCCCCCGCGGAAGAGGCTCGCGCCGCGGGCGACGAGGCGGAAGGGCCCCTCGGGGAGGTCCTCGATGCGGAAGGTGCCGTCGGCCGCGGTGGTCGCCCCGCCCGCCCCCGAGGCCTCGCCCGGGAGGACGTCGAAGGGGTCGCGCGCCGCGGGCACGGGACCGGCGCCCTTCGCGGCGGCGACCGAGGCGCCCCCGGCCGGCGTCCCGTCGGCCTCGAGCACCCGCCCCGCGAGGGAACGGGACGGTCCGAGGACCACCGTCGTCGGTGGGGTCTCCGCGAAGTCCGGGGCGAGATCCGCCCAGGCGGACCCGTGGCCGCGGGCCCGGACGAGGATCCGCAGCGGCATCGCCTTCCCGGGGTTCCCGCGCTCGACGGTCCCCGGGACGCGCATGCGCCCCTCCCGGTCCGAGACCGGGGAGCGGGCGGCGCCTCCCGGAAGGAGCGCCTGCGCCCCCCAGACGGGCCGGCCCTCCCGGTCCGTCACGAGGACCTCCGCGAAGGGACGCCCCGTCGGCGCGAGGACGATGTCCGGGGCGGCCACCGTCCGCCCCGGGATCGCCTCGACGGGGACCCCCTCCTCCGGCGTCGTGGACCGCAGGAAGGGGTCCTCCTTCGCCGCCTGCAGCAGGACCCTCCGCGGCCCCCCCTCCGCGCCGGGCACGGCGGCGAGCCGGTAGCGGCCCTGCCCGTCGGTCACCGCCGACGTGCCGGGATCCCCGGCCGAGGCCGGCGGGAGCCCGCCGCCGTAGGGCAGGCCCGCCCCGTTGGGGAAGACCCGCGCGCCCGCCACCGGGCTGCCCTCGCCGTCCAGCACCCTCCCCTCGACGGCACCGACGGGCTCGAGAGCGAGGACCACCTCCCGCTCCTCCCCCGACGCGGCCTCCTCGAGCCGGGCCGTCGTCCAGCAGAGCCCCTCCTTCCATGCGCCGACGCCCGCGTTCCACCGGCGGTTCGGGATCGAGGACAGGTCGCGGGCCTCGAAGGCGGATCCGGACGCGGGGAGCCCGGAGAGGGCGAACTCGCCGCCGACCCCGGTGACCGCCTCCCCGAGGGGGCGGGGCGTGAAGGCAGGCGACATCCTCGACCCGCTGGCCCTGCCGAAGCCGAGGCCGCCGCTTCCGTCCCAGGCCACCACCCGCGCCCCCTCGACGGGCTCCCCGCCCCCCGCCGCGACGACCTTCCCCCGGAGGGTCCAGCCGCGGGCGAGGACGATGCGCACCTCCCAGGCCGCGCCCGCGGTGAGCGCCGGCGGCACGGGGAACATCGTGCCGGAGAAGAAGGGCCCGAAGCCCTCGGCCCCGGCCTCGATGGCCAGCATGTCCGCCGCGGGCCGGCTTCCGTGCATCGGCACCGCCGCCGGGACTTCCTCCACGCGGAACCGCCCGTCCGCCCCGGACACACCCTCCCGGTCCAGGATGAGGGCGTCGAGGAGGCGCCGCACGCGCACCCACGCCCCGGCCACGGGGATCCCCTCCGTGTCCACGACGGTCCCGATCACCGCCGCCGCGCGCTCGAGGACGAGGCGCGCCTCCTCCCCGTCGATCACCTCGACGAGCACCGCGGGCGTGAACCCCGGCGCGGTCGCGAGGAGCGTCGCCCGCGGCGAGAGGCGCGCGAGTTCCACGGTGAACCGCCCGTCCGGTCCCGCGACGGCGGCGAGGAGGCCGCTCCCCGGCCTCGATCCCTCCTCCATCGTGACGGCCCTGGCGAGGTCCCCGGGGAAGGAGGTCACCCGCGCCCCGGGGACGGGGCGGCCCTCGCGATCGACCACGATCCCCGTGGCGCGGGCCGCGCCGGGGGGGAGGGGGAGCGGGGGCGAAGCAGGGCCCGGATCCTCCGGGGCCTCCGCCTCCGGTGCGGGCGGGGAGGGAGCGGCGGCCTCCTGCGTTCCGCCCCCCGCGGGCCGGGGGGCCTCCGCCCCGTTCCTCCCCGCGAGCCACCAGGCCCCCGCCGCCGCCAGGAGGATCGCGCCGCCGACGACCAGCTTGTTCGCCACGAGGGCACCTCCGAGGAGAAGGGCGGACGCGGACCCGGCGGCGGCGGCCGGGAGGACGGGGAGGGGCGCGCGGCGGATCACCTCCGCGCGGACGGCGGCGAGGCCGCGGGGGGCGGCGGGCCCTTCGCGGAGGAGGAGGAGGACCGGGAGCCCGACGAGGTCCCGCTTCAGGCGCCCCGCGGCGCGGTGGAGCAGCGAGCGCACGGTGCCCGGCGCCATGCGCTTCGCGGCGGCGATCTCCGCGGGCTCGAGGCCGTGGCGCCAGCGGAGGATCGCGACCTCGCGGTAGGGCTCCTCGAGATCCTCCAGCGCGGCGCGGACGCGGGCCTCCTCCTCGGCGGTCGCGGCGGCGGCAAGGGGACCCTCCGGATCGGGGGGGAGAGGGAGCCTCCGCGGGTCCGGGGCCCGCGCGCCGAAGCGGCGGACCTCGTGGACCTTGTTGCGGAGAATCCCGGCGAGCCAGGGGACGACGCGGCGATCGGCCTCGAAGCGGTCGAGGTGCCGGAGGGCGGCGAGGAAGGTCTCCTGCAGCGCGTCCTCGGCCAGCGCCGGGTCGCGGCAGAGGTGGAGGGCGACGGAGAAGAGTTCCGGCGCGGTGGCGTCGAAGAGCGCCCCGAGGGCGGCGGCGTCCCCGGCATCCCGCCAGCGGCGGAGCAGCGCGTCGGGATCGGGGGCGGGGGCGGGGCGGGGAGGCTCCTCCATGCCCTCTCCTTGTGCCACGGGGGGCGGGGCGTTGCAACGGCGGGGAGTTCGGCCCCCGTCCCCTACCCGTCCCCCGGCAGCCCGATCTCCACCCGCGGTCCCGCCGCGTGGCAGGGATAGGACCGGAGGCTCTCGTCCCGCCGCCCCTCGGACGGGAGCCCGTCCATCCGGAAGGCGGTCGCGTCCCGCGGGCAGTGGACGACCTCCCGCCCCGGGTCCCAGGAGAGGGCGAGCCCGCAGTGGGGGCAGTCGCCGTCCACCGCGGCGAAGTGGTCCATGGTCACCCGCACGAGGAGCACCGGCCCCGGCCAGGCGGGGTTCACGAACCGCCGCGCCCGCTGCGCCGGCACCGGGTGGAGGGCCAGGTCCACCACGAGGCGCGCCCGCTCCAGCGGCACCTCCGCCTCCGGCTCCTGCGGCGGCGCGGGGCGCGGGGGAGCCGCCGGGGCCGGGATCCGGGCCCCGGCCGCGTCGGCCACGACCCTCCCGAGGAGCCGGAAGAGGTCCCGCCGGCTCGCCCCCGCCTCGTCCGCCACGGTCACTCCCTCTCGAAGAGGAGCGCCATCCCCATGCCCCCCGACACGCAGAGCGTGGCGATCCCCCGCTTCGACCCGCGCCGCTCCATCTCGTGCAGCAGCGTGGTGACGATGCGCGCCCCCGTGGCCCCGATGGGGTGCCCCAGCGCGATGGCGCCCCCGTTCACGTTCACCTTGGCCATGTCCAGCTCGAGGTCCTTCGCGCAGGCGAGGATCTGCGCGGCGAAGGCCTCGTTCAGCTCGACGAGGTCGACGTCGCCCAGCGTGATGCGGTTCCGCGCGAGGAGCGACCGCACCGCCGGCACCGGCCCGATGCCCATGATCGCGGGGTCCACGCCCGCCGCCGTCCAGTCCACGAGACGCGCCATGGGCCTGAGGCCGTGGGCCTTCACCGCGTCGCCCGAGGCGACGAGCATCGTCGCGGCCCCGTCGGTGATGCCCGAGGAGTTGCCCGCGTGGACCGTCCCGTTCTTCCGGAAGACCGGCGGGAGCTTCGCCATCCCCTCGAGCGTGGTCCCGGGGCGGGCGTGCTCGTCGACGTTCATCGAGGTCGGCCCCTTCCTCCCGGGGATCTCCACCGGGATCCGCTCGGCGTCGAAGCGGCCGGCCTTCGTCGCCTCCTCGCAGCGGCGCTGGGTCTCCACGGCCCAGGCGTCCTGGACGGCGCGGTCGAGCCCGTAGCGGCCGGCGAGGTTCTCGGCGGTCGCGCCCATGAGCTCGTCGCAGAGCGGGCAGAGGAAGCCGTCGAGGTACATGCCGTCGGTGACCTCCCCGTGGCCGAGGCGGAGGCCCCAGCGCGCGCGCTCGAGGTAGAAGGGGGTGCGGGACATGTTCTCCTGGCCGCCGACGAGGACGACCTCCTGCTCGCCGAGGCGGACCGCGCCGGCGGCCAGCGTGATCGCCTTCAGCGAGGAGGCGCAGGCCTTGTTCACGGTGTAGGCCGGCGTCTCCCGGGGGATGCCGCACTTCCACTGCACCTGCCGGGCGGGGTTGGGGCGGTTGCCGGCCTGGCGCCCGTGGCCGATGATGACCTCGCCCACGGCCTTGGGGTCGATGCCGGAGCGGCGGAGCGTCTCCCGCGCGGCGGCGCCGCCGAGGTCGCTGGCGGGGACGTCCGTGAAGGCGCCCCCGAACTTCCCGATGGGGGTGCGGACGGGCGCGACGATCCAGGCGCTGCGGTCGGACATGGGGGGCTCCTCGGGGGACGGCCGGCGGGCGGCGGCGCGGAGGGGCCATCCTACTCGTCGGCGGGGGGAGGGAGGGAGATCGGCGGAGCGGCCGCGGGGGCGCGCCCCGCTCCAGAAAGTCATAAGAAGGGGACGGGTTCAGACTTGAAGGTGCTCTGCTGAAAGGGTCATGCCGCCGCTCCGAGGAGCATCAGGTTGTGCGTGAGGACCTTGAGGAGGCACTCGCGC
>JAKLKS010000390.1 GCA_023150535.1 Planctomycetota bacterium
GAGCGCATGGCCCTCTCCAAGAGCCACGCCGCCCACTTCACCTACGTGGACGACGTGGACGTGACCGAGCTCGTCGAGGTCCGCAACCTCATGAAGGAGCGGGCGAGGCTCCGCGGGGTGAAGCTCACCTTCCTCCCCTTCATCATGAAGGCGCTGGTGGAGGGGTTCCGGAGGTTCCCGACGCTCAACGCCACCGTGGACGAGGCGGCGGGGACCTACACCGTGCGCGGCTCCTGCAACTTCGGCATCGCCGTGGACTCCGAGCCCGGGCTCATCGTGCCGGTCGTGAAGGGGGTCGAGTCCCGGGGCCTGGTGGACCTCGCGGCCGAGATCGAGCGCGTGGCGGCGGACGCCCGAGCCTCGAAGTCGAAGCTCGAGGACCTGCAGGGCGGGACCTTCACCATCACCAACGCCGGGAACATCGGCGGGCTCTTCGCCACGCCCGTGATCAACTTCCCCGAGGTCGCCATCCTCGGCGTGCACAAGATCGCGAGGACCCCGCGGGTCGTCGGGGACCGGATCGCCATCCGGGACGTCCTGTACCTCTCCATCTCCATCGACCACCGCATCAACGACGGCGCCACCGGGGCCCGGTTCCTCAACGAGGTGAAGGCGCTCCTCGAGGACCCCAAGCGCATCCTCGCGGGCGAGATCTAGCGGCGGATGGCGCCCCGCAGGCACGCGACGCCGGCGGGGGAGGCCGACCTCGGCCTCCTCCGGGTCCTCCGGGACGACGGCTCCTCCGACCGGTCCCTGGACCCGCACCTCCCCCCGGAGAGGTGCGTCGAACTCCACCGCCGGATGCTCTTCCTGCGGGAGTTCGACCGCAAGATGCTCGGCCTGCAGAGGCAGGGGCGCATCGCCTTCTACGGGGCCTCCCTCGGGCAGGAGGCGGCCGTCGTCGGGAGCGCGGCCTGCGCGCTGCCCGGCGACTGGGTCTTCCCGGCGCTGCGGGAGGGGGGCGCGGCGCTGCTGCGGGGGATGCCGCTGCGGACCTACATCGGGCAGCTCTACGGGAACTCGGCGGACGAGTCCCTGGGCCACCAGCAGCCCATGCACTTCTCCTGGCGCGCGGGGAACCACGTCTCCCTCTCCTCCCCCATCGGCACCCAGATCCCCCAGGCCGTGGGCGCGGCCATGGCGGCCCGCCTGCGCGGGGACCGGACCGTGGTGCTGGCCTACATGGGGGACGGGGCCACGAGCGAGGGGGACTTCCACGTCGGCATGAACTTCGCCGGCGTCTTCCGGCCCCCGGTGGTGCTCCTCTGCCAGAACAACGGCTGGGCCATCTCGGTGCCCGTCTCCGCCCAGACCGCCTCGGAGACCATCGCCGTGAAGGCCCGGGCCTACGGGATGCCCGGGATCCGGGTGGACGGGAACGACGTGCTGGCGGTCTTCGCCGCGGTCTCCGCGGCCGTGGAGAGGGCCCGGTCGGGCGGCGGCCCCACCTTCCTCGAGCTCCTCACCTACCGGCGCCTCGGCCACTCCTCCTCCGACGACCCCTCCCGCTACCGGGAGGAGGGGGAGGTGAAGGAGTGGGAGCGGAAGGACCCGGTGGACCGCTTCCGGAAGTACCTCCTCCGGCGGAGGCTCTGGTCCGCCCGGCAGGAGGAGAAGGCGCTCGCGGAGATCGGCGCGGAGATCCAGGCGGCCGTGCGGGAGGCGGAGGCTGCCCCGGAGCCCCCCCTCGAGAGCCTCGTCCGGCACGTCTACGCGGAGGTCCCGGCGCCGCTGGAGGCCCAGCTCGACGAGGTGAGGCCGGCCTTCCGGGCCGGGGGGAAGGCGGAGGGCGCCTTCCCGCTGTGAGCGGGGGCCGCGGCCGGGGCGGATTTGGCCCGGCGGGACGGGCAGGACGGGGAGAATCGGCGCCGCGCGGACCCGGGAACCCGGGATCCCCATCGGAGGAGAACCCATGGCAGCCCACAGGTGCGACGTCCTCGTCCTCGGCTCGGGGCCCGGCGGCTACGTGGCCGCCATCCGGGCCGCTCAGCTCGGGAAGAAGGTGATCCTCGTCGAGCGCGGGGAGCTCGGGGGGGTCTGCCTGAACGTCGGGTGCATCCCCTCCAAGGCCCTCATCAACGCCGCCTCCCTCGTGGACAAGGCGCGGAAGGCGTCGGAGATGGGCATCACCTTCGAGAGCCTGAAGGTGGACCTCGGGAAGCTGGTGGAGTGGAAGAACGGGGTGGTGAAGAAGCTCACGGGGGGCATCGCGACCCTGCTGAAGATGGGGG
>JAKLKS010000391.1 GCA_023150535.1 Planctomycetota bacterium
GCCCGTCGGCCTTGCCGGAATCGACGAGCAGGATCCCGTGGGTGAGGGGCTTGCGGACCTCCTCCCTGGCCATGCGCGGGGTGACCCCCCGGCGGCCCCGCAGCTCGACGTAGCGCCTCTCGAAGGCCTCGAGGTCGCCGCTGGAGGCGACGTCCACGATCTCCGCCCCCTCGATGTCGGCGCCGATGTCGGCGGCCTGCTTCCGGATGCGGGCCTCGTCGCCCACGAGCACCGGGGTCGCGGCCTTCTCCTCGATGAGGATCGTGCAGGCGCGCAGCACCTTCTCCTCGTCCGCCTCGGGGAAGACGATCCGCTTGGGCGCCCGGCGGGCGCGGTGGAAGACGCCGCGCATGGTCTCGCGGCCCTTGCCGAGCATCCGCTCCAGCCTCTCCCGGTAGGCGCCGAGGTCGGCGATGGGGGAGCGGGCGACGCCGGTCCTCATGGCCGCCTCGGCGACGGCGGGGGCCTCCCACAGGAGGACGCGGGGGTCGAGGGGCTTGGGGATGATGTACTGCGGGCCGAAGCGGAGGTCGAGGCCGCCGTAGGCGCGCTTCACCTCGTCCGGGACGTCCTCCTTGGCCAGCGCGGCCAGGGCCTTGGAGGCCGCCATCTTCATCTCCTCGTTGATGGCGCGCGCGCGCACGTCCAGGGCCCCGCGGAAGATGTAGGGGAAGCCGAGCACGTTGTTGACCTGGTTGGGGTAGTCGGAGCGGCCCGTCGCCATGATGGCGTCCTTGCGGACCGCGAAGACCTCCTCGGGGAGGATCTCGGGGGTCGGGTTCGCCATGGCGAAGAGGACCGGCTTCTTCGCCATCCCCTTGACCATCTCGCCGGTGACGAGGCCGGCCAGCGACACGCCGACGAAGACGTCGGCGCCCTTCAGCGCGTCGCCGATGGTGCGCGCCTTCGTCTTCCGCACGAAGTGGGCCTTCTCCTCGGTCCACTGCGGCTGGCGGCCCTCCCAGAGGACCCCCTTGGAGTCGGTCATGAGGATGTTCTCGCGCTTCACGCCGGCCGCGATCATCATCTCCGCGCAGGAGATGCCCGCGGCGCCGGCGCCGGAGAACACGACCCGGACCTCGCCCATCTTCTTGCCCACGATCTCGAGAGCGTTCATGAGCCCCGCGGTGGAGATGATGGCGGTCCCGTGCTGGTCGTCGTGGAACACGGGGATGTCCATGATCCGCTTGAGGGTCTGCTCGATGTGGAAGCACTCGGGGGCCTTGATGTCCTCGAGGTTGATCCCGCCGAAGGTCGGCTCGAGGCGCTTGACGGTCTCGATGACCTTCTCCGGGTCCTTCTCGTCGATCTCGATGTCGAAGACGTCGATGTCGGCGAACCTCTTGAAGAGGACCCCCTTGCCCTCCATGACCGGCTTCCCGGCGAGCGCGCCGATGTCGCCGAGGCCGAGGACCGCGGTGCCGTTGCTGATGACGGCCACGAGGTTCCCGCGGTTGGTGTAGCGGTAGGCGTCGTCGGGGTTCTTCTCGATCTCCAGGCAGGGCACGGCCACGCCCGGGGTGTAGGCGAGGCTCAGCTCCGCCTGGGTGGTGCAGGGCTTGGAGGGGATGACCTCCAGCTTCCCGGGCCTCCCCTGCTCGTGGTACTCGAGGGCGCGGCGATCGCGATCGGAGTGGACCTTCGCGCCCTGCCTGGTGGTGCCTTCGTCTTCCATTTTCGGTCTCCCGTGCCTCTGGCGCCGGCGTGAAGGGTGGATCCTACGGGCCACGGGCGCTCCCTCCATGGTCGCGGCGGCGTCGCCTGTGACGGGGGGCAACGGGCGGATGTGACCGGGTCCCCGCGGCCCCCGCGGGGTTTCCTTCCCCCCGGGCGGGATGGTAGCACGGCCGCCGGCCCGGATTCCCCTCCCCGGGCCCCGCGGGGGGATGCAGAATGCCGGCACCCGTGGGCGATTAGCTCAGTTGGCTAGAGCACCTGCTCGACACGCAGGGGGTCACTGGTTCAAGTCCAGTTGGGCCCACCAGCCTTCGCCCCCTGCCGTTCCGGCAGGGGGCTACGCTCCTGCGGCATCTACGCCTTCGCCTTCCTGCCCTCGCGCTTCTTCCGGAAGAACGCACGCGAGTCGAAGACGTTCGCGCCCGCCTTCCTGAGCCAGCGGCGGACGGCCTTGGCGTCGATCGCCGTGGCGTCGGCGAACACGGCAGCCGCCGCCCCGTACTTCCCGACCGGCTCGAGGTCGGGCTCGCCGAGTGCCTGCCCGTTC
>JAKLKS010000392.1 GCA_023150535.1 Planctomycetota bacterium
GGAGCGCCTCCGAGGCCCCGAACCGCTTCAGCCCCTCCTCGACCACCTCGCCGGCCCGGTCCTCGAAGCCGAGCCAGGAGAGGAGCTCCGCGTGCCAGGCGACCTGGGCGTCGGTGCCCAGGGGGTGGCGGCGGAGGACGGTGAAGGCGGCGTTGAGGTCGGTGAGCCACTCCGGCGGCCACCTCCGCTTCTCCCGCACCGCGGCCTTGATCGACTTCCAGCGGCCCTCGGCGAAGATCGTGAGGACCCGCCACGCGTTGACCGAGGCCTCCCCGGGCGGGAGCGCCTTCACGGCGAGGGCGGACCGGGCGTAGGCCTCCTCGAGCTCGCCGGAGTTCCAGGCGGCGATGGAGAGGACGGCCGAGGTCCTCCAGGAGGTCGCCCCCTTCTCCTCGGCCCGGAGCGCGGCGCGGCGGGCGTCGATGAGGAGGAGGCGGGAGAAGGTCTCCCCGGCCCTCCGGTGGGGACCGGTCTCCTGCCGCGCCTCCAGCCCCTCCGCGAGGAACCTCTCGGCGCGGGCGAGGTTGGCGGCCCCGTCGTCCTCGCCGTCGGCGGCGCCGGCGGCCCCGGCGTCGGGGGCCGGGTAGGTCGCCCCCGCCTCCTTCCATCGCTGCACGTCCACGATCTCCGACTTCCCCGCGACGCCGCGGTGGACCACGGAGAGCCAGCGCGCCTTCGGCGACTTCTCCGCGAGGCGGTCGAGGGCGCCGAGGAGGGCGTCCCGGTCCGCGGGGGCCATGGGGGCGCGCAGCGCGTCGGAGATGAGGCCCAGGGATTCCGGCGTCTCCGCCGCGGCCAGCGAGCGGCGGGCCGCGGAGGCGAGCTCGGGGTCGAGCCCGAAGAGCGCGAGGCGTAGGAGATCGAGGGGGGCGGCCCCGGGGTTCTTCGCCGCCGCCTCCAGCAGCGCGCGGCGGGTCTCCGCGTCCCCCTCGGCGTAGGCCCTCTCCACGGCGGTCCGGTCGGAGACCTCGCGGCTCCCCACCCGCTCCACCGCCGGCCGGTCGCCGCGCACGACGGTGCGGGGCTCCGGCCTTCCCTCGACGCCGCGCCGGATGTGGCCGAACACCGTGGCGGTGTCCATGGCGTAGTAGACGTCGAAGGTCTCCTTCTGGTCGAGCTCGATGAGGAGGTGGCGGGGGGCGACGCGGACACCCTCGAAGAACTTCTCGTAGAGGACGGGCTCGATGGCGATGTGCTCGCCGCAGGTGACGCTGCCGAAGCGGGGGCAGAGGATGCGGTTCCCCGCGTCGTCGAAGTCCCGCGGGTTGTGGCGGTAGACGGAGGCGATGACGCAGACGTAGGGGCGGTAGAGGGCGGCGATCTCCGGCTCGCGGTAGCGGACCCCGGCGTAGTGCTCGCTGGCGATCTCCCCGTCCATGTTCACGCAGACGAGGATCGGGCGGTTCTCCTCCTTCGCCACGGCGAGCGCGTCCTCCCAGGTGCGCTGGAAGGTGATGAGGACCGGCCGCTTCCACTCCTCGGCGGTGGCGGCCCGCCACATGGCCTCGCGGGCGGCCCCCTCGGGGGGGGAGGTCGGCCCGCCGGTGCCGGGGGACGGCGGGGCGATGCCGCCGCGGCGGGGCGGGGGCGGGGGGGCGTCCTGGGCGGACGCGGGCGCCGGGGGGAGGGCGAGGGCCAGGGCGGCGAGGGCGAGGAGAGCGGGCGTCCTTCGGTGCATGGGGCCTCCTGCACCGAGTCTAAGGAAAGGACGGTGGTTAGGGAACGAACCCGGCCCGTTCTTTCAGCCTTCCCCGCCCTCGACGAAGGCCTTGAGCGAGGCGAGGTCCTTCGCGATGGCCTTCCTCATCGTCCCCAGGAAGAGGCGCCCGAGGAACTCCCCCATCGCCCCCATGCCGGAGATCTCCCCGGAGAGGACGATCTCGGAGCCGGAACCCGCCGGCCGCACCTCGTGGCGGAAGCGGAACTCCCCCTTCCCCGTGGATCCCTGCCTCCCGTCCACGAAGAGGTCCATGGAGCGGCCCGGGACCATGCCCGTGACCTCGAAGACCTCCGACGCGGTGTGCCCCATCATCCTGCGGGTCTCGCGGAACCGGTGGCCGACGGCGAGCGGGCCCTCGCCCGCGAGGCGCTCCACCCCCAGGAGGCCGTGCATCCACTTCCCCAGGGAATCGAGGTCGGTCATCGCCTCGAAGACGCGGGCGGGCGGCGCGGCGACGGTCTCGCGGATCTCCAGGGTGAGGGGCACGGCG
>JAKLKS010000393.1 GCA_023150535.1 Planctomycetota bacterium
GCCGCGGCGAGGCGGCGGATCACCGCGGGCCCCGGACCTCGCGGGACAGCGCCTCGAGGCGGCGCCGCCGGGGGAGGAGGGGGAGGAGCGATCCGCCGGCGGCCTCGCGGCCGTCGGCGGGGCGGGCGGAGGCGCGCCCCCACCGCGTCCTAGACGCCGAACTGCCGCAGGTGGTGATCCAGGTGCTTCTGCTGGAGCAGGCCCCACTCCGCGCCGGTCATCCTCCCGATGAGCGCGTGCTCGAAGCGCGCGGCGGAGGCCGGCCCCGCCTCCTGGAACTTCCGGATCGCCGCGGCGAGCCGCGCCTTCTCCCGCCCGAAGTCCCTCGGCGTCCTCATCACCAGCAGCGGGTGCGTCGGGGAGTTCCTCGAGAAGGGCTTCGGGCCGAGGAGGATGCCCCTGAAGAACCGCCCGAGCATGCGCGCCAGGAACGAGCGGTCCAGCACCGCGTCCCCGGTCGCCGCCTCCAGGCCCAGCGCGCAGTGCGCCATCATCTGCGCCGCGTCCATCCTCCCCCACTCCCGCCCCGAATCCGGCCGCAGCCGGTCGAGGCGCTCGAGGACCCGCTCCGGGGCGCCGGGATCGAAGAGGTTTTCCATCGCTCCAGTGTAGCCCGCGGCGGCCCCGCGCCCCGCCCGCCGTCCCGCGCGGGAGGGGGGAGGGCTACCGGCCGATCTCCCCGAGGTGCTCGATGCGCGCGAGCAGGGGGGGATGAGTGGAGTAGAGGACGCCGAGGCGCACGAAGAGCTCGTCGCGGTGCGTCCACCACTGCCGGAGGAGCCGATCCACGTCGACCGCCCCGGCGTTCTCCTCGCCGACACCCAGGAACACCAGCATCCGCCGCCCGGCCCCCCCGTCCCCGGTCACGAAGTGGGCGATGCGATCGCAGGTGAACTCGCACCGCCGGGAGTGCCAGAGGAGGAGCCATGGGATCCAGCCGCCGAGCCAGAGCAGGGATCGGGAGGCGTCCAGGTGGCCCGCCGCCACGTGCCCCACCTCGTGAGCCACGAGCCAGGAGAGGGCCGCGACGTCCCCCTTGCGGAGGAGGGCGTCGACGACCCCGGAGTAGAGGACCACCACGGGCCGGCCCACGAGCCTCGCCGCGAAGGCGTTCCAGAGCGTCTCCTGGACCACGTAGCACTCCGGTTCCTCCATCCCGAGCTTCGTGCAGGCGTCCCGGAGCGCCTCGTGCACGAGGGGCAGCTGATCCCGGGACACCCTCACCGCGTTGGCCCGCAGGTGCCCCCGCGCGATTCCCCTCGCCATCCACCCCGCGAGCGCGCCGATGAGGATGAAGAAGAGCCAGGCCCCGTAGCTGGCGACGATCAGGACCAGCAGCAGGAGGGCGCCCGGAACGGAGGCCAGCACCAGGCACAGGAAGGCCCTCCCCTCCAGGGGATCGCGCAGGCCCTTCTCGCGCACGACGGGACTCGCCATGGGACTCCTCCCCACCCCCCGGAGCCTGCCCGGGAACTCCGCGCAGAGGATAGCAGTCCCCCGCGGGCCGATCCATCCCCGGCCGGATTCCCCGCGGACCCCAGGGGCGGAGGGCGCCGCCTCCCTCCGATGGAATGCCGGCCATGGGGAACCGCGGACCGGCGGCCGGGAAGGTCGTGCTCCCCTAGGGGGGCAACCCGCGGAACGCGAAGGGTGACGGCAACGCCCCCGTTCGGGCGTGGATCGCCGCCTGCCCGGGCTGGAAGGGCGCCGCCGGTGGGCGCCTCGACGCGCTCATCGGGCGGAGCGTGCCCGGCGTGCGCAGGGCCGTCCGGTGGAACTCCCCCCTCTACGGCGTCGAGGGCCGGGGCCGGTTCCTCGGGGTCCACGTCCTCGCCCGCTTCGTCCGGGTGACCTTCCTCCGGGGCTCCTCGCTCCACCCCCTCCCCCTCGGCGGCACCCCGGGGAGCGGGGAATCCCGCCGGGTCGACCTCCACGAGGGGGAATTCTACGAGGGGCGGCTCGCCTCCTGGGTCGGACAGGCGGCCGCGCTCCCCGGCTGGATCCCGTAGCGGCGCGGGGGGCCCGGGGAGGGTAGGGGACCTTCCGGCGGAGGCCGGCGGCGGCGAGGGCGGGGAGTTCCGAGGCGGGGTCGTGCACGGGGACGGGGGCCTCCCGCGGGGCGCACGGGGGGCGGGGAACCCGGCGGGAGGGGAGCCGCGGCGGGGCGGCGGATCACCGCGGGCCCCGGACCTCGCGG